>CAYTSH010000011.1:0-22514 GCA_964440395.1 uncultured Microbacteriaceae bacterium
AGCCCTGACACGAATGCCCGGTCAAAAGACCGGGCGCTCGAAGTCGAGCGACCCTGACGGGACTTGAACCCGCGACCTCCGCCGTGACAGGGCGGCGCGCTAACCAACTGCGCTACAGGGCCATACTTGTTATTAAATTGTATTCGGTATCAGTGACCCCAACGGGATTCGAACCCGTGCTGCCGCCGTGAAAGGGCGGTGTCCTAGGCCACTAAACGATGGGGCCTTAGTGCATTTCTGCACCATGACTACCGAGGTACAAGCTTACGATGAAAACGGGAACGAGACAAATCGTGTGGCCTGTTGCGCAACGACTCCGGTGGGTTTTGTTGAATTTTCGCGCAAAAATTGTTTGCGGGTTGTCGTTCGTTTTGTGCATCCCTGGCGTGTCACGTGGCTGAGAATTCATAGCGGAATGTTACCGAGCGTTTCCATCGCGCCGACACATCTTCGCGCTATGGTAGTAGCGGTACGAGTCAGGAAACTGCGGCGCGTGGAGTGTGCGTCGCATCACACGATCGGAAGAACCGCTGTGAACAGAACGTCACGAAACGTCGGTGCCTCGTTCGGGGTGCGCCCCGGTAGGCACATGCTTGCGCTGGCACTGGCGGGTGTGCTGGTGGCTGGCCTCGGCATCCCCATTGTGGATGCCCGCCCGGCTTTTGCCCTCGACCTGCCTACCTGGGATGATGTGCAGGCTGCGAAGGGTAATGAGGCGGCCGCTGCCGCGAAGATTACCGAAATTGAGCGACTGATTAGTGCCTTGGCGGATGATTTGGTTGCGGCCCAGGCGGAGGCTGAGCGCACCGCGCAGATTTATGCGGATGCGGAGGCGGACTTTATTGCGGCGGATGGCCGCTACCAGTCGTTGAAGAAACAGGCGGAGGAGAGTGCGAGCGAGGCGGCGACCGCGAAGAACCAGGCTGGGGTGTTGGCGGCTCAGCTGTATCGCAATAACGGCACTGACGCTTCGACGGAGTTGTTCCTTGGCGGTGATGCGAAGAGTGCCGACACGATGTTGCAGAAGATGAGCATGATGTCGAAGGCGACGCAGCGCAACGCGGAATTGTTCAATCAGGCGCAGCAGACGAGTAATACGGCGAGTTCGCTTGGGGAACAGGCGGAGGCGGCGAAGGCCGAGCGGGAAAAGTTGAGCAAGGCCGCACAGGACACGATGGAGACTGCCGCTGCGGCTTCGCAGGCGGCGAGCGACAAGTTGATTGCGCAGCAGAAGCAGGAGGCGCAGTTGCAGGCGCAGCTTGCCGCGCTGAAGGACACCACCGCGAAAACTGTCGCGGGGTATGAGGAGCGGCTGCGTAAGGAAGAGGAAGAGCGGCAGGAGCGTGAACGGCAGCGTCAGGCGTTGCTGGAGGAGCAGGCGCGGCGGTGGCGTGAGGAGCAGGAACGCAAAAACAACGGCGGCGGTGGTGGCGGCGGCGGCGGGGACGTTGTGGTGCCTCCCGTGGTGAACGGCGAATGGACTCGGCCTTCTGGCGGGTATGTCAGTTCGGTGTTTGGTTACCGGGGGAATGTTTGTTACAACGGGTTTTGCTCCGGGGTGATGCACACGGGAACGGATCTTGCTGTTGCGGGGGGTAGCCCCATTTTCGCCGCGAGTTCTGGGGTGGTTACGTACGCTGGCTGGGCTGCCGGTGGCGGTGGTTACATGGTCTACATTGATCATGGCGGCGGGGTGAGTACGCGTTACGCGCACATCCTTGAGGGGAGTATCGCGGTTTCGGTTGGCCAGGCGGTTTCGGTGGGTCAGGTGATTGCCGGTGTTGGTTCAACGGGTAACTCTTCGGGAAACCATTTGCATTTTGAGGTGCTGGTGAATGGCACGTTTATTGACCCGCAGCCGTTTATGGCGAATCGGGGGCTGCCGCTGTAGTCGGCGGTCGCCGCGGTTTGCTGCCGCTGTAGTCGGCGCTCGCCGCGGTTTGCTGCCGCTGTAGCCGCCGGTCGCCGCGGTTTGCTGCCGCTGTAGTCGGCGCTCGCCGCGGTTGTGCACCCGTGGCTTGTGTGGGCGTGAAACCACGAATGGCACCCGCTGGTTTTCGCTGCGGGTGCCATTCGTTGGTTGTTGTGCGGCGCGGCTGTGGTTTCGGGCCGCCCGCTGTGGATTAGTGGCCTTGTTCGGCGAGGCGAACTTTGCCGTCTTCCACGATTTGCACGGCTTCAGCGGCGTTGCCCCACCCTTCAATCTTCACGAATTTTCCGGGCTCAAGGTCTTTGTACCGGGTGAAGAAGTGTTCGATTTCGTTGCGCGTTTGTTCTGAAACGTCTTCAATGTCTTGAATGTGCGCCCAGCGCGGGTCTTTCGCGGGCACCGCGAGCACTTTGGCGTCGTTTCCGGCTTCGTCGCTCATGTTGAGCACGCCGACGGGGCGCACGGACACACCAACCCCGGGGAATACCGGGTATTCCAGCAGCACCAGTGCGTCTACCGGGTCGCCGTCGAGGCCGAGGGTGTTTTCGAAGAATCCGTAGTCGGTTGGGTACACGAACGTGGTGAAGAGCACGCGGTCGAGGTAGACTCGCCCGGTTTCGTGGTCGATTTCGTACTTGTTGCGGCTTCCTTTGGGAATCTCAATTACTGCATCAAATGCGGCCATGCGTGGCGGCTCCTTCATATCAATTGGGTGGATGCTGGTGTGCGGCGCCGGGTGCGTTTCCGCCCCAGCCGTCCCCTTCACAGTACTTGATTGTGGGGAGTTTCGCCCGGGGGGTGGGGTGAACTCGGGGCGGCTGGTGCGGTTGTGCCGCTACGCTGGGGCGTGACGTGTTGGAGATGGAGGTGTCCACTGATGGTTCGCGCAATTCGACTGTCGCCTGCGGTGAGCGAGTGCAGGCGGGCTGTGCGCCGGGCGTTGGGTGAACTGTTGGCGGGCATCCCGAATGGTGGCGGCGCTGTGCCGCAGCGGATTGAGGAGGCGGGGCTTGAGGAGGCGGGGTTTGAGGAGGTGGGGCTTGAGACGACGCTGATTGAAGAGGTGTGGCCTGAGGAAGCGCGGCTTGAGGAGGCCGGGCTTGAGACGACGCTGATTGAAGAGGCGCGGCCTGAGACTGCGGGGTTTGAGGCGGCGCGCTTGCATCCCGGGGACGGGGTGGCGCTGTCGCCGCTGGTGTTGGTTGGGCTGAGTGGCGGCCCGGATTCTATGGCGTTGGCGCTTGCCGCCGCGTTTGAGGGGCCGCGTGTGGGGGTTCGCGTGGGTGCCGTGATTATTGACCACGGTGTGCAGGCGGGTTCTGCGGATGTTGCCGCTCGGGTGGCGGAGGTTGCTGCGGGGTTGGGGTTGGATCCCGTTGTGGTGCGCCGGGTGACGGTGCGTTCTGCGGGGACTGGTCCGGAGGCTGCTGCTCGTACAGCCCGGTTTGCCGCGTTCGCGGGGGTCGCCCGGGAGCTGGGTGCGGCGGCGGTGCTGTTGGGGCATACGCTTGACGATCAGGCGGAGTCGGTGCTGTTGGGGCTTGCCCGCGGTTCTGGCGCCCGGAGTTTGGCGGGGATGGCGCCGGTGACGTTGTGGCGGTCGCCGGACGGGTCGGTGCCGCCGTCCCGCACCGCAGTTTCCGCCGATCACGCACCCGCCGCCGATTTCGCAGGTCCCACGCACCCCGCACCCGACCCCACGCACCACGCCCCCGCACCCGACCACGCCCCTACACCCGCACCCGACCCCACACCCGACCCCGCACCCCCCATCCACCTCATCCGGCCGCTGCTCGGGGTGCGGCGGAGCGCGACGGTGGCGTGTTGCGCGGATCACGGTGTGGAACCGTGGCGGGATCCGCAGAATAGCGACGCCGCGTTCACTCGGGTGCGGGTGCGTGAGCGCGTGTTGCCGATGTTGGAGCGGGAGCTCGGTCCGGGCGTTGCGGAGGCGTTGGCGCGCACGGCATCCTTGTTGCGGGCTGATGAGGAAGCGTTTGATCGTTTCGTGTCGGAGCGTCTTGTGGATGTGGTGGAACCGGCTGCGGCGGGAATTGCGTTGTCGATCACCGCGCTGCGCGCTCACCCGCACGCGATGCGCACGAGGTTGATTCGTCGGCTGGTGCAGGCGAAGTTTGGGGTGGTGTTGAGTTTTGCGCACACCGAGTTGGTGGTGAATCTGGTGGAGAATTGGCACGGACAGGGCGCGGTGCACCTTCCGGGTATTAGGGTTGTACGTGAGACGGGTTCGCTCGTGTTCACCGCAGCATCGTAGCCACCTCGCGTGTCGGCGGGTGGCCTTAACAGAAAGTTCTTCATGGATTCCGCTCATATTTCCAACGATCTCGAGTCAGTGCTTGTTTCCCGGGAGCAGCTGGCCGCGAAAACTGCTGAGCTTGCACGCCAGATCGAGTCGGATTACCGGGATCGTTCCCCGCTGCTTGTGGGCGTGTTGAAGGGCGCCATTATGGTGATGGCTGATTTGGCGCGCGAGTTGACGATCCACATTGAGATGGACTGGATGGCGGTGAGCTCCTATGGTGCGGGCACGAAGTCGAGTGGTGTGGTTCGCATTTTGAAGGATTTGGACACCGACATTCAGGGGCGGGATGTGCTGATTGTTGAGGACATCATCGATTCCGGGCTCACGCTGTCTTGGTTGCGCGAGAATTTGGTTTCGCGCGGTGCCGCTTCGGTGGAGATTTGCACAATGTTGCGCAAACCTGCCGCTGCGAAGGTTGAGGTTGATGTGAAGTATGTTGGGTTTGATATTCCGAACGATTTTGTGATCGGCTACGGTCTGGATTTCGCTGAAAAGTACCGCAACCTTGCGGATGTTGCGGTGCTTGCGAAGCACATGTACGAGTAACTTGTGGCTGCGTCTTACGAGGTGCCTGCGCGGCCGGTTGCGCGGCCGGTTGCGCCGATGGTGGTGTCGTTGTCGCTGGCGGTGTTGCTGGTTTGTGTGGGTGCAGTTGTGGGCGGGGGCAAGTTGGCTGCACTGATTTCGGTGCAGCCGTCGACGGCGCCTTGGGTGCAGGAGTTGTTGGGTTCGCCTGGCGCTGGACCGCGGGTTGCTTGGCCTGAGGACGATCCTTCTCTGTCGGAGCACTGGTATCGGGAGGCCGCGCAACCGGGGTTGGTGTTGTTGTGGAATCAGCCGCCGTTTTTGGGGGGCGATGACGACGGTCTTGACGATTCTGACTGGTTTGATGATGCTCCGGGCGGTGGCGAAACCTGGGATCGCTTTGGGCGTTCTGAGGTGCAGCAGGCCGTTTTTTCTGGGCGCGGTCGGGTTGCCGAGCCGGGGTTGCGTGACTCCCGGGTGTTGCGTTCCGGTGCCCGCCTGGCGGCTGGTGGTTCGTCGCCGCTGCGTGCGGGGGACGCGGCGGGGGGCGCGCACGGCGCGGGTTCGCTTCGCCTGGTTCGCTTGGTGGATGCCGTGGAGCAGTGGCATCTTCGTCTCGCCGAGGAGGGGTTTGCGGCGGATGCGTTCGTGGCTGATGTGCTCGCGGATCGGCGCTCGGATATCACTCTGGTGGTGGTTCGGTCGCAGGGTGAGCAGTCGGATACGCTGCTGCGGGTTGACGCTGTGACCGGCGAGGTGCTGGGTCAGTCGGTGTTTGGGATCGGCGCGCTGGAGTTGTGGGGGGCGGTGGGCAACTTTTGGGTGTTGCGTGATGGTGACGATGTGGTGGTGTTGCGGCAGGGCGATGCGTTGACTGAGCACTGGCGTCAGCCCGCAGACTTTGACATGGGCTGGCCTGAGCTGATTGGTGGCGACTTCGTTTCGCTGGGGGACCGGGTGATCAGTGTCAGCAAGGGTGACCGGGTGGCGTTCGGTGTGGGCATGGACGAGCGGACGTCGTTTGTGTTTGATCCGCTGTCGCAGTCGGTTTTCCGGCAGCGCTGGTCTGATGGCAGGCAGGAGTTGGTGCGCTGGGACCCGGTGTTGGACGTTCAGGCGTGGGCGGCATCCCTCATGGTGGAGGATGTGTTTTTTGTGAACGATGAGGTGCTGGTGGTGCGGGAGGAGAGTTTTGACGGGTCGCGCTTGCGCTGGTTGCGCGCGGACGACGCTGCCCAGGTTGCGTTGCAGGAATTTGACATGCAGGGCGTGGTGGACGTGTTGAGCGGGCAGACGCTTGTGTTTACGGATGGCGACCTGGTGGTGTTTGATGGCCGGGGGGTGGAACAGTTTTCGGTGCCAACGGCGTTCACCGAGAGTTACCCGGAGAGCGTGTATACGTACGAAACGCAACACACGTTCCTGTTGGATGATTTGTATTACCTTGGTTGTTTTGACCGTGAACTGGGTGTCTTGTACTGGGAGGTGGAGCTGTCGGACGGGGAGTATGTGGATCGGGTGCTGCACGATTTGGTGGTTGTGGATGATGTGCAGGCGGTGATGTACGTTCTGGTGCCATCGGAGGGTGAACCCGGGGTGTAGGTTGGGCGGGCCGCATTACGCCCTCGGCAGAACGTCGCGTGCTCGTTTGGGTGGAGGCGGTACGCTTTGCTGTAGAACACGTGTCGGTTTCGTTCGTGTCGCACGGTGAGAAAGGTGCCCAGATTGGCTGAGATGTCGACCAAGATGATGAAATGGCTCAGAGGTCCATTGGTGTATTTCTTGATTGCTCCGCTGGTTATTTTGATCGGCTGGAGCCTGATCATGGGTGCCGGCGCTCGTGAGATTCACACTGACGAGGGCTTGGAGTTGCTTTCTTCTGGCAAAGTTGAATCGGCCACACTGATTGATGGCGAGCAGCGGGTGAACCTGAAGCTGAAGAAAACGGACGAGAAATTCGGCAAAGAGGTGTTCTTCTACTACGTTGCGCCGCGTGGCGCCGCCGTGGTTGATGCGGTTGATGATGCTGATCTGGCGAAAGGCTTCACGGATGATGTGCCGCAGCCGAGCGCCCTGTTGAGCCTGCTGGGTTTCTTGCTGCCGCTGCTGCTCATTGGGTTTTTCTTTTGGTGGATGCTTTCGCGCTTGCAGGGTGGCGGCAATAAGGTTTTGCAGTTTGGCAAGTCGAAGGCAAAGCTGGTTTCGAAGGAGAACCCTCAGGTTACGTTTGCCGATGTGGCTGGCGCTGATGAGGCGATTGACGAGTTGCAGGAGATTAAGGAATTTTTGCAGGAACCTGCGCGGTTCCTCGCGGTTGGTGCTCGCATTCCGAAGGGCGTGTTGCTCTACGGTCCGCCCGGTACCGGCAAAACGTTGCTGGCTCGTGCGGTTGCCGGTGAGGCCGGGGTGCCATTTTTCACCATTTCGGGTTCTGACTTTGTTGAGATGTTTGTTGGTGTCGGCGCGAGTCGCGTGCGCGACCTGTTTGAGCAGGCGAAGCAGAACTCGCCGGCAATTATTTTTGTTGACGAAATTGACGCTGTTGGTCAGCGCCGCGGGCAGGGCATGGGCGGCGGGCATGACGAGCGGGAACAGACGTTGAACCAGCTGCTTGTGGAGATGGACGGCTTTGATGTCAAAACGAACGTGATTTTGATTGCCGCAACCAACCGCCCCGACATGTTGGATCCGGCGCTGCTGCGCCCGGGTCGTTTTGATCGCCAGATTGGTGTGGATGCTCCCGATATGAACGGGCGTCGGCAGATTCTTGAGGTGCACGCAAAGGGGAAACCGCTCACCGATAACGTCGATCTTGATGTGGTGGCGCGCAAAACTCCCGGTTTCACGGGTGCCGATTTGGCGAACGTGTTGAACGAGGCGGCGCTGCTCACCGCCCGCTCGCACGCGCAGCTGATTGATAATCGTGCGCTTGATGAAGCTATTGACCGGGTCATTGCGGGGCCTCAGCGGCGCACCCGGCTCATGAAAGATCATGAGAAGCTCGTAACCGCTTACCACGAGGGCGGGCACGCCCTGGTGGCTGCGGCGATGAATAATACCGATCCGGTGACGAAGGTGACGATTTTGCCTCGTGGTCGCGCGCTCGGCTACACGATGGTCATTCCGCTTGAGGATAAGTATTCTGTGACGCGAAATGAACTGTTGGATCAAATCGCGTATGCCATGGGTGGCCGGGTTGCTGAGGAGATGGTGTTCCATGATCCCACCACTGGCGCATCGAACGATATTGAGAAGGCTACGGGTATTGCCAGGAAGATGGTGACCGAGTACGGCATGACCGCCTCGTTGGGTGCGGTTCTGCTGGGTACGTCTCAGAGCGGCGGGTTTCTTGGTGATTTTGGCAAGGCTCGCGACTATTCAGAGAGCATGGCGGAGCGGATCGATTTGGAGATCCGCGCGATTATTGAGCAAGCCAATATGGAGGCCTGGCAGGTGCTCAACGAGAATCGCGAGATTCTTGATGAGTTGGCGCGCCAACTGCTTGAGCATGAGACGCTTGATCACAATCAGCTCGCGGACATTTTTGCGAACGTGAAACGCCTCCCGCCGCGCCCGCAGTGGTTGTCGCACGACGATCGCCCCATTTCGACGCAGCCGCCGATTGAGATTCCGGCGGTCGCGGTGACTGAGGTGCCGGCCGAGGATCAGCCCGCCGCGGATCAGCCGGCCGCGGATCAGCCCGCCGCGGATCCCGCTGCCGCTCCGAACCCGCCCGCCGAGAGCTAGGGCTTTTGGTGGAACCGCAACGCATCGACCGCCCGAGGATTGCCGCGGCGGTGCGGGAGATTCTTGCTGCGATTGGCGAGGACCTTGATCGGCCGGGGTTGGAGCGCACCCCGGAGCGGGTGGCTGATGCGTACGCGGATTTTTTTGCCGGCGTTGGGGCTGACGCTGACGACGCCCTCACCGAAACGGTTCCCGTGGGGCCGGATTCCGGCGAGTTGGTGCTGTTGCGTGATTTGAGTTTCCGCTCGGTGTGCGAGCACCACCTGTTGCCGTTTCACGGCACGGCGCATCTCGCCTATACGCCGAGCGAGCGGGTGGTGGGGTTTGGTTCGCTTTCGCGGTTGCTGAACACGCTGGCCGCGCGACCGCAGGTGCAGGAGCGGCTGTGTGAGGAGATTGCTACCGCCATTGTGCGCTGTCTGGCACCGCACGGGGTGCTGGTGGTGCTTGAGGCGAGCCACGGCTGTCTCACCGATCGGGGGCCGAAGGAACGCGCGAGTTCTGTGGTGACCATTGCAAGCCGGGGGGCGTTGGCGGAGCGCTCGGCGCGCCAGGAGCTGATGCGGTTGATTGGTGTGGGTTCGTGACCCGCATTATGGGGGTGGTGAATGTCACTCCGGATTCGTTTAGTGACGGCGGGCGGTGGCTTCGCGCGGACGCTGCGGTTGGGCAGGCGCTTCGCCTGTGCGCCGAGGGGGCGCAGCTGATTGATGTTGGCGGGGAGTCGACCCGGCCCGGCGCGGTGCGGATCAGTCCACTGGAAGAGCAGCGCCGTGTGTTGCCGGTCGTGGCCGAGCTTGCCGCGCAGGGTGTGGTGGTGAGCATTGACACGATGAATGCTGAGACTGCGGCGAAGGCGATCGCCGCTGGTGCTCAAGTGGTGAATGATGTGACTGGCGCGGCTGCGGACCCCGGGATGTTGCACGTGTTGGCTGATGCTGATGCCACACTGGTGCTGGGTCATTGGCATGAGCCGCAACTGGCCGGACACCGGGCGGTGGTTTACCGTGACGTGTGCGGCACCGTGCGGGATGAGCTCGCTGCCCGTGTTGATGCGGCGCTCGCGGCGGGTGTTCGTCCGGAGCGCCTGGTGCTCGATCCTGGGCTCGGCTTTTCGAAGCGGGCGGAGGATAATTGGCAGCTGTTGGCCGGATTGCCCCGGTTGTTGTCGCTCGGTTTTCCGCTGATGCTGGGCGCTTCGCGCAAACGGTTTTTGGGGGAGTTGCTTGCTGCGGAGGCGACTGTGGAAGATCGGGATGTGCCTACCGCGGTGTGTAGCGTTCTTGCCGCCCAGGCGGGCGTTTGGGCGGTGCGGGTGCACAATGTCGCGGTTACCGCTGCCGCGTTGGCAACCTTGCGAGCGGTTACAGCCGCGGGCGACCGGGTGGCGGCGCGTGGGGAGGATGTGAGATGAGCTGGTTCACTGGTGACACGCTCACCCTCACCGGGTTGGAGTGTTACGCGCATCACGGTGTGTTCGATTTTGAGCGGGATGCTGGCCAACGTTTTGTGATTGATGTGGTGGTTGATCTTGATCTGCGCCCGTCTGCGCGGAGTGACGATTTGGCTGAGACCATCCATTATGGCGAGCTGGCGGTGGCGATTACGGCTGCGGTGGAGCGGGATCCGGTTGATTTGATTGAGACGGTTGCGGAGCGGGTTGCACAGACGGTGTTGGCGTGGCCGGCGGCGCGCGCTGTGCGTGTGGTCGTCCACAAGCCGGATGCACCGATTCCTGTGCCGTTTGGCGATGTTGCGGTGGCAATTGTGCGGGAGCGGGAGCGGGAGCGGGAGCGATGAGACGGGTCGTTGACTGTGTCGTGGCGTTGGGCAGTAACCTGGGTGACCGGGTGGCGCTGGTGCGGGGCGCCGCCGCGCAGCTTGCGGAGCATTCCGAGGTGCACGGGCTGCGTTTGTCGCCGCTGTATGAGTCGGTTGCGGTGACGTTGGCTGGTTTGGATGCGAGCGCGCCGCCGTTTGTGAACGCGGTTGCGACGTTGCGCACCTCGCTGGAGCCGGGGGAGTTGTTGACGCTGGTGCACGAGGTGGAGGCTTCGTTTGGCCGGGTTCGCCAAGAGCGCTGGGGCAGTCGGACGCTTGACATTGACATTGTGCAGTTTGGCGGCCGCGTGTTGACGGGGGAGCGGTTGACCATTCCGCATCCTCGCGCTGCGGAGCGGGATTTTGTGTTGCTGCCGTGGCTTGATCTCGAACCGGATGCCGTGCTGCTGGGCCACGGGCGGGTGCGGGATGTCTTGGCTCGGCTTGGTGCGTCGGGTGCCGCCGTGCTGCGCCAGGTGCCGGGTGGCGCGTCGTGAGCGTCCGGGTTACCGCTGCGGGTTCACTGGTGCTGGCCGCCATGGTTGGTGCGGGTGTGGGGTTGTTGGGTGAGGGGTGGCGTTCGTCGACTGGTCGCGCGCTGCTGCTTCCGCCGTGGTCGTTTGCGGGCACGTTGCTGGTGTTGGCGGTGGTGCTGTTGCTCGCTGGTCGTCCGGTGCGCCGCCGGTTGCGCGATGAGCGGGCGAAACCGTTGTCGCCGTTTTACGCGGTGCGGGTGTTGGCTGCGGCGAAGGCTGCGGCGCTGGTTGGTGCGCTGTGTGCTGGTGGCGCTGCGGGCATCCTAATTTTTTTTGCGACGCTTCAGCTGTCGCCCGCGCCGCGGTTTTGGGTTGTGGTTGTGATTGCGGTGTTGTCGGCGGGGGTGCTGCTCGTGGCGGGTCTGGTTGTGGAGTCGTGGTGCGTGTTGCCGCCTGATGATGACGAGATGGAGCGGGCTGCGGGCTCGGACGTGCCTGCGTGAGCGTAGGATACTGGTTGTGGGGCTTCGTGGTCGCAGTCGCGCTGGGAGGAGAGTGGCTTTGATGAATGCTGGTCGTGATCGTGTGCTTGCCGTGGAGGGGGAGTGGCAGCCGGTTTCGCGTCGGTTGATTCCGGTGGAGTTGTTGAGTTCCGCGGGGGTGTTTGCGTGTGGTCTCGGGGTGGCGTTGTTGCCGTTGCTCTTAGGGTTGCCGTGGGGTGTGTGGGTGTGGGTGCTTCCTGTGGGCGTGTTGTGTTGGTGGGTGATTGATGTGGTGTGTGTGCCGCGCCGGGTGGCTGCTCGCGGCATTTGGGTGCGTGCTGACGATATTGTGGTGCGTTCGGGGTTGTTGGTGCGGCGTTCGGTTGCGGTTCCGTTTGGGCGGTTGCAGGTGGTTGATTTGAATCAGGGGCCGCTGTTGCGTCGCTTTGGTTTGGTGTCGATGAGGGTGGAGACGGCATCGGGTGGCACGTCGTGTTCGGTGCCGGGTTTGCTGCGCGCGGATGCCGAGTTGTTGCGGGATGAGCTCATTGCGCTTGCTGAGTCTCGGCGGGCCGGCTTGTGATTGTGGGGGCGTGGCAGCGCACTCACCCGTTGACGTTGGTGTTTTTGTTGTTGCGGTCGTTTGCGGTGGTGGGGTCGCTGGTGGTGGTGCTGGCTGGGCAGGTGGTGCTGGGGGCACTTTCTGCCGGGTTGAGTGTGGCTGAGGCGTTGGCGAGGGTGGGGGAGTCGACTCAGGTGCAATGGTTGGATGCCGTGCTCGCCTTTGCAAGTGAATCCTTGGGCCTGTGGGGGCTGGTTGGGTGCGGGTTGCTGGTGGTGGGGTTGGGTGTTGTGGTGACGGTGTTTTCGTGGTTGCGGTTGGAGTATCGGGTGACGGCGGAGGCTGTTGAGTTGCGCAGCGGGGTGTTGTTTCGGCAACAGCGCCGGGCGCGGCTGGATCAGGTGCAGGGGGTGAGTGTGCATCGCCCGCTGGTTGCTCGCGGGTTGGGGTTGTCGATGTTGCGTGTGAGTACTGCGGGGGATTCGGTGGTGCAGTTGCGGTTTTTGGCGGCGGCGGATGCGGTGGCGTTACGGGCTGACCTGTTGCTTCGTGCGGTTGCTGCGGGTAGTTCGCTGGTGGATGCGGGTGTTGCGGAGCCGATGGGGGCGGGAGGGCAGCAACCGGGGGTGCGGGCGGCGGGTGACGACGGCATCCTGGTTGGTGATGTGGGGGCGCCCGCTGACGGTGCCGCACTGGGGCGCACCGGGGCGGCTGGTGGCGGTGCCGTGCCGGTGTTTGCGCATGCGGTGCCTTCGGGGCGGCTCGTCGCGTCGGCGGTGCTTGATCTTGGTGTGCTGTTGAGCGTGTTGCTTGTGGTGCAGCAAATTGTGTTTGAGCTGTTCGGTGCGGCGGCTCCGCTGATTGTCGTGCTGGTGGTGGTGGCGCCGCGACTGTTTGGGGCGTTGAAATCGCTTGAGCGTCAATTGTTGTGCCGGGTTGAACTGGTTGCGCAGACGGTGATGCTGCGCCGCGGCTGGTTGAACACAGCAACTGAGACAATCCCGCTGCACCGCATTCACGCGGTGGAGTTGCGGCAACACACCCTGTGGCGTCCGTTTGGTTGGTGGCAGATTCGGGTGACGCTCGCCGGCGAGTTGGCGGAGGAGTCTGAACAGCACGCGGTGCTGCTTCCCGTGGCGCCTGCCCCCGTTGCGTTGGCGTTGTTGCGTGTGATTGTCCCGGTGGTTGCGCCGCATGAGGGGGTCGTGGCTGCGCTGTTGCGCGACCGGGTGATTGCCCGGGTGCCGGGGATGGAGGGCGTGCCGCCGCGTGCGTGGCCGTTGCTTCCGGGGGCACGCGCTCGGCATGGGTTTTTTTGCGGCGGTGCCGTGCTTGTGGTTGGTCGCGGGTTGTTGTTTCGCCGCGTGCATGTGGTGCAGGTTCCGCGGGTGCAGAGTTGCGCCGTTTCGCAGGGTTTGTTGCAGCGTTGGTTGCGTCTGGGTTCGCTGAGCGTGCACCTGGTTGACCGCACAACCGTGCGGATTCGCGGCTGCGATGTGGCGCGTGCGGGCACGTTGTTTCTCGCGCTGACCGCGCAGGTGACGGAGGCTATTGCCCGGGGCGACGCCTCTGGCAGGGTGAGTGATGATGGGAGTGTGGCATGAATTCGCGCAGTGGCAGGCTTGGGGTTGGCATTATCGGCGCTGGCCGTGTGGGGCCGGTGCTTGGCGCCGCGCTCGCGAACGCGGGGCACGCCGTGATTGGGGTGAACGCGATTTCCGCGGCGAGCAGGGACCGTGTCGCGGCACTCCTGCCCGGCGTGCCGCACCTGAGCGTTGAGCAGGTTGTGGAGCGCAGCGAGCTGGTTGTGTTGGCGGTGCCCAGCGCCGAGCTGCCCGGTCTGGTTTCGGGGTTGGCGACGCTCAATGTGTGGATGCCGGGGCAGCTTGTGCTGCACACCGCACCTGAGTTTGGGGTTGGTGTGCTTGAACCCGCCCAGCGTTTGGGG
This sequence comes from uncultured Microbacteriaceae bacterium, assembly GCA_964440395.1. Lineage (GTDB taxonomy): Bacteria > Actinomycetota > Actinomycetes > Actinomycetales > Microbacteriaceae > CAYTSH01. The sequence continues at coordinate 13,815 of CAYTSH010000011.1, forward strand.
GTGATTCCGCTGGCTGTGCACCCGGTGCTCACGTTTACCGGCACCAGCCTTGATCTTGCCCGGCTCAGGGAGAGTTGCTGCGTGGTGACCGCCGCCCCGCCGGTGTTGCCGATTGCTCAGGCGCTTGCCGTGGAGATGGGGGCGGAGCCGGTGGTGCTCGCTGAGGATGCCCGCGCGGCGTATGCGGATAGCGTGTCCGCCGCGACCGAACTGGTGCATTCGGTTGCCCAGAATGCGGCGCTCACTCTTGCCGCCCTTGGGGTGCCTCAGCCTGCGGCGGTGCTCTCTGGGGCGTTGAGTGCTGCGCTTGATCTTGGCTTGCGTTCGGGTGGTGCTGACGATGCCGCCCCGCAAGGCTCGCTAGAATAGGTGCAGCAAACCCAGCAGGAGTGGATACACGCATGAACGAACACGGCGAATCAGCCGCAGCAGCCGACGATATTTTCGAACAGAAAGCGGTTCGGCTTGCGAAGCGGGAACGACTCATCGCCGAAGACAGCGATCTGGGTGGGGGTGCCTACCCGGTTGGCGTGCCGCGAACCCACACGATTCTTCAGGTGCGTGAAGAGTTTGCTGATCTTGAGCTTGGTGCAGAATCGGGGCAGTATGTGGGGGTTGCCGGGCGAATCGTGTTTGCCCGCAACACGGGGAAACTGTGTTTCGCCACGATCCAGGCTGGTGATGGTTCCCGACTGCAACTGATGGTGAGCCTGGGCGAGGTGGGCGAGGAGAGTCTGCAGCGGTGGAAAGAACTTGTTGATCTTGGTGATCACGTGTATGCGCACGGGCAGGTGATTTCGAGTAAACGCGGTGAGCTTTCGGTGTTCGTCGATGAGTGGCGCGTGGCGGCGAAGGCGATCCTTCCGCTGCCAAACCTGCACAACGAACTGAACGAAGAAACGCGGGTGCGCCAGCGCTATCTTGATCTGATTGTTCGTGACCAGGCGCGAGCTACGGTGCTTGCCCGGGCGAACGTGATGTCGAGCTTGCGAGAAACGTTTCGCGAACGGGCGTTTCTCGAGGTGGAGACCCCGATGCTGCAAACGCTGCACGGTGGTGCCTCGGCGCGGCCGTTCCGCACGCACTCGAACGCGTTTGACACTGAACTGTTTCTGCGCATCGCCCCGGAGCTCTTCCTGAAACGCGCCGTTGTGGGCGGTCTTGATCGGGTGTATGAGATTAACCGGAACTTCCGCAACGAGGGTGCCGACTCCACCCACAGCCCCGAGTTTGCCATGCTGGAAGCGTATGAGGCTTACGGCGATTACCACAGCGTGGCAGACCTCACCCAGCAGCTGATTCAGAATGCCGCCCACGCGGTTGCCGGTTCGCACCTGGTGACTTGGGCTGACGGCACCGAATACGACCTCGGTGGCGACTGGGATCGCATCAGCATGTACCACAGCCTGTCCGAAGCCGCCGGGGTGGACATTACTCCGGAGACCAGCGTGCCCGAGTTGCAGGCGCTCGCCGCGACTGTCGGCGTGGAGGTTGCGTTGCCGAATCACGGCAAGCTCGTGGAGGAACTGTGGGAGCATTTCGTCAAGGAACAGCTCACCCGGCCCACGTTTGTGCTTGATTTCCCTGTTGAAACGAGCCCTCTCACCCGAGCTCACCGGAGCATTCCGGGCGTGGTCGAAAAGTGGGACCTGTACATTCGCGGGTTTGAACTGGCGACGGGGTATTCGGAGCTCGTCGATCCCGTCATTCAGCGGGAACGGTTTGTTGCCCAGGCGGCTCAGGCGGCTGCGGGCGATGTGGAGGCGATGAGCCTCGATGAGGAATTCCTGAAAGCGCTTGAACACGGCATGCCGCCAAGCGGCGGGATTGGTATGGGAATCGATCGGCTCCTCATGGCGATTACGGGTCTCGGCATCCGTGAAACGGTGCTTTTTCCCCTGGTCAAGTAGCGTTCAGTTTGGTGCGCTACGCTAGCTGCTATGTCTGAAGTCCTCGTCAACGCCCTGTGGTCAATCACCCCGACCGTGTCGCTTGCGCTGCTCTTCTGGTTCATCATCCGTTCGATGCTGCGACAGGACAAGCAGGAGCGGGACACGTATCAGCGGGTGCTGAGCGAGGAACGAGCCAAACTCGCCGCGAACGGTGACCCCGTTCAGTCGTCTGGACGGCGAACGGTCGAGGGGTAACCCGTCGAGTATGCCATGATTTCGATCAACGAGCTCACAGACACATTCGGGTTTTCGTTCTGGCTCGCGGTCGAGCTGGTTGTTGTTGATCTGCTGCTGCGCCTCGTTGCGATTGTCGTTGTGCCCAGGAACCGCCGACCAACATCCGGCATGGCCTGGCTGCTGGCAATCTTTTTCATTCCCTACGTTGGCATTGTGCTGTTTCTCATCATCGGCAGCCGCCGATTGCCGCGCGCCCGCCGCAGAAAACAGGACGAAATCAATCGGCTCATCACAGAGATTATTGTGGACAGCTCTCGCCTGCATGACGGTGACGCCGCACCGGCCTGGCTTTCCGGCGTGGCGAGGCTGGGTCACACCATGGGGGCGCTGCCGCTCATGGGCGGCAACCGCGCCACAATGAGTATCGACTACCACGAATCCATCAGCCAAATTGCCGACGCCATTGACGGCGCAAAGAGATTTGTGCACGTCCAGTTCTACATTCTCAGCTACGATCACACCACCGAACCCGTGTTTGCCGCACTGCGCCGCGCTGTGGATCGCGGGATACCGGTGCGCGTGCTGCTCGATCACATTGCCTCCTTCCGTGTTCCGGGCCACCGGCGCACCATGCGCATGCTGCGCGAGGTGGGTGCCGAGGTGGCCTACATGCTCCCCGTCCGCCCCTGGCGGGGGGAGTACCAACGACCCGACCTGCGCAATCACCGCAAACTCGTCGTTGTCGACGGCGAGTTCGGATTCATGGGGTCACAGAACCTCATCGACGCCAGTTACAACAAACGAGCCAACCGTCGCCGTGGCCTCAGCTGGCGTGACCTCATGGTTCGGCTGGAAGGGCCGATCGTGGTCGGGCTGAACGCCATTTTTCTCGGTGACTGGTATAGCGAAACCGACCAGTTGCTCGTCAACTGGGTTGCCGAGGTGCCGCCGGCGCTTCCACCCGCACAAGACGCGCTCGACTGCCAAATCGTGCCGAGTGGCCCAGGATTCGTCGGCGAAAACAACCTCCAAATGTTCCTCGCACTGCTCTACCAGGCCACCACGCGCATCAGCATCACCAGCCCCTACTTTGTGCCAGACGAGGCCATGCTCTACGCGGTCAAAGCGGCCACCGCCCGCGGGGTTGCTGTGGAACTGTTCGTCTCCGAAACGGGAGATCAGGCGGTGGTGTATCACGCGCAACGTTCCTACTACGAAGATCTGTTGCAAGCCGGTGTGCGCATCTACATGTACCGCCCGCCGTTCATTCTGCACGCAAAACACTTCACGATCGACGACCGGGTTGCCGTGGTGGGCTCCAGCAACATGGATATGCGCTCGTTTAGCCTCAATCTTGAAATTTCACTCCTCGTGCACGGGCGAGCGTTTGTGCATCGGTTGCAAGAAATCGAAGACGGCTACCGCGCCCGATCCAGAGAACTCACCATCGAAGAATGGTCGCAGCAGGGATTATTTTCCCGAATTCTCGACAACCTCGCCCGGCTCACCTCAGCCTTACAGTAGCCTATGAGTATGTCGATCATCCGCACGCTTTCAGGACTCAGCCTCGGGATCGCCTGTGCATTCGCACTCAGTGCCTGCGGCTCCGGCAATCAGCAAAGTGCCGGCACGTTTAAAACGCCGATCGTTGCCGATATTTCCCTCTCCGACGTGATCCTCTCCACCGCCCCAGCCGGCGAATCATTCGCCGCGTGGGTTGACGCGGACCACTTCGTCGTGGTCACCTACGGCAGCTCCAGCTGCCCGCCCCGGGCCGCGTCACTCAGCAACGAAACCGACCCGCAATCGCTCACCCTCACCCTCGCCCCGCCCACCAAACAGGCCTGCACGATGGACTACAGCCCGCGAGCCTGGGAGTTCAAACGACTCGACGGCATGGACTCCACCAAACCGGCGACAATCGCCATCATCGCCGACGAGGATCCCGGGGTGGCCACACAAACGCTGGAATTGGCCGCGCGGTAACAGCCGCCAACGGCATCCATTCGCGAACCGCTATGCCGCTGGCGAACACCGGCATATTTTTGCGCTCCGCTGGTTACGCTCTATACAAGGCAACACCCGCCTACCGTGAGGAGTGACCAATGTTTGAGAGATTTACTGACCGTGCGCGTCGTGTGGTTGTGCTGGCCCAAGAAGAGGCCAAAACGCTCAACCATAACTACATTGGCACCGAGCACATCCTGCTGGGACTCATTAGCGAAGGCGAAGGGGTGGCGGCGAAGGCGCTCGAATCGCTCTCCATCTCGTCAGAAGCCGTGCGCGAGCAAGTCACCGAAGTCATCGGGGCCGGGTCGCTTCCGCCCACCGGGCACATCCCGTTCACCCCCCGCGCCAAAAAAGTCCTCGAGCTCAGCCTGCGCGAAGCATTGCAGCTCGGCCACAGCTACATTGGCACCGAGCATATCCTGCTCGGGCTGCTGCGCGAAGGTGAAGGCGTTGCGGCGCAGGTGCTCGTGAAACTCGGTGCCGATCTGAGCACCGTTCGGCAAAGCGTCATCCAGCTGCTCAGCGGCTACCAGAGCGGCAAAGAATCCGTCTCCGTCGGCGCAAACGACACCCCCAGCAACGATAAAGGCTCGCAAGTTCTGGACCAGTTCGGTCGGAACCTCACCCACGCTGCGCGTGACGGCAAACTCGACCCAGTCATTGGGCGTGAAAAAGAAATCGAACGCGTCATGCAGATCCTCTCCCGACGCTCCAAAAACAACCCGGTGCTCATCGGCGAACCAGGCGTTGGTAAAACCGCGGTCGTCGAGGGGCTCGCACAGGCCATCGTCTCCGGCAACGTGCCCGAAACGCTCAAAAATAAGCAGCTCTACTCGCTCGACCTGGGCTCACTGATCGCCGGAAGCCGCTACCGGGGCGACTTTGAAGAGCGGCTCAAGAAAGTCACCAAAGAAATCCGCACGCGCGGAGACATCATCGTGTTCATCGACGAGATTCACACCCTGGTTGGGGCTGGCGCCGCGGAAGGCGCAATCGATGCCGCCAGCATCCTCAAACCCCTCCTCGCCCGCGGTGAACTCCAAACCATCGGTGCCACCACGCTCGACGAATACCGCAAACACTTCGAAAAAGATGCTGCCCTGGAGCGGCGCTTCCAATCCATCCAAGTCGGCGAACCCTCGCTGCAGCACGCAATCAACATCCTCAAAGGGTTGCGCGACAAATACGAGGCCTTCCACAAAGTTTCCATCACCGACGGAGCCATCGTCGCGGCGGCAAACCTCTCCGACCGCTACGTGAGCGACCGATTCCTGCCAGACAAGGCCATCGACCTGATCGACGAGGCCGGTGCCCGGCTGCGCCTCTCCATCCTCTCCTCCCCGCCCGAACTGCGTGAATTTGACGAAAAAATTGCCGCGATCCGGTCCGAAAAAGAATCCGCCATCGAAGGGCAAGACTTCGAAAAAGCCGCATCGCTGCGCGACGAAGAAAAGAAACTCCTCAAAGAACGCCTCGTGCGCGAAAAACAGTGGCGTGCCGGTGAAGTGCAGACCACCGCAGTCGTCGATGAAGGACTCATCGCCGAAGTGCTCGCCCAAGCAACCGGCATCCCCGTGTTCAAACTCACCGAAGAAGAATCCGCGCGGCTCGTATTCATGGAGCGCGCCCTCCACCAGCGCGTTGTCGGGCAAAACGAAGCCATCTCCGCGCTCGCCCGAACCATTCGCCGGCAGCGGGCAGGCCTCAAAGACCCCAAACGCCCCGGCGGTTCCTTCATCTTCGCCGGCCCCACCGGCGTGGGGAAAACCGAACTCGCCAAAGCGCTCGCAGAGTTCCTCTTTGACGACGAAGACGCCATTATCTCCCTCGACATGTCAGAATACGGCGAAAAACACACCGTATCGCGCCTCTTCGGTGCCCCTCCCGGCTTTGTCGGGTTCGAAGAAGGTGGGCAGCTCACCGAAAGAGTGCGCCGCAAACCGTTCAGCGTGGTGCTGTTCGACGAAATCGAAAAAGCACACCCCGACATTTTCAACTCCCTCCTCCAAATCCTCGAAGAGGGGCGACTCACCGACGGTCAAGGCCGGGTTGTGGACTTCAAAAACACCATCATCATCATGACCACCAACCTTGGTGCCCGCGAAATCGCCGGCGGCCCCGTCGGATTCCAACTCGAAGGCAACACCGAAGCCGACTACAGCCAGATGAAAGGCAAAGTCAACGAAGAACTCAAGAAGCACTTCAAACCAGAGTTCCTCAACCGCGTCGACGACGTCATCGTGTTCCCCCAGCTCAACCAGCAAGAACTGCTGCACATCGTCGACCTGTTCGTCGCCCGCCTGCGAGACCGCATGCTCGACCGCGATATGACCATCGAAGTCTCAGCAGCAGCCAAACAGCGCCTCATCGAACTCGGCTTCGATCCGGCCCTCGGAGCCCGACCCCTGCGGCGAGCCGTGCAAAGCGAACTCGAAGATCGACTCAGCGAACAAATCCTCAGCGGTCAACTCACCGCCGGCGACCACGTGCACGTCGACTACGTCAACGGCGCATTCACCTTCGAAACCACCTCAAGAAACCCCTCCACAGTTGGCGCCACCGTGGCATCCTCCGCCGCGGCAGCGGCATCAACCGCACCCACCGTTGGTGAAGTCGGATAGGCTGACAGCACTTATCTGCACCGATGCGCCGCGGGCTTATGCCTGCGGCGCATCCGTGCACCCCGAAGAAACGAGACCAACATGACCCAGGCTCAACTCAGCGTTCGGCCTGCGCGCACCAGCGACATCCCCCACATTGAGGCACTCATCGAACCCTATGTGCAGCGGCGAATCCTGCTCGGCAAAGACACCGTAGCGCTCTACGAGGCGGTGCAAGAGTTTCAGATCGCAGAAAATTCGCGGGGAGACATCATCGGCTGCGGTGCCCTGCACGTCATGTGGCACGACCTTGCCGAGGTGCGCACAGTCGCGGTGGCTCCGGCGGCGTTGGGGCTCGGGGCCGGGCGGGCGCTCGTTGCGGCACTCGAACAGCAAGCCGGGCGACTCGGGGTGAACCGGCTGTTTTGTTTAACGTTCGAGGTGGAGTTTTTTCAAAAGCTTGGCTTTGAGGTGCTGCACGACCCGCTCGCCGGCGACGAGAGCGACATGGAACTGTATGCGGAACTCCTGAGATCCCACGATGAAGGCATCGCGGAATTCCTGGAACTCAGCCGAGTCAAACAAAACACGCTGGGCAACACCCGAATGCTCAAACGCATCTAGGTTCGCCGTGTCGTGCGCGGCACACCCGGTGCCCTCGCTACCCTAGAGTTATGGCTACGAATGTGAACCAGCCGGCACGCCCGTCGCAGCGCGTGTATCGGCGGCGGCAGCTCGCTGCGCTCCTGGGGCTGCTCGCGGTGCTGACGATGATTGTGCTCATCATTGTGCAGGTCGCTGCTGGTGATGACGCCCCCAAAGCCGCCCCGAAGGCGTCGCCTAGTGCGGTTGCTTCGCCCGCGTCGACCGCGGTGCCCGGTTGTGCGGCGGACGCCGTGGCGGTGACCTCAATCGTGGATGCCGATGCTTACGAGGCCGGGCAACTCCCGCAGCTTTCAATGAGCGTTGCGAACACCACGCAGCAACCCTGCACGTTGAACGTCGGCACGACGCAGATGGTGTTCCTCATCACCAGCGGTGATGAGCAGTACTGGGTTTCTACCGACTGCCAACAGGGTGCGGTGGACGCCCCGGCTGTGCTTGAACCTGGCAAACCGTTGGTGACCGCGCCGATCACGTGGGACCGCACCCGGAGCGCCCCGGAAACGTGCGACGTGCCCGACCGGGATCCCGTACCGGCGGGCGGGGCGACGTATCGCTTGACGGTGTCGCTGGGTGCGCTGTCCGGCGAGCCGGTGCCGTTCATGCTGTTCTAGGGCATTTGGCCGCGGAGTGAAGAAACCCCCGGGGCGCTGTTGGGCACACCGGGGGTTTCTGTGGCGGTGACGGCGGGATTTGAACCCGCGGTAGGGGTTACCTACACAACATTTCGAGTGTTGCACCTTCGGCCGCTCGGACACGTCACCGAGATCGAGTGTATTCGATTTCTGTGCCAGATGCCAATTCCTTGATGCAAGGGTGCTGTCGCTGCTCAGCGACCGAATGTCGTGGGGTGCGGCTAGGCTCAAGGTATGGCAAAGCAATCTTCCTCGTTTCGGTGTTCCGAGTGCGGCTGGCAGGCGCTGAAGTGGGTGGGTCGCTGCGGCGAATGTCAGGAATGGGGCACCGTCGTGGAGGCGACGCAACGCACCGGCATCCGCCGGCAGGTGCAGGCGGTGGCACCGAATGAGCGAAGCGCTGCGCAACCAATCACCGCAATTTCTACCGCATCTGCCCAGCGATACTCGTGCGGGGTGAGCGAGTTTGATCGGGTTCTGGGCGGGGGTATTGTGCCGGGCGCCGCAATGCTGCTTTCGGGTGAACCCGGTGTGGGCAAGTCGACGCTGCTGCTTGAAATAGCTGCGAAGTTTGCGGCGCGGGGGAGCAGAGTGTTGTATGTGAGCGCTGAGGAGTCTGTGGCGCAGGTGCGGGTGCGGGCGGAGCGAACCGGTGCGCTGGAG
>CAYTSH010000012.1:0-21602 GCA_964440395.1 uncultured Microbacteriaceae bacterium
GGGCACCGGACGGTGCTGCTGGCTGACGAACCCGGCCTGGGCAAAACGGCGCAGTCAATTCTTGCGGCTTCCGTCGCGAACGCGTTCCCGCTGCTCGTGGTGGTGCCAAACGTGGTGAAGATGAACTGGGCTCGGGAGGTTGAGCTGTGGACGCCAACGCGCCGAGCCACCGTGATTCACGGTGACGGTGAAGCGCTCGACGCGTTCGCCGACGTGTTCATTGTGAACTACGAAATTCTTGACCGCCACCTGAACTGGATGAGTAAGCTTGGTTTTCGCGGCATGGTTGTTGACGAGGCGCACATGATCAAAAATGTGCAGTCGCAGCGGTCGCGAAATGTGCTGAGTATTGCCGATACGATTCGGCAGCATACGCCCGGCGCGAATCCGCTCATGATCGCCCTCACCGGAACTCCGCTGATTAACGACATTGACGATTTTCGCGCAATTTGGCGTTTTTTGGGTTGGACTGACGGCACCAAGCCGACAGCTGAATTGTTGCAGCGGCTCGAAGCCACCGGCTACACTCCTGCGGAGCCGGCGTTCTACCCAGAGGCGCGCGAGGCGGTGATCAGTATGGGCATTGTGCGGCGCAAAAAAATTGATGTTGCCGCCGATCTGCCCGCCAAACGTGTTGTTGACCTGCCGGTTGAGCTGGACGATGACCTGGGTCGGGGTATTCGTGAAGCGGAGGCGGAACTTGGCCGCCGGATGCTGGAGCGCTACCTGCGTGCCAAGGCGGGGCGGTTGGGTGCCGAACTGTCCGAGGCTGCGCTCGTGCGGATGATCGCACACCAGGAGCTGGAGGAATCAAACCCGAGCACCGCCGGCACAAACGTGTTCACCATGGTGCGAAACATCGGCACGGCAAAAGCCTCGCTCGCGGCGGACTACGCGGCGCAGCTCGCACGCTCCGTGGGTAAAGTTGTGTTTTTTGCGAAGCATATCGATGTGATGGATGCCGCGGAGGCTGCGTTCCGTGAGCGCGGTTTGCGGGTGGTTTCCATCCGTGGTGATCAATCCGCTACCACGCGACAGGCCAACATTGATGCGTTCAACACGGATCCTGACGTGGCGCTCGCGGTGTGTTCGCTCACCGCGGCGGGGGTTGGTGTCAACCTGCAGGCATCCTCGAACGTGGTGCTCGCTGAGCTGAGCTGGACTGATGCCGAGCAGACGCAAGCCATCGACCGGGTGCACCGGATTGGTCAGGCCGAACCGGTAACTGCGTGGCGAATTATTGCTGCCCACACGATTGATAGCAAGATTGCCGAACTGATTGATGGCAAAGCCGGGTTGGCCGCTCGGGCGTTGGATGGCGCGGATTCAAGCGATCAGGCTGGCGATTCGGTGCAACTTGCTGCGCTCATTCACCTGCTCGAAAGCGCGATAGCATCGAAGGGGTAGACCGCGCCTGCAACAGTGCGGCGTCGACCACCCACCCTCAACTCCGGGGCGGCGCGCACTGCCCACTCTACAGACTCAAACCAACAAACGCAGAGGATCAGCATGAAAATTGGCATCTTGACCAGTGGCGGTGACTGCCCCGGATTAAACGCGGTTATTCGGGCTATTGTACTGAAGGGCACGAGCGTATATCAGCATCAGTTCGTCGGCTTTCGTGACGGGTGGCGCGGTTTGGTTGAGGGCGACATCATGTCGCTTGATCGGCATAAAGTTCGCGGCCTTGCCAAACAGGGCGGCACAATTCTCGGCACGAGCCGATTCGGCCCGTACGACGGCCCGCAGGGTGGGCACGACAATATTCAACAGACACTGGATCGCCTTGGCATTGACGCCGTCATTGCGATCGGTGGTGAGGGCACCCAGGCCGCCTCGAAGCGGCTCGCCGATGGCGGCATCAATATTATTGGTGTGCCAAAAACGATTGACAACGATCTTGGTGCCACCGACTACACGTTCGGCTTCGACACCGCTGTTGAAATTGCAACCGAGGCGATTGATCGGCTGCGCACCACCGGAGATTCGCATAAACGCTGCATGGTGCTCGAGGTGATGGGGCGCCACGTTGGCTGGATCGCGCTGCATGCCGGTATGGCTGGCGGTGCTCACGCAATTCTCATTCCTGAACAGCCGGTGAGCATTGAGCAGATTGTGGAGTGGGTAGAAAGCGTGCGAGATCGTGGCCGTTCGCCACTGCTCGTCGTTGCTGAGGGGTTCACGCTCACCACGATGACCGACGCGCACTCACATAAGGGTCTTGACGGCTTTAACCGCCCCCGGCTGGGCGGCATTGCCGAGATTCTGGCTCCGATGATTGAAGAGCGCACCGGCATTGAATCGCGAGCGACTGTTCTCGGCCACATTCAGCGTGGCGGTGTGCCTACCGCGTATGATCGGGTGCTTGCCACCCGCCTGGGACTCGCCGCCATCGACACCGTTGAGGCCAAGCTGTGGGGAAAAATGGTGGCGCTTCGCGGCACCGAGGTTGTGGTCGTTGGGCTTGATGAGGCGCTGGGTGAATTGAAAACGGTGCCGCAGCACCGTTACGACGAGGCCGCAATCCTGTTCGGCTAGCGTCCGGTAAACCGCCGGGTTTGGCTCTGAACTGCGCAGAGTGTGTAGTTCAGAGCCAAACCCGGCGGGTGCCGTCAGTGATGAGCTTAGGCTGCGCCGATTGCCTGTTTCACATCGTCCAGTGAGGGGTTCGTGGCGCTTGACCCATCAGGGTAGATAACCGTCGGGACGGTCTGATTGCCGCCGTTGAGCGATGCAACCAACTCCGCGGTGCCGGGCACCTCCTCAATGTTGATTTCGGTGTAACCGATGCCCGCGGCGCTGAGTTGCTTCTTCAGCCGCTGGCAGTAACCGCACCAGGTGGTGGAAAACATGGTGATTGATCCGGGGGAGGGCACGTAATCTGTCATTGCGCTATTCTACCCCCGTTGGTCAAGCTGAGTGAGGCATGAGCTAGGGATGAGCGAAGTGTGAGCGTGGCCTGAGCGTCCGCTACGAACCGCGAAAAGCGACCGGGGCGTTTTCGGAATGATTTTGCATTTTCGGCAATCTTTGGCAGGCTATTCGCTTAGACTCTAACTGATGCATTGCATCGGTTCATGCGCAGCTGCGCACTTCGTAACCGGGTAGACATGCCGCTGATTCGAGCGAGATGCGCCACACGGTTGAAGATCTCGTTTCGACAGAAAGACTTCGGTGGAACTCGCACTCATCGTGCTGCTCGTGATCGTGCTGGCTCTCTTTTTTGATTTCACGAACGGTTTTCATGACACCGCCAATGCGATGGCAACTCCAATCGCTACCGGTGCGCTCAAACCAAGAACGGCTGTCATTCTCGCCGCTTCACTCAACCTCATCGGCGCTTTTCTCTCGACCGAAGTTGCCAGAACCATTTCATCCGGCATCATTCGCGAGGGCGATGGCGGCATCCTGATCTCGCCCGCGATTATCTTCGCGGGACTCATTGGTGCGATTGTCTGGAACCTCGTCACCTGGCTGCTTGGCTTGCCCTCAAGCTCAACCCACGCGCTGTTTGGCGGACTCATTGGCGCGGCAATCGTCGGCTACGGGTTCGCTGCGATCGATGGCTCGGTGCTGCTTTCACGTGTGGTCATTCCAGCCGTTGCCGCCCCCATCACCGCGGTCGTAATCGCGTTCACGGCAACCCGGTTGGCGTACGCCATCACCAGGCGAAACGACGGTAAGCCAGACGGTCGCGGGTGGTTCCGCTACGCGCAGATTGCTTCCTCGTCGCTCGTCGCGCTGGCACACGGCACCAACGACGCCCAAAAAACCATGGGAATTATCACCCTTGCGCTCATCTCGGTTGGTGCCCAAGACGTCGGTAGCGGGCCGGAAACCTGGGTGATCGTAGCCTGCGCGTTCGCCATCGCGCTCGGAACCTATTCCGGCGGCTGGCGGATTATCCGCACGCTCGGTGCGGGGCTGACCGATGTGAAGCCGGCACAGGGCTTCGCCGCCGAGGCCAGCACCTCGGCGACAATTCTCGCGTCAACCCACCTTGGATTCGCCCTCTCCACCACACAGGTGGCCTCAGGCTCGGTGATCGGCTCTGGGCTGGGACGACGAGGCTCCACCGTTCGATGGCGCACCGTGGGACGAATTGCGATCGGCTGGATGATGACGTTGCCCGCTTCGGGGTTCGTCGGTGCGCTCGCAGCGACCCTAACCATGTTCGGCACGGTCGGTATCGTTATCGCCACCGCACTTGGGGCTGGCGTGATCGCCCTCATCTATTTCCTCTCCAAACGAAACAAAGTCACGGCAACCAACGCGGTGAGCGATGTTGCCGAATCGGGCTACGCCGTGCGCATCCGCAAACGCAAAATCCGCAGTGTGCCGACCGAAACCGGCACAATTCCGCCGCTCACCCCCATCGCCCGCTCCGCCATCATGCACGATCGTGCCGCGGCGGAAGCCGCCGCAGCTGAGCGGGCAGCCGAGGAGAGCCCAGAAGGGAAACGTCACGCATGATTGACTGGCTAGCTTTTCTTCGAGTGTTCATCACCGCGCTCGGATCAGCGTGCGCGGTGGTGTCACTGTACTCGCTCGGCATTCGCTTCATCGCTACGCCCGCACCCCGGCTTCGCGGCGCCGACGGCACCCTCGAACCGCTCGGCAGCGCCCGCGACGCAGAGGATGACGATATTGAGGCGACCGGCCGGCCCCGCTGGGCGGTCTGGGTGGCGAACACCTGTTTTGCGCTGTGTGGCGCAGTCGTGCTGTTCTGTATCTACCTCATCGTATGGGGCTGACACAGCCAACCCGGGGGTGAACAGAACCACGGCATCCACCACAATTGCGAACATTCGGCTCGGCAACGCGTAAGATTGCCGTATGACCGATGGTGATGGACGTTCTCAGCAGGTGACCGCACTCCGAGAAGCGTTTGCCTCCGGAATTACTCGCTCGTATGCGTGGCGGCAACACCAACTCGCCTCGCTCGACCGCATGCTCACCGAACAGTCCGGTGAATTCGAAACCGCGCTGACGCAAGACCTTGGCAAAGCCCCAACCGAAAGCGTGCTCACCGAAATCGGGTTCCTACACGCAGAACTTGACCACGCCAGAAAACACCTCCGCCGCTGGATGCGCCCGCGCTCCGTGCACGTTCCGCCCGCACTGCAACCCGCCAGCGCCAAAATTCAAGCCGAGCCGCTCGGGGCCGTGCTGATCATCGCCCCCTGGAACTATCCACTCATGCTGGCGCTGTCGCCACTCATCGGCGCCATCGCCGCCGGCAATGTTGCCGTGGTGAAACCCAGCGAACACGCGCCAGCCACCTCCCGAACGCTCGCCCGGCTGCTGCCGCGATACCTCGATCGTCGTGCCGTTACGGTAGTGGAAGGCGGGGTGCCGGAAACCACCGAGCTGCTCGCCCAACGATGGGACCACATCTTTTACACCGGCAACGCGCAGGTGGCGAAAATTGTTGCCGCCGCCGCTGCCACACACCTCACCCCGGTGACCCTTGAACTGGGTGGAAAATCGCCACTCTACATTGATGAGAGCGTACCGATCGCTGCCGCGGCGCAGCGAATCGTCTGGTCGGCGTTCGTCAACGCCGGCCAAACGTGCGTCGCGCCGGACTACCTGCTGGCCACTCGGGCAGTGCAGCAGCGACTGCTGCCACACCTCGTTGCCGCCATTGAAGAGCTCTACGGCACAAACCCAAAAGAAAACCCCGACTATCCCGCAATCGTGAACGAGCGCCAGTTCGACCGGTTGCTCGCGCTGTGTGCCTCGGGCAGCATCCACTATGGGGGGCAGCACGATCGGGACGCCCGGTTTCTCGCACCCACGCTACTCACGGATGTGCCGCGCGACTCCCCAATTATGGCTGAAGAAATTTTTGGCCCCATCCTGCCACTGATTACCGTGGACGATCTAGACGACGCAATCAGCTTTGTGCGGGCAGGCGAAAAACCCCTCGCGCTCTACGTGATGAGTCAACATCGCGACGTTCAGCGCCGCTGGATCAACGAAACCAGTTCCGGTGCAATCGGCGTTGGGCTTGCGCTCGCCCAACTGTCAATCCACGACCTGCCCTTTGGTGGCGTGGGCATGAGCGGCATGGGAAGCTACCACGGCAAATACTCGTTCACCACGATGAGCCACATGAAACCCGTCGTCACCAAGCCGTACCTGCCAGACACGCTCCGGTCAACCATCATGCCGCCCTACACGGCTGCCAAAGAAACGTTCATCCGAACCGTGCTGCGCAAACTCAGCTAGCGCTGCGCAGCGCACCGGCGGTTCGACTGCAATCTTGGCGGGAATGCGCCACCGTCTAGACTGGAACAATGGGTAAGAGTAGAGCAGCCGCATCGGGACCGCGCCGAACGCCACCACACTCCCCAGCACGTCCGGGGGGCGCACCCGACGCCTGGACGCACGAGAGCCCAAACACTGCCGCCTCGGCAGAGGCTGCTGCGCCTGCAGCCCCCCTCGATGGCACCCTTGTGGAAGTATCAACAGTGGATGCCGTGCCTTCGCAGTCTGCAGCGACAGATTCCAGCCGCCAGGCAGCGCCGGAGCCCGGCAACAGCCAGCGCGAGGACGACGAAGAGCGCCCCGTGCGCCTGCCGTTTGGCGTGCGCCTGGCAGCCGCCTGGAGTTGGCGGCTGCTGCTCATCACCTTCGGAGTGGCCGTACTCGGCTGGCTCATCGTGGTGCTGAACGTCGTGATCGTCCCCCTCATCCTGGCACTGCTCGCCACGGCGCTCCTGCTGCCGTTGCAACAGCAACTCATCCGGTGGCGAGTGCCGCGATGGATCGCGGTACTGCTGAGTCTCCTCGCTTTCATCGCCGGCGTTGCCCTCCTGCTGTTCCTCATCATCACCCAGGTCCGGTCGGGATTCAGCGGGCTCGAGCAGCGCACCGCAATCGCATACCAACAGTTCCTCGACTGGCTCAGCGGACCTCCGCTCCACTTCAGCAAGACACAGTTCGACGATGTCGTAGACCAAACCATCAACAGTTTCAAAGTCGACCAGAAACAGTTTTTCAACGGCGCACTCTCCGTCACCACAACCCTGTCACACACCATCACCGGCATTATCCTGGCGATCTTCAGCACGCTGTTCTTCATGATCGACGGCAAAAACATTTGGCGCTGGGTGGTGCGGTTCATGCCCAGCCGGGCACGTGCAGCCGTGGACGGCGGCGGAAAAACAGCCTGGAGCACACTGAGCATGTTCGTGCGGGTGCAGATCTTCGTTGCCATGGTCAACGGCACCGGTGTTGGTATCGGCGCCGCACTCCTCGGACTGCCACTTGCCGTGCCAATCGGTGTGCTCGTCTTCATCGGCTCCTTCATCCCGCTGCTCGGCGCAATCGTCACCGGGGCGCTCGCCGTGTTCATCGGACTCGTCTACGGCGGCCCCACGACCGGTTTGGTCATGCTGATCATTCTCGTTGTCGTCAACCAGTTAGAAGGCCACGTGCTGCAGCCGCTCATCATGGGCAGCGCAGTCAAAGTGCACCCACTCGGCGTTGTCCTCGCCGTTGCAACCGGCACCATCATCGCCGGAATCACCGGTGCGCTCTTCGCCGTACCACTCGTCGCCACGATGAACAGTATGGTGAACTACATTACCTCCGGCGACTGGCGGGGCGCACCAGACCCCTACCCGCCCACACGCCAGCGCATCCCGCGCGACTAAAGCCAGCCACAGCATCCACCCCATTGAAAGCACACCCAGCCATGGAACATCCCACACTGCACGACGTGCACGCCGCACGCGAAGTCGTATCCCAAGCGGTGCAACCCACGCCACTCGAAACGTCCCGATACCTCAGCGACCTGCTCGGCGTGCCGAAGGTCTACCTCAAATGTGAAAACCTGCAACGCACCGGCTCCTACAAAATCCGCGGAGCATACAACCGCCTCAGCAAACTCACCAGCGCCGAACGGCAGCGGGGGGTCGTGGCGGCGTCCGCAGGCAACCACGCGCAGGGCGTCGCATTCGCCGCACGCGAACTGGGCATCCGTGCAACCATTTTCATGCCGCTCGGCGTTGCGCTGCCAAAACTGCAAGCAACCCGCAACTACGGCGCAGACGTGATTCTCGGTGGCGCGAGTGTTGAAGAACCGCTGCGCGCTGCCGCGGCCTTCGCGCACGAAACCGGAGCGGTGCTGATCCCGCCGTTCGACCACGCCGACGTGGTTGCTGGACAGGGCACCCTCGCGCTGGAAATGCTCGAAACCGCACCGGACATTGAAACATTTGTGGTGCCCATCGGCGGCGGCGGGCTGATCTCAGGCATCGCGCTCACCGCGAAGCTCATGGCCGCCCAAAGCGGGCGCACCGTTCGCATCATCGGAGTCCAGGCAGAACACGCCGCAGCCTACCCGAGCTCGCTCGCCGCCGGCGAACCACTCACCGTGAAAACCAAGCCCACCATTGCCGACGGAATCGCCGTGGCGCGCCCGGGAAGCCTGAACTTCGACATCATCAAAACCTACGTCGACGAGGTTGTTACCGTGAGCGATGACGACATTGCCCGCGCGATTCTCATGTTGCTGGAACGCGCAAAACTCGTCGTCGAACCCGCGGGAGCTGCCGGGGTTGCGGCAATCATGGCGAACAAGATTCACGCGACCGGCTCTACCGCAACGGTGCTCTCCGGCGGCAACATCGACCCGCTGCTCATGCAACGCATCATCGGGCACGGGCTCGCCGCATCAGACCGCTACCTGAAACTTCGCGTGATGCTGCCAGACTTGCCCGGTCAGCTCGCGCGCACCGCAGAGATCGTTGCCGAAGCCAACGCTAACGTCGTCGAAGTGCTGCACACCCGGCACGGTGGTGGGCTGCAGATCAGCCAAGTGGAACTGGAACTGCACATTGAAACTCGTGGACCAGAACACCGCGAAGAGGTCATCGCGCACCTCAAAAACGCGGGCTACCGGCTTCGGCTGACCGGCTTCTAACGCGCGCTCGCGCCGTGCGTCACTGACCCGTGTAGGTCTCCACCGCGACGATGGTGACATCAATGCTGCGGCCATTCGGGGCCAAATAGCTGGTAGATTCGCCAACCCGCAGCCCAAGAATTGCGGCACCCAGTGGGCTCTGCTCACTGTACACATCAAGTTCGCTGTTCGACGCGATCTCTCGGCTGCCCAACAGAAACACTTCCTCATCGCCGAGGATCGTGGCCGTAATCACGGTTCCCACCGCGACCACACCGTTGCTTTCAGGGGCGTCCGCCACCACCGCAGTTTTCAACAACTGCGTCAGGTCGCGGATTCGCGCCTCCAGTTTGCCCTGCTCGTCCTTCGCCGCGTGGTAGCCGCCGTTCTCTTTCAGATCGCCCTCTTCACGCGCAGCCTCAATTTTTTGAGCAATTTCCGTGCGCCCCGGGCCGCTCAGGTAAGCCAACTCGTCACTGAGTCGTTGATGCGCCTCCGGGGTGAGCCAGGTGGTGTGTTCTTGGGACATGGGTGCTCCTCAGGTTGATTCGGCACGCCCGGTTCTGAAAACCCAAGGGCGGCGTCTCGCTACGGGGATGCCCGACAACCGTCGAGCACCAATACACCATACCAGCGGGTCGCATCATCGCTCGAATTGTGACGAGGCCCGCACGCGCCCGTAGCGGGCAGCAACGATGGCGGCTGGCCCACCACGCGCGGTGCGAGTCACTCAGCCGCTACAAGCCAGCAGCGATCGACAAACGCGGTCGTCGCTTCACCCACGGTGCGCACCTGCGCCGACAGTTCCCTGGTGCCCTCCGCGCTCGGCGGCAATACCAGCACGCGATGGCCAAGCACCGCGAATGATTCCGACAGTGACTGCACCGCGCAGGCGGCCGTCGTGTTCGGTGGCTGGGTCACCCGAAACCGCACAGTCACTTGGGAAGGGCTCTCGACCACGAACCCAAGATCCTCAGCCTCAACTCGGTCGCGCGAGTTCGCCACACTCGCCCACACCACCCAGGCAAGCAGTGCAACGCCAAGAACGCTTGCAAGCGCAGCAACCCGCCGCCGAGACACCACGGCGGAGCGTTGCTTCCCGTACCGTTCAGCAATCAGCGCGTCTGCCGGCGCACCCGGCGGCTGCGGTGATTCAGGGAAGGACACGATTCTCCAACGCGTTCAGTGCCATCAGGCAACAAAAAAGTACCAGTTTGGTTCGCGCTCGGGCGCGCGACCTGGCGCAGGTTGGCGTACCATGGAACACTGAGCAGCGTTCCGGTACGCGCTGCAGTACCATCTTCCCACACAGAAACGAGAACACCTTCGTGTCGCTTCGACTCATGGCAATCCACGCCCACCCCGATGACGAATCGAGCAAAGGCGCCGCCACCTACGCCCACTACCTCAACCAGGGGGTCGAGGTGATGATCCTCACGTGCACCGGCGGGGAGCGCGGCGAAATCCTCAACGAAGACCTCGCCGAGATGGCACACGCGAAGCGGGACCTCGCCGGGCTGCGGCGCAAAGAAATGGCGCGGGCGCGGGCGCAGATCGGCTTCCAACATCGCTGGCTCGGCTACGAGGATTCGGGCATGGCGAGCGAAGACTGCAGCGTTCCGGCTGGCAGCTTTGCGAGCATCCCGGTGGAAATTTCGGCGGAACACGTCGTTCGGCTCATTCGCGACTTTCGCCCCCACGTGCTCATCACCTACGACGAAAACGGCGGATACCCGCACCCAGATCACATTCGAACCCACGAAATCGCGGTGCACGCCTACCACGCCGCAGCTGACCCAGCCGCCTACCCGGGCACCGGACCGGCCTGGGCCGTTTCAAAGCTCTACTACGATGCAATCTTCAACTACCCCAAAATGAAGAGCGTTGCCGAACTGCTCAAAGAACGCGAGCCAGACTCCGAACTCAACGAACAGTTCGCCGAATTTCTCGAATGGATGCGCGAGCGGCCCTACAACGCCACCACCCAGGTGCGGGTCGCGGAATTCTTTGAACACCGGGACCGCGCGCTCGCCGCACACGCAAGCCAGGTGGCGCCCAACAGCCCATTCTTCTTCTGGCCGGTTGAGCTGCAAGCGGCAGCCTGGCCGTATGAAGACTTTCAACTTGCCGCATCGCGGGTCGCCACTGCGACACCCGAGGCTGACCTGTTCCAAGGGATTGTGGGGGATGAGCCGGCATGATCCACACACTCAGCGCAGCACTCGGCGCCGCCGCTAACGCGGCCCACGCGATTCACGGTGCACTCCTGCAACACCCCGCAGCGGCAGCGCTCCTGCCCTGGGTGACGGCGACACAGACCCCGTCTCCGTCGCCAACCGCCGAGTTCAACAAAGACCTCGTCACCCCCACCTACGTCGGGTTTTTCGCTACCGCATTCGTCGCGGTCGCCACGATTCTGCTGGTGGTGGACATGAACCGCAGAGTGCGGCGCACACGATACCGCGAACTCGCCCGGGAACAGCTGGAAGCCGAAGCTCGGCAAGCGGACAGCGCCGAGCATCCCGGCTAATGGTGGAGCTCACCCCCGCAGAGCGCGCCCGCACCGTGCTGAAAACCGTGTTCGGTTACGACACGTTCCGCGGAAACCAGGCTGAGATTGTAGAAACGCTTATTCGCGGCGAAGACGCCGTGGTGCTCATGCCCACCGGCGGTGGCAAATCGTTGTGCTACCAAATCCCCGCACTCATTCGGCCCGGGGTGGGCGTGGTGGTTTCGCCCCTCATCGCGCTGATGCAGGATCAGGTGGATGCCCTGCGCGCGGTGGGGGTGCGTGCCGAGTTTCTGAACTCCAGCCAGAGCCCGGCGGAACGCTCCGCCGTTGAACGGGCCTACCGGGCCGGGGAACTCGACCTGCTCTACGTTGCCCCGGAGCGGTTGAACACGCAGGCAACCCTTGACCTGCTGCAGCAGGGCAATATTTCTCTGTTTGCCATTGACGAGGCGCACTGCGTGTCGCAGTGGGGTCACGATTTCCGGCCAGACTACCTCAGCCTCGGCCACCTGGCCGAATTGTGGCCGGCGGTGCCGCGGGTTGCCCTGACCGCTACCGCGACCCAGCGCACCCGCACCGAAATTCGTGAACGGCTTTCGTTGACGAATGCGCGCATGTTTGTGTCGAGTTTTGATCGCCCAAACGTGCGGTATCGCATCGTGCCGAAAGCTTCGGTGCAGTCGCAGCTTGCCGCGTTTATTCGGGATGAGCACGCGGGCGAGGCCGGGATCGTGTACGCACTGAGCCGCAACAAGGTGGAGCAGACGGCGGCGTTTTTGTGTTCCATTGGGGTGGATGCCGTGGCCTACCATGCCGGGTTGGACCAGCAGGTCCGTGCAGCGGCTCAGGCGAAGTTTTTGCGCGAGGATGGCGTTGTGGTGGTGGCAACGATTGCGTTTGGGATGGGGATTGATAAACCTGACGTGCGGTTTGTTGCGCACATTGATTTGCCAAAATCGGTTGAGGGCTACTATCAGGAGACCGGTCGCGCGGGTCGGGACGGTGCCCCTGCTGAGGCGTGGCTGGCATACGGGTTGCAGGATGTGGTGCAGCAGCGCCGCATGATTGAGCAGTCGTCGGGAACGCTCGCGCACCGTTTGACGATGAGCGCCCACCTGGACGCCATGTTGGCGCTGTGTGAAACGACCGAGTGTCGCCGCGCGAACCTGCTCGCGTATTTCGACGAACCACACGCGGGCGGCTGCGCGAATTGCGACACGTGCATCACCCCACCGGAGGTGTGGGATGGCACCATTGCCGCCCAGAAACTGCTTTCCACGGTGGTGCGGCTGGATCAGCAGTTCGGGCAACAGTTTGGTGCGGGGCAGATCATTGATGTTTTGCGGGGTAAGGCGAACGCCCGCAGCACACAGTCTGGCCACGAGAAGCTGAGCACGTGGGGGATCGGTGCCGATCTGAGCGATCAGCAGTGGCGCGGGGTGGTGCGGCAGTTGCTGGCGCGTGATCTGCTTGCAACCCGGGGCGAGTTCGGGGTGCTGGCGCTCACCGAGGGCAGTGTTGCGGTGCTGCGCGGGGAGTGTGCTGTGCCGCTCAGGCGGGACGTGCTGCGCGCCTCAGCCGGGGGGTCGAAGCAAGCCGAGCGGGCATCCCGTGGCAATCGAAGCGCCGCCCAACTGGAACTTTCTGCGGATCAGCTGGCAGTGTTTGAGCGGCTGCGGGCGTGGCGTGCCGGGGAGGCTCGGGAGCAGGGCGTGCCCGCATACATCGTGTTTGGTGACGTGACGTTGCGGGAGTTGGCGGTGATGCGCCCCCATTCGATGGATGCCCTGGCTGGCATTACCGGGATCGGCACCCAGAAGCTGGCCAGGTATGGTGCAGCGCTGCTCGGGGTGCTTGCGCAGGCGGAGGAGCAGGTGCCGGCGGAACCGGAACCGGAACCGGAACCGGCGCAGGGGCCGGAGCCGGCCTAGTTGAGAACGATCAGCAGTGTCGCCGTCCAGTGGCAGGCGAAGGCGAGCACCGTGAGGGTGTGGAAGATTTCGTGGAACCCGAAGTGCCCGGGGAACGGGTTGGGGCGTTTGAGCGCATACACGACCGCGCCGGCGGTGTAACACAGCCCGCCAAGGATGACGAGCAGCATCATTGTTGGGTTCACGGCGAACAGGTCGGGCATGTACATGACCGCTGCCCAGCCGAGCGCAATGTAGATTGCCACGTACAACCAGCGGGGCGCGTGGGTCCAAAACACGCGGAAGCATATGCCAACGAGCGCGCCCGACCAGACGAGCGCGAGCAGGAGCACGCCTTTCTGTGGTGGCAGTGCGAGTAGCGCGAGCGGCGTGTAGGTGCCGGCGATGAGCAGGAAAATGTTGGCGTGATCGACGCGTTTGAGGAAGAGTTTTTTGGCCGGAGTCCAGCGAAACCGGTGGTAGAGCGCCGAATTGCCGAACAGCAGCATGCTGCACGCCGCAAATACCGCCGACGCGGTGATTTCGAGTGCGCCGCGCGCGATGACGATCAGCACGACGCCCGCGGCGATGGTGAGCGGAAACATGCCCGCGTGAATCCAACCGCGCCACGTGGGGGGTGTTTCGGCTTCGGCAGTGCGCTGGTCGGCTGCAACGCCCGGAGAGTGGGCGAGGGGCGTTGAGTCTGGTGTGGCCATTGGGACAGTCTACGCGCCCGGGTATGCCCGGGGCGGCATGCAGTGTGCGTCCTGGTTCGCGATCAGCTACCCTTACACAGATGATGTTTCAATCGACGCCGAAGCCTGACGGTCTCTTGTACCGGCTGTATGCCAGGCGCCTGAGTCGTGAAATTGATGCGGCCCGGGTGCCGCACCACGTTGCCATTATTGTGGATGGCAATCGTCGCTGGGCGAAGCAGCGCCTGCTTGAGTCTGCGGCGCACGGTCACCGCGCGGGCGCGCGCAAGATTCCGGTGTTTCTGGGGTGGTGTGAGCAGCGCGGCATTCAGGTGGTGACCCTGTATCTGCTTTCGACGGATAACCTGTCGGGGCGCAACGCGGACGAGCTGGCGGAACTGTTTGGCATTATCGCCGCCTTGGCCACGGAACTGTCGAAAAACCCGCGTTGGCGGGTGCATCATGTTGGCAGCATCGATGGGTTGGATGCCGAGCTTGCGCAGGCGCTGCAGCTTGCGGATGAGCGCACCGCCTCGCACACCGGATTGCACATCAATCTCGCGGTGGGCTACGGTGGGCGGCATGAGATCGCTGCCGCGGTGCGTTCGATCATTGACGAACATCAGGCGAACGGCCGCACGCTTGATGAGCTGGCCGAAACCCTCACCCCGGAGTTGATCGGTGAACATCTCTACACGCGCGGCCAGGCGGATCCTGATCTGGTGATTCGCACCTCGGGCGAGCAGCGCCTGAGCGATTTCATGCTGTGGCAGAGCGCGCACAGTGAGTTTTATTTTGTTGAGGCGCTCTACCCAGATTTGCGTGAGGTGGATTTTTTGCGCGCGCTGCGGGATTATTCCCGCAGAAACCGGCGCTACGGCTCGTAACACCGGCGCTTCGGCTCGTAACACCGGCGCTACAGCTCGTAACACCGTCGTGTCGGGTGACGTGGTACCGCCTAGCGAACCTGTGGATAACTTCCGAGCCGCTGGTGCTCGCTCCGCTACGCTACCCGCATGCACCCACTCCACTCTGTGATCCACCGTGTGATCCACCCTGTCATGCACCCGCGCCACCCCGCCGGTTCGGCGCAGGCACTCCTCGCGCCACTCCTGGACGCACCCGTGCCCGGCAGCATCGCCCTCGGCGGCTGTGCGCTGCTGGCTGCGGTAACGGTGCCCCTCATCCGCAGCGATCTGCGGTACCGGCGGTTACCCAACCGCCTGCTCGCACCCGTGGCGCTGTGGCTCGCACTAGGAACCCTGCTCACCCTCTGGGCTGCGCCGCGAATTGCCGCACAACTACTGCTCGGTGCCGCCGTGTGGGGAGTGCCGCTGCTGCTTGCGGCGCTCTGCGGTGGGCTTGGCATGGGCGACGTGAAACTTGGCGGGCTCCTCGGCGCGCAGCTCGCGCTGCTTGCCGGCGTTCTCTTCCCCGCCCAGCCGGCCGGCTGGTGGCTGCCCGTCGCCGGGTTCGCCCTGAGCGCACTGTGCAGCGGTGTGGCTGGCCTGCGGGCACTTGGCGGGCGGGCTGGTGGCCGGAGGGAACCGATCGGCGACCCGCGGCATCCACCCCCATCGATCGCGCTCGGCCCACTCCTGCTGCTCGGCTACTGGGTCTGCGTGGCACTGGTCGGAGTGGTTGCCTACCGCTGCGGCGGATAATCTTCATGCAGCGTTGGTAGCACCGGGTCGCCGCGCATGAGCCGCCCGGCATCCGCCGGCAATTCCGCAACCCGTTGCGCATGCAGTGCCCGCGCCGCAGCCACCCCCGCGACCCCCGTGAACCGCTCAGCAATCACGCCCTCGTCAATGAGTTTCACGTGGCAGTCCCGCTCGCCAGCCAGCTGTTCAATCACCCGCCCGCCGGTGCGATCGCGCAGATGCTCCGCGACCGCAACGCCGTGCTCATCAAACACGCGCACCGGGTGTTTCACGCCGCCACGTGAACCCTTCTGCGCGGAACGTTTCGCCACCGAAACCCACTCGCCGTTGCCCTGTTCGCGCGCCACCAGTTTGTACACCATGCCCATGGTGGGGGTGCCGGATCCGGTGACCACTGACGTGCCAACCCCGTAGGCGTCGACGGGGGAGGCGGCGAGCGCCGCGACCGCGAACTCGTCCAGGTCGTTGGTGACCGTGATTCTGGTGTGCGTGGCGCCGAGCCGATCAAGCTGTTCGCGCACGGTCGCGACCACCACCGGCAGGTCGCCCGAGTCGATGCGCACCGCGCCGAGATCGGGGCCGGCGAGCCGCACCGCCCGCTCCACCGCCTGCGGAATGTCGTACGTGTCGACCAGCAGGGTGGTGCCAGGGCCAAGGGAATCGAGCTGCGCCTGAAATGCGGCTTCTTCACTGTCGTGCAGCAGGGTGAACGCGTGCGCCGCGGTTCCCATTGTCGGGATGCCCCAACGCTTACCAGCCGCCAGGTTCGAGGTTGCCGCGAAGCCAGCAATGTACGCCGCTCGTGCCGCGGCCACCGCGCTGTGCTCGGCGGTGCGGCGGGAACCCATCTCCACAACGGGGCGATCGCCGGCGGCGCGCACCATGCGACTGGCCGCGGTGGCGACGGCCGAATCGTGGTTGAGCACGCTGAGCACCAGTGTTTCGAGCAGCACGGCCTCGGCGAATGTTCCCTCTACCGTCAACACCGGCGTGTGCGGGAAGAACACGTCGCCCTCCGCATAGCCTGAGACGGTGCCGTTGAAGCGGTACGCCGCCAGCCAGGCGGCGGTTGATTCGTTGATGATGCGCTGTTCGAGGAGCCATTCGAGCTGGTCGGCGTCGAAGCGCACATTGGCGATTTTTTCGAGGAGTCTGCCGGTGCCGGCAACGACACCGTAGCGCCTGCCACCCGAGAGTCGCCGGGCAAACACTTCGAACACGCAGCGGCGCAGTGCGGTGCCGGATTGCAGCGCCGCCTCAATCATGGTGAGCTCATATCGATCGGTAAACAACGCCGTGGAGGGGGGCTGCGGATTGCTGTGCATAGTCGCAAGCATACTCCGGGGCGAGGGTGCGATACGGCTAGAATTGCTCTGTGAATGAGTTGCCGATTGGTGTGTTTGACTCTGGAGTCGGTGGTCTCACCGTCGCCAGGGCTATTCGTGATCAACTGCCCGGGGAATCAATCCTTTATGTGGGCGACACCGCCAATAGTCCCTACGGTCCCCAGCCAATTGCTGCGGTTCGGCAGCACGCGCTTGCCTGCCTCGACCGGCTGGTGGAGCGCGGCGTGAAGATGCTTGTGATCGCCTGCAACACCGCATCCGCCGCGATGCTGCGAGATGCGCACGAACGCTACAACGTGCCCGTGCTGGAAGTGATCCAGCCGGCGGTGCGCAGCGCGGTGCACGTGACCCGCAACAACCGGGTTGGGCTCATCGGCACCGTCGGCACGATCAATTCCCGCGCCTACAACGACCTGTTCAGCATCCGCCCAGATATCGAGTTGGTCGCTGCCGCCTGCCCGCGCTTCGTTGAGTTCGTTGAGGCGGGCGACACGAGTAGCGCAGAGGTGCTCGCCGTCGCTGAAGAGTACCTGGCCCCGCTGCGGGAGCAGCACGTCGACACCTTGGTTCTGGGCTGCACGCACTACCCGTTTCTGCGCGGAGCAATCAGCCAGGTGATGGGGCCGGACGTGGTGCTGGTATCGAGCGACATTGAAACCGCGAACGATGTCTACCGTGTGCTGCTGCAACGACAACTCCTGCGCGACACCGATACGCCCGCAACCTACGAATACCTCACCACGGCTGCAAACCCGACCGAATTTTATGAGCTTGCCGAGCAGCTGCTTGGCGGCGGCATCCACCCACAACAGAAAGCACACACATGACCGAGCACATTCGCCTCGACGGGCGCACCCCGGATCAGCTTCGAACCGTCACGATTGAACGTGGTTGGAGCGAGCAGGCGGAAGGTTCCGCACTGATCTCCTTCGGACGCACCCGGGTGCTGTGCACCGCCTCATTCACGAACGGCGTGCCGCGCTGGCTGACCGGCAAGGGGAGCGGCTGGGTGACTGCCGAGTACGCAATGCTGCCGCGTTCCACCAACGAGCGCATGGCTCGCGAGGCGGTCAAAGGCAAGATCGGTGGGCGCACGCACGAGATTTCACGACTGATCGGCCGCAGCCTGCGCGCCGTCGTCGACATGAAAGCGCTGGGAGAAAACACGATCGTCATCGACTGTGACGTGTTGCAGGCAGACGGCGGCACCAGGACCGCGGCAATCACCGGAGCATACGTTGCGCTCGCTGACGCGCTCGACTGGGGCAAAGCGCGCGGATTCATCGGCAAAAAAGCCAACCCACTGACCGATAGCGTCGCCGCAGTCTCTGTGGGCATTGTCGGCGGAGTTCCGCTGCTCGACCTGGAATATCGGGAAGATTCCCGCGCAGACACCGACATGAACGTGGTTGTGACCGGGGCGGGAGCGTTTATTGAAGTGCAGGGCACCGCCGAGGGTCGCCCGTTCAACCGCGCCGAGCTCGACGGTCTGCTCGACCTCGCCCTTTCCGGCGCAGCCCAGCTGGGCGCTGTGCAGCGTGCCGCGCTCGCCGCTGCCCCCGCTGCCCCCGCTGCGCCCAAGGCCGAGGTGAGCGGCTCGTGACCGCACAGTCGAATGAGCCGGTCCTCGTCTTTGCGACCCACAATTCGCATAAACTTGGCGAAATGCGCGCACTGCTCTCCCCGGTGCTTCCGGGGGTGCAACTTGGCGGTTACGAGGGGCCCGAACCGCGAGAAACGGGAGTGAGTTTTGCGCAGAACGCGCTCATCAAGGCTCGTGCCGCCGCGCTGCACAGCGGCTGCGCGGCGATCGCCGATGACTCCGGGCTGAGCGTGGACGTGCTAGGGGGTGCCCCGGGCATCTTCTCAGCTCGCTGGGCGGGTCCGAACCGTGACGATGCCCAGAATCGTGCCCTGCTCCTCTGGCAGCTCGCCGACATCGCCGCCGAGCACCGCGCCGCCGAGTTTGTCTGCGCGCTCGCGCTGGTGATCCCCGGCGGGTCGGAACACGTGGTGCACGGCCGGTGGCGCGGCAGCATTGCGGCCGCCGCCTCGGGCGAGCACGGCTTCGGCTACGATCCCATTTTCATTCCCGCGGGCGAACACCGCACCGCCGCCGAACTCGCGCCGGAGGAAAAGCAGCAGCATTCGCACCGGTCGCTGGCTGTGCGGGAACTCGCCCCAGTACTCGCCTCAGTGCTCGCTCCGGTGCTTGGCGCGGTTCGCGAGGAACGCTTTGGTGATCTCCACGAGCAGTGGCACGCCTGAGAGCAGCACGATGCCGAGGATGAAATATTCTGCGTAGGCGGCCACAAACTCGATCTGGCCTAGAAAGTAGCCGAGGAGCGTCACCCCGACCCCCCAGAGAAACGCCCCAACCAGGTTGTAGGTCACAAACGTTGTTCGCTTCATGCCGCCCACCCCGGCCGCCACGGGAACGAACGCCCGGAACACGGGCAGAAATCGCGCCAAAATGACCGTTTTGCCGCCGTAGCGTTCAAAAAAATCGTGCGTGCGTTGCACGTATTCCGGGTTGAAGAGTTTCGACCGTTCCCGGCGGAAGATTGCGGGTCCAACGCGTTTGCCGATCGTGTAGGAGAGTTGGTCGCCGAGAAACGCTGCCAGGAACACCAGCAGCGCGGTGAGCCAGATGGGGAACGGCACGACGTTTGTTGCGGTGAGTAACCCCACGGTGAACAGCAGCGAATCGCCGGGGAGGAAAGCAAGCACCAGCACCCCGGTTTCAAGGAACACCACCGCGCACACGCCCAGGAGCACAAACGAACCGAACCAGCGGATGAGGTTTTCGGGCTCAAGCCAGTCAATGCCGAGGAGGGTGGGGTGCATGGGTGTTCTTCCTGAGCGGTGTGGTGCGATCCGGTATGCGCCGGGTGGGACGAGCACCAGTCTAGCCGGGCGCGCACTGGGGGGCGCGTTCCGAGCCCGGCTAACCGGTGTCGGTGCGGGCAGGCCGGATTCGCTGCTGTCGGCGGGTGGGCTCCTCTGCCGCCGGCGCATGCCCGCCCCGAATCGGTCGCCCGTGGCTTACTCGGCGCGGAGGTAGGTTGCAATTTGTTCGGTTTCTGCGCTGATCGCCGACGCGCTCACGAGTTCGGCTGCCTGCTCAGTGAGTAGCGTGCTCCACGCGGTGAGCGTGTCCTGCGCGACGTTGCTTTCGATGAGTGAGCTGCGCAATGTGTCGGATGCTTCGCTCACCATCGCCGCGAACGTCGCGTTTGCGGTGAAGCGCTCCACCAGGATGTTGCTTCCGCCGGGTCCGGCGCCGCCGGGGCCGAAACCCTGGCCGTCGAAGCCGGCGCCCGCGCCCGGTTGAGTGCCGGCACCCGCGCCAGGCACAGCCCCCGGCCGTGCGCCCGAGGGTGGGGCTGGCCTGGCCGCCGCGTCTGCATCGTTCAGGTCCGGCGGGTTCGGTCCGGTCCAGGTTTCGTCTCCCTCGGCACCCAGCCCCGCCGGGCCGCCGGCAGGTTGCTGACCGAACGCCAGGTTGAGGTCCCAGTTCACCACGGTCATGCGACCGGTGTCTTCGCTGTAGCGCAGGTAGGAGTTGTTGCCCGGACCATCAATGTCGTCAAAATTGTCTACGAGTTCTTGAAACGCGAGATAGGTTGCGAATTGGTCCACTTCAAGCCACTCATCAAGCTCTGCCGCGAACGTGGCGTCGTCTGATTCGTTGATGAACTTGAGAAATTCGGTCAGCGGTTTGAGTGTTTCGTCGCCGGCTTCCTGCTTAAAGATGTCTGTGTAGGCGTCTTCCTCGTCGCCGCGGTAACTGTAGTCACCGTCTGCTTCGGCTTTGTAGAGTGCACCGGGGCTGGAAAAGTTTTCGGCATCCCACACTGAGTCGGGTAGTTGCACGACCAGTCGGAGGCTGCTTGCGGAGTTGTTGATGCGCAGGCTGGTTGCGATGGGGCGCTCTGTGGCAAGTCCCGCTTCGGCGAGGAGTTCGAGAGCCACCGCTTCGTTGAGTGAGGTTTCGGTGTTGTTTGCCCGAATCACCAGGTCGGTGTAGCCGTCGTAGTTTTGGCCTTTGGTGTATTTGTCGAGCCTGATCAGCCAGGGGAGTTGTTCCGCGGCGGTATCGGTTGTGGTGATGGCGCGCAGCGACGAGTTTCCTTTGAGCCGGATGCCCACGTTGCTGAAGCTCCGCCCGTCGATCACGACGGTTGCGGTGAGCCAGCTTTTGTCGCCGCTGGTGAGGAACGTGTTGAGCATTGCCCGGTAGGCTTCGTCGTCCACGGTGATGGCAATGTCGTGCACTTTGCTGGCATCCCACAGCGCGCTGGTCACCTGCGCGGTGCGGATGGCGTCTTGGCTGAGCGCGGAGATACTGCTCGCGTTGGCGGCGGTGTGTAGTTCGCTGCAGCCGGCGAGTGCGCCGATGAGCACGGTGGAGGTTGCGAGCAGATACCAGCGCAGCGCGGGGCTGCGGTGGGGCCGGCTGGTGTGCAATTGGGGGATGCCGTGCTGGCTTCCGGTTGTGATCGCTGCGGTTGTGTGGGGCGCGGGTGTGGATGGCCCGGGTGTTGGCTGCCGCCGGATC
>CAYTSH010000013.1:0-20443 GCA_964440395.1 uncultured Microbacteriaceae bacterium
AGACAGGTGGGAACTACCTGCATGGTTCCGCCGTGTTTACGGGCAAGTTTGCTCTAGCCAGACTGGGCAGGGATCGTCGGGAACAGCTGCCGCAGGTCCCGGTGGGCGCACCGCATCCATCGTTGTTCTTGGCGCTGGCTGGACAGGGCTTGCAAGAACGCGAGCGTGAGCAGCTCCGTGTCGCTCACGCCTGGGGGATACCCACGCGAGGCCGCCAAGGCACACGTTGTGCGGGTTGCGCTTGGGGAAATCATCGGTCGTGACGTACATCGCTGTAGCGAGGTGTCCAGACCGGTATCCATTCGAACCTTACCGTTCGAACGTGTGTTTTCGTCCTGATCACGGGCGCCCTGTCACAATTTGTCGCAGGCGCCGTCAACCACAACTTGGAATCAATCATCTAACCGGGGTTAGGCCCCAAGCGCCAATTCTACGAAACGCAGTGCAGTCAGGCGCAAGCAGTTCGCCCACCAGCGGCCAAACAAAATATTTCTGCACCGCGCGGCCATATTGTGCTTAACTAGGTGCACAGGGGATTGAAAGGAGCACACGCATGCGTGTACTTGTAGTTGAAGATGAGACGTATCTTGCGGAGGCGATTCAGGCGGGGCTGAAGCGCGAAACAATTGCAGCCGATGTGGTGAATGATGGCGACAGCGCACTCGAACGACTTGCCGTGAACGCCTACGACGTGGTGCTGCTCGACCGCGATATTCCGGGAACACACGGTGACGAAGTGTGCAAAATCGTCACCACCACCTACCCGGAGTGCCGCGTGCTCATGCTCACCGCCGCACGCCACCTCAACGACAAAGTATCGGGGCTGGAACAGGGCGCAGATGATTACCTCACCAAACCATTCGAGTTCGTCGAACTCGTCGCCCGACTGCGCGCGCTCAACCGCCGCACCGGCACCCCAACCCCGCCCGTGCTGGAAGGGAGCGGCATCCAACTCGATCCGTTCCGGCACGAAGTCATCAGAGACGGGCGCAACATCCGGCTGGGCCGCAAAGAGTTCGCCGTGCTTGAGCTGCTGCTTGCGGCAAATGGCGGCTATGTCAGCACGGAGACGCTCCTCGAAAAGGCTTGGGATGAGAACGCCGACCCGTTCACCAACACCGTGCGGGTCACCATGTCCACACTGCGCAAGCGGCTGGGCGCCCCGAACCCGATCGAAACAATGCCTGGAGTTGGCTACCGCATCGACCCAAGCACCAATGCGTGAGCGCACGTCGAGCCCGGCCTGGTCGTCAACAACGCAACGCCGTGGTAGTTTCCGGTGAACCCAAGCCCCAAGCGCAACCAGGCTTTGGCGGGGGGTGACCCGCCAACCGCAGCACCGGCACGCAAGTTCATTCTTCGCAGGGTAACCCTTCGCGCACGAATCACGATCATCTTTGCGTCGCTGCTCACGATTTTGAGCGTCATTTCACTCGGGTCGGTCTACGTTTTCATTGTGAGCGCACCGCCCTACGGGATTGAGCCATTCACCAGCGCACAAGACCAAACAAACACGCTCGTTGCCGTACCAAACGCCGAACCCCGACCCGAGCCGATGACTGGGGAACAGTTACAGAACGCAGATGCCAGCACTTACGCAAAGAGCCCGACCTTCGCAACGCCCTCGACGGAGGTGATGCGAATCACCACCCTTCAAGACATCACCGGGCTGCTCCTGCAGGCCTTCTTAGTGGTGCTGGTGCTCTTCTCCACGGTAGGCACCTGGTTGAGTTGGGTGGTGGCTGGCCGCGTTCTTGAACCGCTGCACGTCGTCAACGCAGCGGCAAAACGTGCGGCGAGCGGTAATTTCAGTCACCGGATTACCCACACGGGTCCCGATGATGAGCTGCATGACCTGGCTGAAACGTTTGACGAAATGCTTGACACCATCGAACGTTCGTTCCTCGCACACGAACGGTTCACCGCGAACGCGTCACACGAACTCAAAACGCCGCTGGCAACGAATCAGGCGCTGCTTGATGTGGCTCTCTCAGACCCAAACCCGACGGTGGATTCGTTGCGCAAAACCGCCATGCGGGTGCGCGAAACGAACGCAGAAAACGTCCAACTGGTCGAGACGCTGTTGGAGCTCACCCGCATCGCAAATCTGAACCTTAACCCCGAGCGGGTGCGCATGTCTGATCTGCTTCGTTCCGGTTTGGATGTCATCGAACCGGAACGTAAGGCCGCACAGCTCATCGTGCACGGCCCGAACGGCGACACGCAGGTGAGCCTGTGGGGCAACAAAATGCTGCTCCAGCGGGTGATTAATAACCTGCTGCTGAACGCGGTTCGGCACAATCACGAGCGGGGCGAAATCTGGATCACGCTCGCTTCCCGCCCCGGCTGGGTGACCGTGATGGTGAGTAATACCGGGCAGTTGGTGCGGCCTCAGCACATTGCACAGATCACTGAGCCGTTCATGCAGGTTTCTGGCCGTGTCCGTGAGCCGGGCAAACCGCGCGGGCACGGGTTGGGATTGTCGATCGTCGAGTCGATCGTCTCACTCCATGGCGGGATGCTGTCGTTCAGTGCCAACCCGGGTGGCGGACTCCAGGTGAAGGCTACGTTCCCCTCGGAGCCGAACTAGGGCGCATTGCCGAAGTTCAGTCGAGGGGAACTGTCGCGCTGCGTTACCAGGTTTTCTTGTGTCGGGGTTTGCGTGCTGGTCGCTCGTCGCGGTCTTCGCGAGCCGGGTAGGAGCCGTGGCCGCGTTCGCCGCGGTCTTCCCGCTCGTAGCTGCGTGCGGGGCGGCCACGATCGGGGCGAATCTCGATGAGTTTGCCAGAAATACGCGTGTCGCTCAGTCGCTGCAACACGTCGGCCGGCATGTCTGCCGGCAGATCGACGAGTGAGAAGTCTGGGCGAATGTTGATGACACCGAAGTCGGAGCGGTTGAGTCCCCCCTCGTTGGCGAGGGCGCCAACGATCTGGCGGGGTTCTACCTTGTGGCGGCGACCGACCGCGATTCGGTAGGTGGTCATCCCTTTGCCGTCTCGACCGGGGCGCCCCGAACGACCGCCGCCGTCTCTGCTTTCGCGACCGCCGCGTGAACCCCGGTCGTCCCGATCAAACGCGCGCGCTGGGCGCTCGTCGCGGGGGTCGAGCAGCAGCGGCGTGTCTCCTTGCGAAACCACGGCGAGCGCGGCGGCAACGTCGGCTTCGGGAACGTTGTGGTTGCGAACGTAATGGTCGATGATGTCGCGGAACTGTGAGATGCGCTCTGTTTGTTCGAGCGCGGCGGTGATGGCGTCGTCAAATCGTGACAACCGGGTGCTGTTCACGTCGTCTACGCTGGGCAGTTGCATGTGCGTGAGTTGCTGCCGGGTGGCTTTTTCGATGTGGCCGAGCAGGTAGCGTTCTTTGGGTGTGATGAAGCTGATGGCGTCTCCGGTGCGACCGGCGCGTCCGGTTCGTCCGATGCGGTGCACGTAGGATTCGGTGTCGGTGGGGATGTCGAAGTTCACCACATGGCTGATGCGGTCTACGTCTAAGCCTCGTGCGGCCACGTCGGTGGCAACGAGAATGTCAAGTTTGCCGGATTTCAGCTGGTTCACGGTGCGTTCGCGTTGCGCCTGGGCGATATCACCGCTGATGGGTTGCGCCGAGTAGCCGCGTGCGCGCAGTTTTTCGGCGAGCGTTTCGGTTTC
Source organism: uncultured Microbacteriaceae bacterium (assembly GCA_964440395.1). Taxonomy (GTDB): domain Bacteria; phylum Actinomycetota; class Actinomycetes; order Actinomycetales; family Microbacteriaceae; genus CAYTSH01. The sequence goes on from CAYTSH010000013.1 coordinate 3,651, forward strand.
GTTTTTGGTGCGGACGAAGATGATCATGGCTTCGAAGTTTTCAACTTCGAGAATCCGGGTGAGTGCGTCGACTTTTTGCGCGTAGGAAACGATGAGGTAGCGCTGGGTGATGTTCACCGAGGTGGTGGTTTTGTTTTTCATGATGATCTCTTCGGGATCATTCAGATATTTCTGCGAGATTCTGCGAATCTGTGGCGGCATGGTGGCGGAGAACAACGCCACCTGTTTCTCTGCCGGCGTGTCGGCGAGGATGGTTTCCACGTCTTCCGCGAAGCCCATTTTGAGCATTTCGTCGGCCTCGTCGAGCACCAAATATTTCAGTTCGGAAAGGTCTAGGGTTCCTTTTTCGAGGTGGTCCATGATCCGTCCGGGCGTCCCAACGACCACGTGCACGCCGCGGCGCAGCGCGGAGAGTTGCACGCCGTAGCCTTGCCCGCCGTAGACGGGCAGCACGTGCACGCCGCGCATGTGTGCCGCGTATGATTCGAACGCTTCGCACACTTGGAGGGCGAGTTCGCGTGTGGGGGCAAGCACGAGCGCTTGCGGCGTTTTCTGGTGCAGGTCGAGCCGTGAGAGCACGGGCAGGGCGAACGCGGCGGTTTTGCCGGTTCCGGTTTGTGCGAGGCCAACCACGTCCCGGCCTTCTAGCAGGGCGGGGATGGTGGCGGCTTGGATGGGTGAGGGCGTTTCGTAGCCGATGTCTTTCAGGGCTTTGAGCACTGGCTCGGAGAGGCCAAGTTCAGAGAATCGGGGGAGTTCTGGTGTCGTTACAGCGTCGGCGTTTGCCGGTAAATCTTGAGAAGTCACCCTTTAGAATAGACCGATTTTTGTGTTCGTGCGACTTTTTCGCAGAATTCCCCCAGATTGGTGGATGCCGTGACCAGCAGCATCCATCATTGTGGGTCGTTCTGTGGGTGCTTACTCATCGTCGAGGTCGGCGTCGTTGCGGAGTTGTTGGGCGAGCTCGTCTTGGCCGAGGGCTTCGGCACTGTCGGCGTATTCGCGGGTGATTTCTTTCCAGATTGGGGTGTGTTGCGGCACCCGCTCTCGCGCGCTGTTGTAGAAGGTGCCGGCTTCGTTGAGTTGACCGTCTTCGTTGAGCATTCGCGCAACCAGCAGGTCGGAGAGTGCCGCGTTTTCGGGGTCGCCGGCGAGGGTGTATTGGTCGGCTGCGGTGAGGGCGAGGGAGAGGGCTTCGGTGCGGTGTCCGAGGATGCCGAGGGCGCGGGCTTTGAGGTCGGTGAATTCGGCGCGGAGCCAGGCGTCGTCTGCTTCTTCTGCGGCGCTGAGTCCCTGCTCAATGACGTCGAGTGCCGTTTGCGGGTTGAATGCGACGCAGCATTGCGCGTAGCGGCGGAGTGTCACGGCGATGATGGCGGGGTCGCCGGATCGGTTGGCATTTTCGACGGCGTGTTGGAAGATTTCCAGGCTGCGTTCGTTTTCGTGTTCGATGTCGGCAAGCATCACCCCCCATTCGCTGCCGGTGCGGGCGGCGTGGTCGTAGTTTTCGGTTTGTTCGGCGAGGTCGATGGCGGTGTGCCAGGATTCGTTGGCGAGTCCGTACTGGTTGGTTCGCATGGCGGCGTATCCGGTGAAGTAGAGCACGTCGGCGATAAAAAACGTTGGTGCGTCTTCGTTCAGCCCGCAGCTGTATGCCTGTTCGAGTTGTTCGAGTGCTTGTGTAAATTCTTTGATGTTGATGAGGTAGCGGGCTTGGGTGAAGTGGAGGAACCCCCAGTGTTTGTAGCTGCTTTGCGCGGCTACGTCCATGGCGAGGCGCATGTAGATCACTGCTCCGCTGTCCCGGCCCCCGAGGTTGAGGTTGAATGCGGCCATGAGTGCGGCTTCGATCACGCCGTGGTCGTTGCCGTGTTTGTGTTGCAGTTCCATGAGTTGTTCCGAGAAGGCAACTCCGGCGTCTATTTCGCGCCGGTTGAGGCTGTTTTGGGCGAGCAGCATGAGGGCGCGCGCTTGGATGCTGGGGCTGGGTGCGGTGTCGAGGAGTCTGAGGTATTGTTCCCGACCTTCGTCGGTGTTTCCGAGGTGTTGTTCGCAGCAGGCGAGGAGGAGTTCGATGCTGAAGCGCCGATCGTAGGGGTCTTCGACGACGGTGGTGGTGAGCGCTTCGATGAGGTGGTCTTTGGCGAGCAGGAGCCGCTCGATTGTGATGCCGTCTACACAGTGGAGGGCGGCTGTCGCGGTTTTGAGGAGGAGCCAGCAGTAGTCTGCCTGGTCGGTTCCGTTGAGTTTCGCTTCGGAGAGTTCGGTTTCGAGTTGTTCGTGCCATTCTTGTGTGGCTGGCCGGTATGCGTCGAGTCCCCAGCGTTCAATTCTGGCGGCTTCGCCCATTCTGCCGCAGGCGCGGAGTTCTGCGGTGAGTTGTTGGAGGTAGTCGGTGGCGGTGGCGTCGTCGCCGAGCTGGTGGTGGAGTTCGACGTGCAGGTCGAGCACGTTTGGTCGGCACGCGTCGATGGGGAACCGCAGGGCCGCCGCCGCGGCTTCGCTCGCACCGGCTGGGTCGTTACTGTTGAGCATGAGTACCGCCCGGTTGAGGTAGTCTGCTGCGGTTTGGGGGGTGTGTTGCGGTATGGTTTCGAGTTGGATCATGTCGGGTTGGAGTGATACTTCGTAGTGTTCGTGGGCGAGCGCCCGGGCGGCGTTGATGGCTTGGTGTTGCGCGTTGTTTCCGTTTCTGGCATCGAATTGGCGTGCGAGGCGTTCCGCGGCACTCCAGGCGAGTTGGGCGAATGCTTCCACATTCAATGGGGGGTGGATGCCGTGGTCGGGTTCACCGCCGAGTAGCGTTCTCACGTGCTCGCTTTCGGATCCGTGTACGTGCTCTGCCCCGTGGCCGGCGCGGGTGATGGCGTCGAGCAGCACCGCGGTGGCTGTGAGTTGTTTCATGTGGCTGTAGCCGTTTTTGCTGTCGTTTCCGAGGTTGCGCAGTTGGTTTTCGAGGAGCGAGAGGCCGCGGGATTCGTTGCCGGTGACGGCACAGAAGAGGAGGTGTCCCGCGATTTGTTCGAAGGGTATGTTTGTGTCTTGGGCGAGGAGGCACCCGGAGATGTGCATTGCTTTTGCGTCTGCGTTGCGGCCGGTGCGCAGGAGTGGCAGGAGTGCGTGCGACTGGGAGCGTTGCGGTTCTGCGTGGCAGGTGTGCGGCTCGTGGAGGATTGTTTCGAGGAGTTCGAGGCCGGCTTGCGGTTTGCCGAGCTGGTAGTGCAGCGCGGCGTCGTCGCTGCGGATGCACGTTTGGCAGTGGCTGTACCGGTCGGCTTTGGTGGTGAGGCGTTGTTGCCGGTAGTGTTCGGCGAGTTCGTAGTCGCCCATGACGAGCGCTGTTTCGAGGCGGGCGTGCAGCACGCCGTGCTGGCTCGCACCGATGTGCGCGAATCGCTGCTGCATGTCGTCGAGGGTTGCTTCGATGGTGACGCGTGCAATGCTTGGGTCTTTCGCAATGCCGCACGCCACCCATTTGTAGCAGGCGAGTAGGCTGCTGCGCGGGGTTTCGTGGGGGTATCGGCGCGGGTCGCTGTCGTGCATTTGGATGCAGCGGTTGAAGGCGTCTAGCATCGTTTCGGTGTCGCCGAGTTCTTGGGCGAACCGGATGTCTAGGAGCATTACTTCGTAGAGTAGGTCGTCGTTTTGGGTGGTGTGCGCGTAGCGTTTGAGGTTTGCGTTGAGTTCGCGAGCGTGGTCGGTGAATCCTTCTCTGGTGATAACTTCGAGGATGCTCAGCGCGTGCGCGTCAAAAGCACCGGCACCGGCACTTTCGCGATACTGAGACATGGTTACTTCCTCTCGTTGGTTCCCGCACGATTCGCGTTCGTGTTGGCCACGGTGCGGGCGCCGGGGTAACCAGTTTAGAGAATGTCACTGAGGAACTGTTGCAGGCGGGGGTGGCTGGGCCGCTCAAACATTTGTTCGGGTGTTCCGGTTTCCACAACCAGGCCGTTGTCCATGAACACCACTTGGTCGGCAACGCCCCGCGCAAAGCCCATTTCGTGGGTGACGACCACCATGGTCATTCCCGATTTTGCCAGGTCGGTCATCAGGGAGAGCACACCTTTGACGAGCTCCGGGTCGAGGGCTGAGGTGGCTTCGTCGAAGAGCATGAGGGATGGTTCCATTGCGAGCGCTCGCGCGATTGCTACCCGCTGCTGTTGACCTCCAGACAGGTTTGCGGGTCGCTGGTCGGCTTTGTGCCGCAATCCCACCTGCTCTAGGGCTGCGAGTGCGCGTTCACGGGATTCGGTGGCGCTGAATTTTTTGAGTTTGCGCAGGGCAAGTTCGACGTTTTGTGCAACGGTTTTGTGGGGGAACAGGTTGAAGTGTTGAAACACCATTCCCATGCGTTGCCGCAGCAGGTTGGGGTCGTCGTTGAGCACCGAGACGCCGTTGAGCAGAATGTCGCCTTGGTCGGGTTCGATGAGACGGTTTATCAGGCGCAGCAGGGTTGATTTTCCGGAGCCTGAGGGGCCGATGACGGCAGTGCAGGTGCCGGGCGGAACGTGCAGGCTGACACCTTTGAGCACGTGTGCGGTGCCGAATGAGCAGTGCAGATCCTGAGCGGTGAGCGAGACCGATGTTGTTGTGCTCAAGACGGTTTCCCTCCGATTGTGGCCGCCGCGGTGTCAGGGGTTGGCCGTTTACTTCCGTTGCGCAGCCGATCGTCGATGATGTTCACCAGGTGCGTGAGCGGCACGGTGAGCATGAGGTACACGAGGGCTGCGGCGACGAGTGGCGACAGGTTGGCGTTGTTTGCGGAGGCGTCCTGGCCGATTCTGAAAATGTCGCGCTCACTGGCGAGGAGTCCCAGGAGGTAGATGAGTGAGGATTCTTTGATGAGCACGATGAATTGATTCACCAGGGCGGGCAGCACCCGACGGATGCCTTGCGGGATGACGATCAGGAACATCGCCTGGGAGTAGCGAAACCCGAGCGCACGACCGGCTTCCAGCTGTCCCGGCTCAACGCTTTGAATGCCGGAGCGAAAAATTTCGGCGATGTAGGCGCTGGCCATGAGCGAGAGGGCGATGACGGCGAGGGGAAACGGGTTCGCCCGCCCGGTGAGTTCCCGCACGAGCGGTCCGAGCCCGAGGCTGACCATGAGCACCGTGAGGATCGCGGGCACGCCGCGAAACACATCGATGTAGATTCTGGCAAGCACCCGGAACACTAGTTTGCGCGAGATGGTCATCAGCGCCAGGCCCATGCCGAGCACAGTGGCGATAACAGAGGACACGCCGGAGATGATGAGCGTGTTTTTCAAACCCACCTGAAACATTTTGGGCAGGAGCGCAGAAATGACTTGCCAGTCAAAGAAGGTGTTGAACAGCTGTTCGATGGTTTCCATAAATTCTAGGGGGATGCCTTTCCAACGGTCACTGCTTTACTTCCGGGTTTCCAGTCCCCGGGGAGTTCACGTCCGTTGAACCACTGTTCGTTGAGTGTGCTCCACGTGCCGTCAGCAATGACGGCGTCGAGGGCGGAGTTGAGTGCGTCAACGAGGGCGTCGTGCTCCGGGGTGACGGCGAATGCGACAAAGTTCACGGTGTTTTGGAGGGCTTCTCCGATGACCAGTCCGTCACCTTCTTTGATGGTGCCTTTTGCGATGGTGACCGGTGCGAACCACACGTCGATCTGCCCGCCGATCAGGTTTTGGTAGAGCGTGTTGACGTCTGAGAATCGAACCGGTTCAAGCCCCAACACTCTCGTGGCGTATTCGTCTTGCACGCTGGCTTGCACGACGCCGACGCGCTGTTTGTCGCTGAGTTCACGAATGGAGCTGATGCCGCTGCCGGCTTTGGTGACGGGTGCGTTGATGCCGTAGTCGTAGCCGTTGGTGAAGTCCACTTTCTGTCGCCGCAGGTCGGTGGTGACGATCGATGAGGCACCAACGTCGTAGGTGTGGTTTGCCACCTGGGGGAGGAGGGAAATGAAGTCGGTGGCGAGAAACTCCACGTTGAGTCCGAGTTTCTCGGCCATTGCACGAATGAGTTCCAGATCGAAACCGGTGAAGGTGCCGGTTTCGTCAATGAACATGGTTGGTGGCACGTTGGAGAGCGTGGCGACGGTAAGCACGCCGGGTTTCACCAGATCGAGTTCGTCGGTTTTGATGCTCCGAAGGGGTTTCACGTTTGATGTGGTGTAGCTGTCGAACGTTTCGCGGTCGTTGCTCACCGCTTCCGTAATGCTGCTTGCGGTTTGGGAGCTGGTGGCGTTGTTTCCTTGGGTGCAACCGGACAGGGTCATCGCGGTGAGCGTGACCAACGCCAGTGACTTTCCAAGAATACGAGCCCGAAGCTTCATTGTTCTCCCCAAGTTATTGTGTAATGCACTCAATTCAAGCGCCAGTTTCCGCATCGCCGCCGCAACAGCTGTGTCTCATTCGTTGATGCCCCTAGACACAATATAGAATGTCATATTCTCGGCGTTTTCGCGAACTAACTTTCCGCAATGAATCATCAACGCAGAGCGTAGCATCTCCGTGAGGTGGCGGTGGGTGCCGCGGGTGCCCGCCGGGCTTTCGGGGCACCCACCGCCACTACACCGAGCTACTTCGCAGCTTCGCCAACCTTCACACTGACACTGCCCGGTTTCCAGGTGTCGGGAATGACCCGGCCATCCCACCATTCATCGTTCAGTTTCTTCCAGGTGCCGTCGGCAACAACCGCGTCGAGCGCGGAGTTGAGGGCTTCGAGCAGCTTGGGATTGTTTTTGCTGACCGCATAGGCCATGTAGTTTTCGGTGTTGATGGTGGTCTCAACGATTGAAATACCATCACCCTCTTGCACAATGCCCGAAGCCTGATTGGAGGGCGCAAGCCAGCCGTCGAGCTGCCCGACTTTGAGATTTTGATACAGGCTGTTGTAGTCGGGGAACCGCACCGGCTCGATGCCGATGCCGTTGGTGAGGTAGTCGTCTTGCACGGTTGACTGAACCACACCAATGCGAACATCGTCCGTGAGGTCCGCTACGCCGGTAATTCCAGAGTCGTCACGGGCGACAACCGCCATGTAGCCGAAGTCGTAGCCGTTGGTGAATGCGACCACTTCCCGGCGCGCATCTGTTGTGGAGATGGAGGAGGATCCGACATCAAACTTTTTGTTTTGCACCTGCGGCAGCAGTGCAACAAAATCGGTCGAGGCGAACTCTACTTCAAGACCGAGCTTCGCTGCCATTGCGCGCAGGAGTTCGTTGTCAAAACCGGTAAACTTGCCGTTTTCATCCAGGTAAATGCTGGGTTTCGCATCGGAGAGCGTGCCGACACTGATCACACCGTCGGTGAGCAGCCCTAGATTTTTCACGTCGATCTGGTCGAGCGGTGTCACGTCTTCCGTCAGGTGAGCGTTGAACGACGCCCGATCACCGCCTTTGAGCGCTTCGGTTGTCGGTTTTGTTTCTGGTTCGGTCGCGCTGCTGGAGCAGGCCGCAACCGAACTCAGCAGCAACGCGGTCAGGAGGGGAAACGCCGTGAGCCTAATCCTGGGGGTGAGCTTCATAGATTCTCTTTCGTCGATAACTCGGTCGGGGTAGTGCTGTAATAACTGTGTGGTGCTTGAGCATTTCGCCGCGATGTGGCGGCGCTGTCGGATGCGCCGCGCCACACATCACAAGCTGAATGTACCGGTGCCCGCTGCCGAAACCAAGCTCAGCCGTCATTCTGCGTAACGTTTCGCCGCCACCTCATCCCCCAGAAGCGTTTCAAGGCTGGCTCGCTTCCGAGAGCGGCACCGCGGTCATGCTTCCGGGGTTCCAGTCAGCCGGCACGGGCCGGTCGGGGAACCATTTCGCATTCAGGCGAGACCAGGTGCCGTCGGCAACGCACGCGTCGAGCGCGGCGTTGATCGCATCCATCAGGTGGGGGTTGTTGTAGCTCATGGCGTATGCGGAGGTTGCCTTCACCTGCGTCAGTTCGAAGGCAAGCCTCAGCTCGCCTGAGGCTTCGGCAACGCCCTTCAGGAAGGTGGGCGCGAGCAGCACATCAACATTTCCGCGCTGCAGGCTCAGCAGCGCCTCACTGATGTTCACGAACCCCACCGGGTCAAGGCCGAGCACGCGCGCGGCAAAATCGTACTGCAGGGACCCTTGCACGGCGGCAACGGGAGTGTCGGCGGTAATATCAGCGGCCGACTGAACGGGTGAATCGTTGCGGACAATGACGGCGATGCTGCCGAAATTGTAGCCGTTCGAAAAATTGACCAGCTTCATGCGAGCTTCGGTGGGCGAAATCGGTGCTGATGTCATGTCAACTGAACCGCCACGCAAGGCCGGGATGAGCCCGTTGAATCGATAGGCCTCAAAGGTCACTTCCAGGTCAAGTTTCTGCGCAATTTCCAGGAGTAGTTCGTTGTCGAAGCCGGTGAAGGTTCCGTCTGGGCGAGTGAACGAGTTTGGTGCCATTCCATCGGTCGCCGCCACGCGCAATCGACCGGGCTGCAGCAGCTCAAGCGGAGCAGCTTTTGCCTCGTCGAGCGGCAGTACCGAGGCAGTGGTTCGAGGCGCGAGCGACTTGCTGAACTCCTCGACGGTCAGTTGTTCCGGCGGCTGCGCGTTTGATTGATCCGGGTTGACGCCGCATCCCAGGAGCAGCATGGCACACACCGCTAGGACCGTCACGAGTTTTGTCGCCCGTGCGGAACTCATGCGCGAACCAACCGAACTGAGCGGACAACACCGCTCATACACAGAACACCTTGCGTCAACGCAACCCCTTCGCAAGTGCTTGCCGTAAATGGAGACGGCTCTCAGCAAAAATGAGACCCTGAGTCCAATTCTCTCACATGAGGCGAATAACTGGTAGAAAAAATTTTCACAGCAACCGCCCGTCCAGGCCGCTGCGACTAGCCGGCCGGGGTAGGGGCAATCACCACCTGGCGCACCGCATCACTCCCGGGGCTCCACTCCGGGGCAATCGACTGCCCGGGAAACCACTTGTCACGAAGCCGTTGCCAGGTACCATCCCGAACGCACTCGTCCAAGGCTGAGTTCAAGGCCTCCAGCAGCAGGGGAGATTCATAACTCACCGGATACGCGGTCAATGACTGCACGTCTTTCGCAACGGCCACAAGCCGCAACTGGCCAGACGTAGTCACCTGGTCGGCCAAAAACGTTGGCATGATGAGCGCATCAATATTGCCGCGCTGCAGGCTTAGCAACGCCTCATTGGCGTTAAAAAAGCCCACAGGCTGCAGTCCGAGCGCGCCGTCAATAAAGTCGTACTGCAATGAGCCGAGCACCGCACCCACGGGAGTTTTGGAACTCAGATCCTCAAATCTCTGGATGTTGGAATCCCGCCGAACCAGCAGACCCATCTGCGAAACGTTGTAGGAGTTTGTGAAGTTCACCAAATCCAATCGCGGCCGCGTGATGGAAAGCGAAGCAGCCGCCAAATCCACGTCCCGGCTGCGCACCGCCGCCAAGACGCTCGAGAACCGATACCCCTCAAACGATGCCTCAAGTCCGAGCTTGTCCGCGATCGCACGCACCAACTCCACATCAAAGCCAGAAAATGTTCCCTGCGGCGTCACAAATGCGTTCGGCCCCATACCATCAACCGCCGCAACGGTCAGTGTTCCCGGCGTCACCAGCTCCAAACGCTCCGAGGCGATCTCCTCAATTGGCATAACGGCCACGGTGGTTCTGGGAGCAAGCTGCTCAACAAACGCACCAAACGACTGCCGGCTCGCGCTTTGCGCGTCGGCATCACCCTGAGACTGCGTACACCCGAGCACCAGACCCAGACAAGCCGCCACTGAGACAAAAGCGCCAGCTCGGCGACCCCGTGGTTTCCCTACCATGTTTACACAGCACACTTTCTTACAGCGCACCGTTGGGCAGCATCCACACACCCCACAGTTGCACAGCCCCCTCGCGAGTGTTTCCTCGCGATCCTAATCCCCCCACGTAGTGCAGGTTCCGCCTTCAAGTATCCCACATAGTACACCCGGGTAACGTAAGCGAGGCATAAGCATATTCTATGAATATCGTTATAATTTGCCGCAACCCGGGGCGCACAGACGTAACCCCCAAAACTATCACAGCGCATCCCGAAGCAAATCTTGCTAACGTGCTGTGTTTCACCCGTGCAGCACATTCCGCACCACGGCACCGTCACATTGCACCACCAAGGAACCATCACATGCTCCACCACGACGACGCCCAGCAGCGCCTCACCGCACTTCGCACCGTTGTCACACTCCTCGCAGACGAGGAACGCAAACGACTCACCGAAACGCTCAAACAGGGGGGCGACGCGGTTGAGCTGTGGGAGCGGGATGCCCGAGCAGCGCACCAGCATCAGCAGCTGCAACGCTACGAATCCGCCGGAGATCAGCTCATGTTCGGTCACCTCCAGCTGCAAAACGGCGAGCAGTGGTTTCTGGGCCGAATGGGGCTCACCGATCCGCAAAGCAAAGACACCCTCCTTGTCGACTGGCGAGCACCCGTCGCAAGACCCTTCTACACCGCCACACCGCTTAACCCGGCAAACACACAGAGCAGAAGCACAATCCAAACCCAGCACTGGCAGGTAACGCGGCTGCACACCGAACACATCGCCGAAAGCGCGAACGCCACCACCACGAATAGCAACGACCGAGACGAGGCGGCGCTGCACGCTCAGAGCGGCGGAATCTCCTCCGCGCTCCTCTCAGCGGTGAGCCAACAGCGCAGCGAACGCATGAACGACATCGTTGCGACCATCCAACACGAGCAGGACCGCATCATCCGCTCAGAAATACGCGGCACACTCCTCGTTCAGGGCGGACCGGGCACCGGGAAAACCGCGGTCGCACTCCACCGGGCAGCCTACCTGCTCTACGAACACCGCGAACGCCTCGCCAAAACGGGCGTGCTCATCATCGGCCCAAACCCCGCCTTCTTGCAATACATCAGCGCCGTGTTACCCTCGCTCGGCGAGGACAGCGCCATCTTGACCACTGTGGGTGAACTGTTGCCGGGCATCCACCCCAATCGAATGGATGCCCCTGAAGCGGCTCGCCTCAAAGGTCGCCTCGACCTGGCGCAGGTGCTGAAACGCGCGGTGCAGCGCCGTCAATTCGCCGGAATCAACAACGCAATCACCATCACGCTCGATAACGGCGAAACCGTGGCGCTCAGCCGCGAACAGCTCGCGGACCTGAAACAAGGAATGCGGCGCGTGCGCAAAGCCCACAACCAAGCCCGCGGCATTTTCTCGCATCGCCTGCGGCGAGCGCTCGCACTGGCGTGGCTGAGCGACGGCAAAGGGCACGGGTTGTATTCGGCGACCGACCCGGAAGATGTGTCGACCGTCGCGGAAAATATCGCCGAAGACGCCGAGGTGCGCGCCCTCATCGAACGGTGCTGGCCAGCACTCACCCCGAGCGCGGTGCTTGCGTCACTCGCAACCGATCGCCGCGCGTTGCGGGCCGCAACCACCGGTTGGTGTGAGGCGGATCGGGAACTGTTCGCGGCATCCATTCGTGAGGGAGACTGGACCGAGGCGGACGTGCCGCTGCTTGACGAACTGCAGGAACTGCTGGGGGTTGACCCCGAACCGGCCAGGCTGGCGGAGGCGCGGCGGCGGGCGGCTGACGCGCGTGAACTTGATTTTGCGCAGGGCGTGCTGGAGGGGCTTGCGGGGTCTTGGGGCGATGATGAGGGTTCGAGCACGCACGTGTCTGCGGCTGATTTGGCGGAACGCCAGCGGGTTGTTGATCGCCGCACGGTCGCGGAGCGCGCCTGGGCGGACGACGCCTGGGTGTACGGCCACATCATTGTGGACGAGGCGCAAGAGCTGACCCCCATGGCGTTGCGGGCGATTCTGCGCCGCTGCCCCGCACAGTCACTGACCCTGGTGGGTGATATTCATCAAGCGTCGCTTGCGGAGGCAAACGCCAGCTGGGAGGACGTGTTTGCGGGTCAGTTGCGGCGGGTGCGGCAGGAGGTGCTCACGGTGAATTACCGCACCCCGGCGGAGGTGATGCGCCTCGCGGCGAGCGTCTTGCGGGCGGTGGATGCGCAGGCTGAAGCGTCGGCCTCGTTCCGTTCAACGGGACGCCCGGCGAGCGTGGTGCGGGTTGCTGCCGAGGATCTCGTGCCGGGTGCGGTGCGCATCGCCGAGTCGTTCCTGGATGAGGGCGGAACGGTTGCCGTGATCTGCGGGGCGGGCGCGGCGGCGCAGACCCGTGCGGAACTGTTGGCGGGCTGCGTGGCGCTGGGCACGGTTCGCGAGGCTGACACAACAGCCGCAGCAGCCGCAACACCGGCAGCCTTTGGCGGGTTCGTGGTCCCTGGGGCGCTGTGGTGTGGCGATATTCGGGCGGCGAAGGGGTTGGAGTTTGATCGGGTTGTGGTGGTGGAGCCGGGTCGGGAGGCGGCGGCGTTGAGCGCGGGCGAGTTGCGCGACCTGTATGTGGCGCTTACCCGGGCCACGCAGGATCTTACGGTGTTGCATGCGCACCCGTTGCCGGAGTGTCTGGCCGAACACGCCTAGGTTTGGCGGTGCCCGCGTTGTTGTGTTGGGTTTGGGAGAATGGCAGTATGTGCACTTTTCGACGCTGGAGCCGCCGCTGATGCCCGCCGAGTATGGTTTGGAGTTTTTTGCGCCGGGGTCGTTTCGTGATGCGGTTGCGCGGCTGTTGCTGCGCATTTCGCCGGATGATGCTTCGGCGAACATTCACAAGAACACGATCGACCCGTTTGCGGCGCTGTTTGAGGCGAGTTGTGGTGACATGAGCATTGATCGTTGGCTTGTGCATGAGCGGCAGCGGCAACGGAATAAGTCGTTGACGAATGCGTTGGGGGAGTTTCATCAGACGCTGATTGGTTTGTTGCCGGGGTGGCAGAATCAGGGCGCGACTGGTGGTGGGGTTGATTTGATCCATCCTGAGCCGTTTGGTGCGCTGCAGCGTCCTGCGCTGGTTGAGTTGAAGAATAAGCACAACACGTTGAGTGCGAGTGGCCGGGTGAGCGTGTACTCGGATTTGGAGAAGTGGCTTTCGATGCCGGCATACAAGTCGTATGTGGCGTACCTGGTGCAGGTCATTCCGCGTTCGGGGCAGCGGGTGGATGAACCGTTTGAACCGTCTGGGAAGGGTCGCCGGGAGCAGATTCGTTTGATGGATGCCCGCACCCTGTACACGCTTTCCACCGGTGATCCGGGCGCGTTTCGGCGGGTTTTTGAGGCGATTCCGTTTGCGTTGGCTGACGTGCTACATTCGGGGCAGATTGTGGATGCGTTTGTGGGCAATGTGGCGTTGGAGGATTTGTTTCAGCGGGCGTTCCCGGGGGCGTGACTGGTTGTCGCGTGGGCGTTTGCGACTATTGCACGGGTGGGCGTTCGCGACTATTGCACGGGTGGTAGCGGCTCTGCAGTGTCGCAGTTGTGGTCGCTGCTGCCTTGGAGCATGTGACGGACCGCGGTGCCGATGTGGTAGGCGAGGTTTACGGGAACGGCGTTGCCGATTTGTTTGTATTGTGCGGCGATGCTCCCCCGAAACTGCCAGGTGTCGGGGAAGGTTTGAATTCTGGCGTATTCTCGAACGGTTAGTGGGCGCGTTTCTTCGGGGTGGCAGCGTTCGGTTTGTTTCTGTGCGGGGCTGCAGGTGAGGGTGAGCGACGGCTCGTCCCAGGAGAGTCGTCTTGCCATGCCGGTTTTGCCGCCGCTGAGGTGGTAGGACCCGGCGAGGTATTCTCGTTGGAGGTGTTCTGGCAGGTCTCGCCAGTACCCGCCGGGTGGCACGTGCGCAAGGATTTGCGCTTTGCGGGCGGGGTATTGTTGCCCTTCTGAGGGCGGGCAGTCGCCGATCGCTTCCCAGAGTGACACGATGTAGTCCCGTTCTGCGGGAAAGAGGATTGGTGTGTCGAGGTCGGATCGCACCCCGATGATGATGAGTCGTTCACGTTTTTGGGCGACGTCAAAGTATTGTGCCCGGAGCACGCGGAACGCCACCCGGTAGCTGCGCCCGTGTTCGTCGGTGATGCTTTGCAGTGTGCGGATCATGGTGTCGAGGGTGCGCCCCCCGTCGTGTTTGAGCAGTCCCCGCACGTTTTCTCCCACAAATACGCGAGGCATGGTTTCTTGCACGGCCCGAGCGAATTCGAAGAAGAGGGTTCCCCTGGTGTCTTCGAATCCTTGGGATCGCCCGGCATAGCTGAACGCTTGGCAGGGGAATCCCCCTTCGAGCAGGTCAACGCGCCCGCGGTAGCTGGTGAAGTCGAGTTCGGCCACGTCTCCGGCGACCACGTTCCAGTCTGGCCGGTTGTGTCGCAGCGTGGCTGCCGCGTTGCGATCTAGTTCGGAGAGCAGCAGGTGCGTGAATCCCGCGTTGCTGAGCCCAAGCGCGGTGCCGCCGCCGCCCGCAAACAGGTCGATGGCGGTGTGGGTGGCTGGCTCGTCTGAGCTGAGCACTCGAAAGTTTGGGGTTTGGGTGTGGCGTTGTTCGCGTTTCTGTTTCACGCGCTGCAGTTCGCGCACGTCGAAGAGTCGGTACCCGCGTTCGTTGCGACTGCTGCGGATGAGACCGCTTTTATCCCAACGGCGAATGGTGTCGACCGAGATGCCAAGTTCGCGCGCCGCTTCGGTCACGGTGAGTTGGGTGGGGGGCGCAGCGGTCATGAATTAATGATAACCCTTGCCATAGCAAAGGTTATCGCTGACACGCCGCCGGGCCCGAAACTCTTTCCGAATATTGCACTGCTCGGCGCCGACTCAGTGCCCCAACAGCACCGCCCGGCACCCCAGCCGCCGGGTGTTTACGCAAAAAACGTCGCCAGTATGCGCTCCATTGCTGCCAGGTCAGCAACGTGCGCGAGTTCCCGGGCCGAATGCATCGAGAGCAACCCAACCCCGGCATCCACTGTGGGAATGCCGTGCCGCGCGGCAAGAATCGGACCGATAGTGCTGCCACACGGCACCGCATTGTGCGAGACGAAATGCTGCACCCCCACACCCGCGCGGCGGCAGAGCGACACCCACAGCGCCGCACCTGCGGCGTCGGTGGCGTACCGGTGATTGGCGTTGTGCTTTAGCAGCGGCCCTGCCCCGGGGAGTGGATTGTGTTGTGGATCATGTTTCTCGGCATAGTTGGGGTGCACCAGGTGCCCGGCATCAGCGGAGATGCACCAGCTGGCCGCCCGCGCTTGCGCTTGTTGCGCGGGGGTTGCCTCGTGCGCCTCGGCGATGCGGGCGAGCACGTCTGCGAGCAGGGTGCCCGCGGCGCCGGTGTGCGTTTCGGAACCAATTTCTTCGTGATCGAATGCGGCGAGCATGGCGCGGTTGCCGCTGACCGCCCCTCGATGCGCGGCTGCCTGGAGCGCGTGCAGTCCGGCCCCAAAGGAGCTCAGGTTGTCGAGGCGTTTTGCGGCGAGCAGTTCGCCGGAAAGCCCGATGCGTCTCGGTTCAGCGGCATCAATCAGGTGGATGTCCCACCCGGCAATGTCCGCAAGCGCAACCCCAGCCCGCTCGGCGAGGTGTTCGCGCAGCGGGTCTGGTTGGTCCGGCGCGGGTGACCCGGCGGCTATCCCGCCCGGTTCGTTCCACGCGGCATCGCCCGCACCCCCAAGCACGCTCGCAAACAGTGGACGGGTGTGGTGCTGTCGATCGATGGGCACGTTTGGTTCCCGCTGCAGATGTATGGCGAGGCTGGGTATTCGGAGTAGCGCACCGGTTTGGGTGAGGTGGCTCACCCCGTCTTGGGTGACCACCCGTCCGGCGAGTGCAAGGTCTCGATCAAACCAGGTGTGCAGCAGTGGTCCGCCATAGATTTCCACGCCGACCTGGCGCCAACCGTCACTCGCGGTGGCCGGGGCGGGTTTGAGGGTGAAGCCGGGTGAATCCGTGTGGCATCCCACGATGCGGGTGGGCGTGTGCGCGTTGGCTGCTGCGGGTTCTATCCACGCCACAATGGCGCCGCCGCGCAGCACATACCACCCCTGGGCGCAATCGCCGTTGGGTGCTGCGGAAAGTTTCGCGCCCCACGGTTCGCGCTCATCGAGTTGGGTAAATCCTGCGGCGTCAAGCTGCCGGGCAGCTTCGGCAACGGCGTGATATGAGGTTGGGCTGGCCTGGATGAGTTGCGTCAGCCAGGCGAGGTACGCCTCAGCAGGTTCGGCGGCGTTGCGTGGGGCGGCCTGGGTGCTGCGGGTTTCGGAGTCCATGCGGATACTCTACCGACAGCCACCGACAAGCGCCGAGCCGCGCTCTCGCTGCGGCCAGCTACGATGCCGAATCTGGCAGGCGCAGATCCGGGTAGCGTTTGCTGATTGTGAGCGCACAGCTCTTGCACCTACAACTAATCGCATGATCTGTGTCGATTGGCAGCGGCAACCGATACGTCTCCGCGGGAGGCAGCTCAGCACCATCCGGCGCAGGATCGGGCGAATGATGACGATCAAACAGCACCAACGTTTGATCGCCAGTAGTCGCAACCAGACGCGCACGCAGGAGTGTTTCACCCGCATACGTCGGGTAATACGCCAGTTCCATCTCGTTCGCGTGCCACAGCAAATCACAAAACGCGCGAAACGTCATGCACTCCGGGTTTCCTTGCGTGATCGTTTCGCGAATCCGGATCGACGGCCATGCTCGGTACTCGATCTCAACCAGCCCATCAGCACCAGCACCATCAGCGACAGCGGCAGCTGAAAGCCGAATCCAGAACGATTCATTTCCGATTGACCCGTCAAGCGTGAACATAGACTCTTCTCGTTCGGCATAAGAGATTCCTGCCTGTGGATGCTCCAAAAACACGCGAAGTATCTCCGCTTTCGCTGTCGTGAAACTTGGCCACTGCTCATCCGTGGCT
>CAYTSH010000014.1:0-20394 GCA_964440395.1 uncultured Microbacteriaceae bacterium
CCGCCCGCGCTACCGGTTCGACCCACACGCGCTACCGAATAGCTCCGCTAAACACGTGAAATCACTGTACTTCACATGATCGTTTCAGTTACCCGTGCGGCTTGCAGGATGAGGTCGGCAGGTTCGCCACAGTGACTTGCTCTGAAGGTACTCGACCAGGAACGATAGTTTTCTTGGCCGGGGAGGGTTGCCCCTCCCCGCAACATTTCCGTCCCTCCAGAGCTGCTGAGAAGACTGCTGAGAAGACTGCTGGAGCAACAACCTTTGCGAGCAGGTTTCCCCCTAGTTTCGTTAGGTCTGCCGCAGAACAGTCACGTTCCTGGCGAACGTGAGTGACGAGCTACTCTTCCGGCGAGATCCAGAGCTCGTCTTCCGACTGTAGGGTGCGCCACAAGCCATAGCCAATGCCGACTGCTGCCGCAGCGACGACGAGTGCGGCAGCGACGGTTGCGCCCCGACGCTTCGGCGATTTTGGCAACGAAAGGCCGGCGCGCTGGCCGTAGTGCCGCAGACGCTGGGCGGTCGGTTGCGCGCGGGGGTCCTCTAACGTCTCCAAAGAACGAATTGCTTTCACCAACGCAGCGGTAACCGCAGGAGCAGTCGATTGGGTGAGGCGCTGCACACCCTGGCGTGCACGCGTCACACCCCGATCCACGACTGGACGCACTGACGCGTAAGCTTCCGAAACACGAGGCGCCACGTATTCGTCCGAGAGTTCTTTTGCCTGACCACTCGCCTCAATCAGCACGTCTCTGGCCCGATCAAGCACAACTTTTTGATCCTGCAGCACCTCATTCGCGTGTGCTTTCAGTTTTCTAAGTTCACGTTTCCGTTTGCGTGAGAGTGACATGGTGAGTTCCTCTGCTTCCTATTCACCGCATACTGGAGGGCATCAGCGCTCCAGTACTAACGCTACACCGAACAGTACGAAAACTCACAGCAAAGAGACGTTCTGCACACGGTGAGCGCAGCCACCTAGAATGAGAACATGACAATTCACACCCATGTTGCGACCATTGAAACGAACCACGGAACAATCACGGTGAACCTGTATGGAGACCATGCGCCAAAAACCGTGCACAATTTCGCCGAGCTTGCCGGCAAGGAGTTCTACAATGGCGTCATTTTTCACCGCGTTATTCCGGGCTTCATGATTCAAGGTGGCGATCCAACCGGCACCGGCACTGGTGGACCGGGGTATACCTTTGAT
Organism: uncultured Microbacteriaceae bacterium; assembly: GCA_964440395.1. Taxonomy (GTDB): domain Bacteria; phylum Actinomycetota; class Actinomycetes; order Actinomycetales; family Microbacteriaceae; genus CAYTSH01. Next base: position 1,211 of record CAYTSH010000014.1, read on the forward strand.
GACGAAATCCATCCAGAACTTGGCTTCGACGAACCCTACGTGCTCGCCATGGCGAACGCCGGAAAGCGCCCAGACTCTTTCGGGAAACTTGCCGGCACCAACGGTTCGCAGTTCTTCATCACCGTAGCCAACACGGACTGGTTGCGGGGCAAGCACACCGTTTTCGGTGCCGTCGCAGACGACAGCTCAAAAGCAGTGGTTGACGCGATTGCCGCAGTGCAGACTCGCGGTGCCGACAAACCCGTAGACGATGTCGTGATGCACACGGTTACAGTCACCGCAGCATAATGTCACCGAGCTTTGGCGAGCGGGTTCCTGAAAAATCCGCAGATACCTGTTACCGTCACCCCGCTCGCCAGAGCTTTGTCCTGTGCCAACGGTGCACAAAAACCATCTGTCCCGACTGTCAGACACAGGCTCCCGTGGGTGTCATCTGCCCCGCCTGCTTGAAGCAGGGGCAGCCGAAACCACCATCCCTCAAGCGTCGGATTGTACGCACTGTTCGTTCCGACCGGCCAATCGTTATGCAGAGCATCATCGTACTGTGCATTGCAGCGTATGTCCTCCAGCTCCTCACCCGCGGATGGCTCACTGAAGCCCTCTTGTATTCGCCGCTGTACAACCTCCCGCCAGGCCTGCCCGGGGTGCAATTTGAGCCCTGGCGAATGGTTACGGCAGCATTCGTGCACGCAACGCCGCTCCCCTTCCACCTCATGTTCAACATGCTTACACTCTGGGTGTTCGCCAGGGTGATCGAACCGGCGCTTGGTTCCCTAAAATTTCTCGTCGTCTACCTGCTGTGTGCAATCGCGGGTAACATCCCACTCCTGTTACTCGGTTACCAGTCACTTAACCGACTCAGCGCCTCAGTAGTTGGTGCCTCGGGGGCAATTTTTGGCCTCATGGGACTGTTCCTTGTGATGCAAAAAGTGATTGGCGCAGACGTGCGACCGCTGGTCACGTTGCTTGGCATCAATATCATCATCGCCTTCCTGCCCGGCAGCAACATCGCCTGGGAATCTCACCTGGGTGGCTTCTTGTGCGGGATGCTCATTGGAATCATTCTGCACAAGACTTCGCAAGCCCCAAAAAGAACGGCGCAGATCATTTACTTGAGCGCGATCGCTGTACTGTTTGCTGTCGTGAGCTGCTGCTACCTCATCGTGCTGCCCACCTACGCGCCGTTCAGCTAACTCCGCACCGCGCACCCCCGATAGTTATCCACAGGTCTTTCCACAATGGGGAAAACTACACGGGTGTAATTCCGCTGATGTAGTTCGACCTGTGTAATTTCACTCGCGTAATTTCAAGGAAAGAGGCTTCGATGCCTTAACTAGCGCGGAAGTTTCCTTCTCCACAGGGTGTGTGGAAAAGTCTCCCCAGGCCTGTGGAATGTGGAAAACGTGGCGAGTGCGCCGGCCGGCAGCTCAAGCCGGACAGTGTGAAAAAGCCCCGCATTTCTGCGGGGCTTTTTCACACTGCTGAATGGGCTGCTCAGCGCCAACGTGTGGTCATGAGGAAGCCGACAAACATGATGCCGAAGCCGACAAAGATGTTTCCCTGCCCAAGGGCTGGGATTGGCAGGAACATGCTGCCGCTCAGGTAGAAAACAATAATCCAGATCAAACCGAGAAGCATGAAACCGAACATGAGCGGCTTGAACCATACCGGGTTGGGACCCTCGACCTCTGGCATCGGGGCCTGCTGCGGCGAAACGTTGCTCACTGCCGACTTCTTTTTGCGACTCTCACTTGATGCTGCCATACGCTCATTCTAGCCAAAAAACTTTCACAGCGGGTGCGAAGCGAAAAGACGACATAGAATAATGAGATGGCTACTGACCCAACTCACCCCGACAACACGTCTGCACTAGACGAGTTCCTCGCGCAAGTTGAGCAGCATGAGCAAGAGCGTGCGGCAGAGCAGCGTCTGTCCAAGCCACAACCCCGCAGAAAAGCAACAGTCAGTTCCGTGCTCGGAGAGCTCCTCATCACCGCGGGTGTGCTTGTGTTTGGTTTCATCATCTGGCAGCCACTCTGGTCAGCGACCGTTGTGCAGGGAGAACAAATCGCCTCCTCGCAAAATATCCGCTCCCAGTGGTCAGCCACCCCGGCTCCAGAACCAACCGCCTTCGACGGCGATATTCCAATCCCAAACAAAGTTGCCAACGGCGAGGCAATTGGGGTGTTATATGTGCCGGCATTTGGCGAAAACTTTCAGGTAGCCATCGGTGAGAGCACCGACATGGCGACCGTGCTGAACTCACCAACATTTGGCGTTGGACACTACGAGCAAACGCAACTCCCCGGCCAACTTGGCAACGTTGTGCTTGCTGGGCACCGCTCCGGATGGACACCCACTGCGTTCCGTGAAATCATGAACTTTCGCCTCAACGACCCCATCTTCATTGAAACACCTCAGGGATGGTACACCTACAGATTCCGCTCCCTGGAGTATGTATCGCCAGACGCCGGCGAAGTGCTCAACGCATTCCCCCACCAAGTTGGCGTATCGATCACCGATCGACTCCTCACCTTCACCACGTGTCACCCCAAGCTCTCAGGGAGTGACGAGCGTGCAATTAGTTACGCTGTTTTCGATTCATATCAGCCCCTGAGCGACGGTCCTCCCGCAGAACTGAAGGCACTCAACACCAACGTGAAAGGTTAACCCATGTACGCTGCCATATGGCGACTCTTGCCCGGACCAGCCTGGTTCAAGGCAATCGAGGCACTGATCCTTCTTGCTGCCGTGGCGTACAGCATGTTCTACTTTGTCTACCCGTGGGTTGCCAGCCTGCTCCCTGAACCAGGAATAACAGTCGAATAATCATGAGTCGAATCCTTGTAATCGATAATTTCGATAGCTTCGTCTACACGCTCAACGGCTACGTGCAACAACTCGGTGCCGAAACCGTCGTCGTTCGGAACAACACCATAGCCGAAACAGAAACTGACGCGGTCCTCAGCGAATATGACGGTGTGCTCATCTCCCCGGGGCCAGGAACGCCAAGCGCTGCCGGCGTCTCCGTGGCGATGGTGCACGCGGCAGCACGAACAGGCACGCCCCTCTTTGGGGTTTGCCTCGGATTGCAAGCAATCGCTGAAGCCTACGGTGCGACGGTCACGCACGCTGAAGAACTCATGCACGGCAAAGTTTCGCAGGTTGTGCACCACGGAAGCGAACTCTTCAACGGCGTCCCAACCCCGTTCCGCGCTACCCGCTACCACTCCCTCGCGGTAGTGCGGGAGACGCTGCCCGCATGCCTACGGGTGAACGCTGAAACGGCATCCGGAATTGTTATGGGAATTGAACACACCAGCGCGCCTATCTCAGCCGTCCAGTTCCACCCAGAGTCCGTCCTCACCGAAGGGGGCTACCAGATGATCGGGAACTGGCTCGAAAGTCTCGGACTGAACGGTGCCGCAGAACGCGCCAGTGCGCTCACCCCCTTGCTCGCGGGTGCCGCGGCCGAAGAAGCCGTAACCGCGACGGCCTAAAAACCGTGCGGCTACCCGCTGCAATACACCAGAGAAACCGCTGAACCCTGCGGGTGCCTGCCCTCAGACAGCGACTGCTCAACGATCGGGTTTCCCGGCTGAGCACTACACTCCAGCCGGGGCACCAGCTCGGTCGTCAGCCCCAAACTGTTCATCACATCGTTCGCCGCAGTCAGTCCCTGACCAACCACACTCGGCACCACCACTTTGCCGTTCGAAACCTGCAGATCAACCGCGATGCCAACCGCAACCTCGGCGTTCGGCGCGGGAACAGAAGACAAGACGCTGTTCTCGGACGCTAACGGATCCTCAACAAAATCGATCGAACCCAAACGCAACCCCGCAGCCGCCAGAGAATCCTTCGCCACCTCCAACGACTGCAGCGTGACATCGGGAACCACCGTTTTTTTGGGCCCAAGCGAAACATAGACACTAATGACGGTCTCCGGGCTCACCGTAATCCCCGCCTCCGGGTCCGTTCGAATGACCTGCCCGGCAGGAACCGTTTGATGCTGCTCCTCAAACGGCTGCACGATCAGATCTAGCTGTTGCAGCGTGTCGGTTGCAGACTCAATCGTTGCGCCGCCGAGCGCCGGCACAACGCGCGAAGACTCCGGAATGATTGATGTGCTGGACAGTGTGAGCAGCCAAAACATCACCGCAACGATGATCACCGCAACACTGAGAATCCCAGCCCACGTCCAAATCACCGGGGGCCTATTCTGTGTGCGCACAATCGAGTCCGATTCAGCGAGCTGGCGAAGCGCAAGTTCAGACTCAGACAAGCCCGAAGACGGTGCCCCAAACAAATCCGCCACGGCATCATCCGCGCTAATGTGTTTCGGTAGCCTTCCGCTCTGTGCGGCCTGCAACACCTCACGAAACTCCGCAGCAGACTGATACCGTTTCGCGCGATCCTTCGCCAACGCATGCAACACCACGCGATCCAACGACCGCGAAACCGCCGGATTCAGCGAACTGGGTGCCTTTGGTGGTTCGCTGACATGCTGGTACGCCACCGCGACAGCCGTGTCACCAAAAAACGGCACCTTACCGGTGAGGAGCTCGAACAAGACGATACCAGCAGAATAGAGATCCGAGCGGGCATCAACCGACTCGCCCTTCGCCTGCTCAGGTGAAAAATACGCGGCGGTGCCCAAAATCGCCGTGGTTTGCTGCACCGTTGACGAAGTATCAGAAATGGCCCGAGCAATCCCAAAATCCATCACCTTGATTTGCCCCGTAGGGGTAATCATGATGTTGGCCGGCTTGATATCGCGGTGCACGATGCCGGCTCGGTGCGAATACTCCAGCGCGGTCAACACGCTGTCCACAATCCGGCACGCCTCCTCAGCCGCCAGCGCACCGTTTCCCAAAATCTGCTTCAGATTCTGACCCTCCACAAACTCCATCACAATGAACGGCAAACGCAACTGCGAGCCGTCAGGAGTTTGCATCAAATCATCGCCAGCATCAAACACCCGAACAATCGTTGGATGGGCCATTCTGGAAGCGGACTGTGCCTCCTGTCGAAAGCGATCCGTAAACGTGGTGTCGTTCGCAAGCGACGCCTTCAGAATCTTAATCGCCACCGGCCGACCAAGCTTCACATCGGTGCCACGAAACACAGTCGACATGCCCCCGTGGCCGATGAGCTCACCAATACGGTAGCGTCCAGCTAAGACACGTTCCTGGCCTGTCACGGTGCCTCACTTTCAAACGGACTCAAACGGACTGAAACGAACTCAAACGGTTCCCCCGGATTCAACTGCGAGAAAACTGCTAGCGAGAAACCGATGGGCTCGGCTCCGGGCTTGGCGTCGGGGTTGGCGCTACCACGGTGATTGTAAGCAGCGGTGAGACGGCTGAACTCTTCGTCTCAATCTGATCCGCACCGCAACTATAAAAGTAACCAACCTCCATGTCCGCATCGCCAGACTGAATATCCGCGGTCGTGTTTGCCGAATCGAACGTCACCTCACGCCCGCCACTCATCACCTTCACCGTGTAGCCCTTGAGCGTCTGACCTGCCGGACAAGCGGCAGGAGCCCACTGGATCTTAAACGTGGTGTTGGGCGGAACAGTGCTGCTCGTCACACCGGCCGGAGACGCCTCAACCAGGATGCTCGGCGGCGCAGCCGGTTGGTTCGGCTCGGCGATTTCAGTGAAATACCTGATCGTAATCTCACGGGTAAACGAAATTGAACCCTGCGGACTAATCGTTTCAACCGTGTTCACGGCAGCCGTTGCGGGCGCAACCGAACCCGGAACCGGGTTAATGGTGGTGAATCCCAGCGCTCGAAGCTCAGCGATCGCCTCCTCGTAATTCTTGCCCACCCAATCCTGCTGAATAATCTCTGCGCTCGTCGGCTTCTCGGCTTCCGTCGGCTTCGGTGCTTGACTCGTGGCCGGCGCCGCGGATGGTGACGGTGACGGCTTCGGCTCCGGCGCCTCGCCCGCCCCGAGCAAGAAGTAGGTGGTAACCCCGCCCACAATCAGCAGAAACACACACAACGAGACGATGGGCCACAGCCACGGATTCTTGCGAGGTTTCGGCTGGGAGTCTGCCGCGGCACCCACCCTGGAAAGGCCATCGATTGAGAGGGATGCTGTGGCTGGTGAGCTCTGCGCGCTCAGCACCTGCGTCACATCCGGAGCAAGCACCGTGGTGAACGCTTGCGTGGCATCGGAAACGTTCCCCAACACCGCCGGAACCGCCGCGGCCGCCGAGCGCACATCGCCGCGGTGCAACGCGGCAGCAGCCTGCGACAGGCTCAGCGCGTTCGACGGGCGCTGAAGCGGATCTTTCGCGAGGCAAGCAAGCACCAGGTTTCGAACGTGCTCGTTGACCGAAGCGGGCAGCGGCGGTGGGGCGTCATTACTCTGCGCCATGGCGATAGCCACCTGCGATTCGCCGGTGAACGGGCGTTTGCCCGCAAGACATTCATACGCCACGATGCCGAGCGAATAGATGTCGGTTGCCGGGCTCGCCTGGTGCCCGCTGGCCTGCTCAGGCGCAAGATACTGCACCGTGCCCATCACCTGACCGGTTGCCGTGAGTGGCACCTGGTCGGCGATGCGAGCGATACCAAAATCGGTGATTTTCACTCGGCCCTCAGGCGTGATCAGCAAGTTTCCCGGCTTAATGTCTCGGTGCACGAGACCCGCTGCGTGCGCCGCATGGAGCGCACTGGCGGTCTGGGCGATGATGCCTAGCACCCGGTCAGTTGCAAGCACACCCTCACGTTCAATAATGGTGGAAAGCGGCTCGCCAGGAACCAACTCCATCACAATGTACGCCGAGCCCTGCTCTTCGCCGTAGTCGAACACGTTCGCGATGCCCTCATTGTTCACCAGCGCGGCGTGCCGAGCCTCAGCACGAAACCGCTCAAGGAAGTCAGGGTCGCCCATGTACTCATCTTTGAGGATTTTAATTGCGACGGTTCGCCCGATGATTCGATCGGTCGATTGCCACACTTCGCCCATGCCGCCGATGGCGATGCGGGAGATCAACTCGTACCGTCCGTCAAACGTTAATCCAGCAGTTGGTCTCATTGGTTTAACACCGCCTCAATTACTTTCTTTCCAATCGGAGCCGCGAGGCCATCCGAAGTTCCTGACAAACCCATACCGCCACCATTTTCTAAAACCACTGCAACCGCAACCTTTGGGTCTGCGGCTGGTGCGAAACCGGTAAACCACAAAATATACGGCCTGTCCGTACCGTCAGCTTCTGTACCATTCTCGGCAGTGCCAGTCTTGCCCGCAACCTCAACACCCTCTATTCTTGCAGGTCGCGCGGTGCCACTTGGCGAAGAAACCACTTGGATCATCATTTCGGTGAGTGATTTTGCAGTTTCTGGCGACATTGGCGTCGAAAACACCTCAGGTGTGAACTGCGCGGTCGGGCTCAGATCGCTCGCCTTCAGTATTTCCTGCACAATTCCCGGCTTCATCAAGACCCCCTTGTTGGCAATTGCCGCAGAAACCATAGCCATTTGCAGCGGACTTGCTCGGACATCTTGCTGACCAATTGAGGAGAGAGCCGTCTCGGCATCGTTCATGTCGCTCGGAAAAATGCTCGGAGTAACCGGCAGTGGGATGCTCAGTGGGGTTTCAAACCCAAAAGACCGAGCCATTGCGCCGAGGGTTTCATCGCCCAGTTCAACGCCGAGCTGCGCGAATGTGGTGTTACACGACATCATGAGGCTCGTGGCGATGGTGGTTGTTGCTCCCGGACCACACGGCCCCAACCAGGAGTTGCGAACGATTGCGGTGCTCTGGGGAAGTTGGTACTCCCCAGTGTTTGGAAACTGTGACTCTGCGGTGTACTTTCCGGTTTCCAGCGCTGCGGCAGTGACCACCAGTTTGAATGTCGACCCCGGATGGTTGAGTGCGCCCCCGATGGCGCGGTTGATGAGGGGTTCGTCGGGCTCGGCAAGCAGCGCATCGTAGGCGGTCTGCACCTCGACCGGATCGGTTGACGTGAGGGTGTTGGGGTCGTAGGAAGGGTTCGAAACCATCGCGAGGATTCTGCCCGTGGCTGGCTCAAGGGCAACAACCGCGCCGCGCCTGCCCTCCAAAGCATCCCAGGCGGCTTGCTGCACAACCGGGTCGAGCGTCAGACGTGCGGAGTCGCCCTGCGGTTGCTGCCCAGTGACAATACGATTCAACGTCTCAAAAAATTGCGAATCCGCCTTGCCGGTCAGTTCGTCGTTGAGTGCAGCCTCAAGACCGGTGCTGCCCTGCGTTACCGTCAGGTAGCCAGTGACCGGCGCGTACAGCGCAGCTTGCGGGTAGGTGCGATGAAACTTGTACTCGTCGTCGCTGGGTTCGGACTGTGCGATCGCCTGATTGCCAACTAGGATTGCTCCCCGCTCAATGCCAGCGTTGTCATACATTGTGCGGGTATTGTGTGGGTCCTTCCGCAATGTTTCCGCGGTGATCACCTGGATCCACGTGCTCGATGCCATGAGCGATACAAACATCAGCACGACAATCAGACTGACTCTCCGAAGCTGTGCGTTCATTACTCGATCACCAACTTTGTTTGATTTCGAATCGTGTCAGAAAGTCGCAGGAGCACTGCCACCAGCATCCAGTTGGAGAGCAATGAGGACCCGCCAGATGCCAAAAACGGGGCGGTGAGGCCGGTGAGCGGGATCACCCGGGTCACTCCCCCAATCACAATAAACACTTGCAGGGCCAGCAAAAAAGACAGCCCAATGGCGAGCAATTTGCCGAAATCATCACTGCTGGCGAAGCCGATACGGAACCCCCGACCAACCAGGATGAGGTACAACGACAGCAAGACAAACACGCCAGTCAGACCCAGTTCCTCACCGATGCTCGCAAAGATGTAGTCACTTTGCGGCCGAGGCGTTACCTGCGGGTAGCCCTGACCCAGGCCGGTTCCGGTGATTCCGCCGTGCGCCAAGCCAAACAGTCCCTGCACCAGTTGCAGGCTACCTCCCGGGCTTTTCTCATACACGCCCTCATCGAATGGGTGCAGCCAGTTCGTGAAACGGTTTGCCACATATGAAAGCTGCGACGCGGCAAACAGGGCACCACCCAGAAACAGTGATAGTCCAAACGCAACCCAGCTTGCCCTGCCGGTTGCCGCATAGAGCATGACCAGGAATAGGCCAAAGAACAGCAACGACGTGCCCAGGTCGCGTTGGAACACCAACACAGACATCGCAAGCAACCAAAACACAAGCAAGGGGCCGAAGTCGCGACTCCGGGGCAGGGCAACGCCCAGCACGCGTTTGCCCACCATTGAAAGCGTGTCACGGTTGCGCACGAGATAGCCGGCAAAAAACACCGCGAGGGCAAGTTTTGCCAGTTCGCCCGGCTGGAAACTGAATGGGCCGACTCGGATCCACACCTGCGCTCCGCCGATCGGTTCACCCAGACCCGGGATGAGCGGCAAGACGAGCAACACGACCCCCACAACGCCCGAGAGGTAGGTGAAACGAAGCAGGATGCGGTGGTTGCGGATGACGATGAGAATCACGATTGCCGCCACTATTCCAAGCGCAGTCCACGCAATTTGCTTTGCAGATGTGGACTGCGGGCCGGAAGACCCGATAGCCAAGTCAATCCGGTAAATCTCGGCGATGCCGATACCGTTCAGCACTCCCGCTACCGGGATAATCAGGGGGTCCGCACCCGGAGCAACAGCCCGAAGCGTCACGTGCAGTGCAAGCAACAGCACCGACACGGTTGCACTCAACCAGAGTGCTTTCGGATCTAACGCGCCCAGCACGCCGAACTGCACCAGAGCGATTGCGCCGGTGTTGAGTGCGCACGCCAAAACCAGGAGCACCAACTCCAGCATTCGAAGCTTCCGCACACTCGTTGCCGGAGCGGTAAGTACTCGTTCGCTCGAAGCGAGTGACGATGACGCAGACACGCTAGCCACCGGGATTTTCGAGTCGGAGCACAATTTCACGGGCGTTCTCGAGCGAATCTGCGTTGATCGTTTCTTCTACCCTGCCGCGATCATACGATCCCAAACTGCTCAACGGAATACCGGAATTTTCAAACTCTGTTGAGAGCGAAAGTGAACCCACGTCCTGCTGTATCCCCTGATAAATGATGACCGACTTGCCGTCGGTGCCGACGTAAAACTTTGTTTGCGTCCACTCGTATGCCATGAACACGGCGGCGACGAGCAGCAGGAGCACAAGCAGCACCCCGGCGAGCCACGTGATTCTGCGCTGCCTCGCCCGTCGTCGAGATTCAGCAACCATCTCATCAAGATATTCATCAGCCCGAGCCTCAAAATGACTCTCTGGAACCTGCGCGGCTCGACGACCGACACGAGCACGAGCCGGCTGGCGTTGCGCTCGCTCCTGACCTTCGTGCAGCACCGGATTGGCGGCAGAACCGACCAGTTTGCGCTCGGTGCGTTGCTGCGGCTCGGCATGCGTCTCCAGAAGAACAACTGTGACGTTATCAGGCGCACCGTGCACAAGGCTTTTTTCGATGAGCTTGTCAACGGCGCCGTCCAGACTGCTGCGGTTGGTGAGAATTTCAAACATTTCCTCATCAGAAACATAGCTACTCAACCCATCGGAGCACAGCAGCCAAACGTCCCCGGGCACCGTTCGCAGAATGAGCGAATCAATATCCGGTGACGAGTCGACATCACCCAAAACCCGCATCAGCACGGAACGACGCGGGTGCGTCTTTGCCTCTTCCTCCGTGATTCTGCCACTATCAACCAGTCGCTGAACGAAGGTGTGGTCAGCGGTGATTTGGCTGAGTTCACCGCCGCGCAGGACATACATTCTCGAGTCCCCGATGTGTGCCACCGCAAGTTCATCCGCCACGGTCAGCACCCCCGTTACGGTCGTGCCCATGCCGGCAAGCTCGGGGTGCTCCGTGACGGTTTCGGAGAGCATTGTGTTAATGGCGACCAGTTCTTCCCGGAACGCGTGCGCCGCCTCAGTAGCAGACTGAAATGGCGCGTCGAGCTGCTGCAGTCGCTTCACGGTGAGCGCCGATGCAACATCCCCACCCGCATGGCCGCCCATCCCGTCGGCCACAACAAAGAGAAACTCGCCAGTGCAGCCGGAGTCCTGGTTGTTTGCGCGCACCATTCCAACGTGCGATCCTGCCGCGCACGAATACGAAACCATCAGGCCATCACGCCCCTGGGCACCCTGGCGGTGCCTGCTTGTGCGCAGTAAGGCGATGCGCCTGTTGGCGATGTGGGTGTGGCCGGTGTGGGTGTGGCCGGTGCGAACCTCATCGTGCCTGCCTCAGCTCGAACGAGGTGGTGCCGATACTCACGCTACTGCCCGGTGCGAGCGGAACAGCTTCGCGAACACGCACAGAATCGAGAAAAGTGCCGTTCGTGGACGCTAAATCTTGAATGTGCCAAACGTCACCACGAATGAACAGTCGAGCGTGATGTGTTGAAGTGTATTCGTCGCGAATAACCAGACTCGACTCCGCCGAACGGCCAATCGTGAGGGTCTCACCGCTCAGCGCAATGACGCTCCCCTGTTTAGGACCCGAGGTGATCACCAGCTGGGTTGGCAGCTGCGCGCTCGCGCCATGTGGCCGGGCGGCACCAGGCGATGGCAACGGCCTGGCGGGTGCGGTGGCTACGGCGGCCAGGGGGGCCGGGGACGGGCTCGACTGGGGATGCTGTGGTGCGGTTGGTGCGGCATCCCTCGATTGCTTCATCACTCTGGTAATTCCACCGAACAAGTCGCTTCTGAGTGCGTACACAACCGCAAAAACGAACGACCAAAGCGCTAACAGAAACGCGAGCCGGAGAACGAGAAGAGTGAGTTCGCTCATTTACACACCCCAGTATGAATCGCTCGTCTGGGTGCGAGTTGTTTGCTGCTGCACCCGTGATTGGGTGCCGCGGCTCTGAACGGATTGGGGGAGCACTCGATAGATCATACGCGTTTGGCCGATCAGAATCTCATCGCCGTCTTGCAAAACGGCGTGAGCTACCGGGGTGCCGTTGAGCTGTGTGCCGTTTGTGGAACCGAGATCTCTGATCGTTGCCTGACGGCCATCGCGGTGCAGCGCGGCATGGTGACGCGAAGCGCCAGTGTCGTTGAGAGTGAGTGTGGCGTCTTGCGACCGGCCAATGATTGTTTCACCAGGCATCAATGTGCTGCGATGACCGGAGTATTCAAGCACGTGCACCCAGTCCACCTGGCCTTTCACCGTGTTTGAATCCACATCAATCACTCCGTCAGGCAGCGAGCTATCAACCGAAAACGCGATACTCACTGGCCCGGCAAATTGAAAGTTTTGTCGTTGGGCGTGCGCATTCACAATGCTGATCAGTTCTTCCACGAGAGCCGAACCGAGCCGTGCCATGCGGCTCGAATCGTTCGAGGAGAGTCGCACAAAAAACTGATTTGGTGCCAGAATGCGGTCGCGGTCCAGAACAACCGCCTGCACGTCGAGCTCTCGTTTCAGTGCAGCAGCGATTTCGACAGGTTGCAGACCCGATTTGAACGTTCGCGCGAAGGCACCGTTGACCGCGCGTTCCAAACCGCGCTCAACTTTATCAAAGATACCCACCAACACTCCGTCTCTTATGGCGACATAGTTATAAAGCATGTTACTTGCCTTCGCTGTGAGTTGCAGACGAACTGTGGAAAATCATTGAAAACTCGAGGGTTTGCCCGGTTGTGTCGTTCGGATTGTAACGGCAGGCTGCACCTGATTTGCGACCGATCCTCCTCCGTGCCGCATGCCTGCCAAACCCTGGTGTGCTGGGAACAGCCATGCGGTTTGCCATGCCGGTTTGTGCAATGCGGCCAATTCCTGATAGGGTCTAGCATGTTGTAGAAACAGACGATGTTGCTACGGCTCATGCGCGAGTGGCGGAATGGCAGACGCGCTGGCTTCAGGTGCCAGTGCCCGCAAGGGCGTGGGGGTTCAAGTCCCCCCTCGCGCACGAAAAAAATAGCCCCTGACCTGGTATTTACTTACCAAAGTCAGGGGCTATTTCTAATGCATGGGGCGACTTATGGGGCAAGTGTCTGGATGGGAGTCCTAGTAAGCTACGGGTCAGCAGCTGAAACGAGTGGGCACGCGCTGAAGGTTGATGGTCAAGCTCTTCCGTGATAGATTTATCTTGAACAACGTGGACAAGATCCCTCGTTACTAGCCAAAGACCCTGCCTCGTGCGGGGTCTTTGTTTTTCGGAAAGGACGACAATGCCGCTAAGGCTCTTGACGCCCATGAATCTTGCTCGGCTCGAAACATACCGGCAGGAGTGCTCACGCATCACCGATATGCCCGTTGCCAATGTGCCGAAAGAGACCGTGGCGGCTTTATACGTATGGCAGACCGCGTTAAGCGCCGCTTGGTTTGAGAACCTTGCGTACACCGAGGCGATTCTCCGCCACTCAATAGACGACGCACTGAGGGTATGGAACCAGAAACACAATGGAGCTGAAGACTGGCTTCGTTCGCCTGATGACAAGCTTGCTCCGCTGGTGAAGAGGTTGGCTCAGAATGTGGAGCGTCAAGCTGAGACCGCAAAGAAGCGGCGAGGTCCGGGGCATCCACGTAAAAATGCATCCGTCGTGCTTGACGATCTGATTGCACAGCTCTCCTTCGGCAATCTCTCCTATCTTTTGCTGAAAGATCCGCCTACGCAGCGCGAAAGCTTGAAAAGCGGATACAAAAAACGCGAGCACCTGTGGCGCTCCGCGCTTTCGAACGCGTTTCCGAAACTTACTGATGATACGGCAACTCGTTGGGCGGGTAACCTGCCCCCAGATATTCCAGCCGACATTATTGCGGGCTATGCAGTCGGTAGCGCTGTTGACCGTCTTGTGCGTTTGCGAAACCGCGTGGGGCACCATGAGCAGATTTTGACGGTGAACCACTCACGTCTGCGAAAAGACATGACTTTATTGTTGCGTGCTGTGAACCCAGGTGCTTCTGAAGCCCTCAAGCGCATTGACCGAGTACCGCGAATCTTGGCAATGAAGCCGATTCCGTAGAGTTGTATCTAGAATCCCCCTTAGGCGCGCTCGATACTGCGGCTGAAAGCATCGACCGCTGATCTCTGCATCGTTGGTGTTACGTGCGAGTAGATGTTCATCGTCGTCGTGATGGTTGAGTGGCCGAGCCGTTCCTGCACGACCTTGGGGTGCACGCCGAGCTCGAGCAGCAGTGTTGCGTGGGTATGGCGGAGGCCGTTGATGTTGACGCGTTCCATGTCGGGGTAGGCATCAATGAGCCAGAACACCCGTCGTGCCCAGAGGCTCGTGACTGCGTCGGGTGATCGAATCAGCCCGTTTTCGTCAGCGAAGACGAATGCGTCGGGCTTAACGAGTGAGAACGAGAGCTCAGCTCGAGCGATTTTGTATTTCGCGAGTGCTTTGAGGGTTTCTTCGTCAATGTCGATGACCCTTGGGCTTCCGGTTTTAACGGTCTTGGTTTTGCTCCAATCCACCGTGTTTACCGCTCGCCTGATGCTGATCCGCTGCGTTTTCGTGTTGATGTCTTTCCAGCGGAGCGCGAGTGCTTCAGTGCGGCGCATGCCGGTGAAGGCGAATGTTTAGCGGAGCTATTCGGTAGCGCGTGTGGGTCGAACCGGTAGCGCGGGCGGGTGCGACTCTGTCACGGTTGATAACGGCAGCGAGTTCGCGTTGCACTACCAACTAGCCGATGCTCTCGCGGTTCCCACGTATTTCGCGGATCCGTATTCCGCGCATCAGCGGGGCACGAATGAGCACTTCAACGGCCGACTCCGCACATACCTCCCCAAAGGCACCAGCTTTGCGGAGCTCAGCCAGGCCGAGCTAGACGAGTTCGTGACCGAGATAAACAACCGGCCACGCAAGATACTCGGCTGGGCAACCCCAGCAGAGATATTCCAAGAACTATGCTCGAAAGACACCACCACCAACTGTTGCACTTCAGACTAGAACCCGGGGAGCGTTTGCGAGGTAAGGCCGACGAGTATCTTGGGATGCTCGAAGACGCGCTTCGTGGGACTGAGCACCGTGAACACGTCTTTACAATCCGTTGGGCTGTCCGGGATTGAGGTTGATAAGATGAATGAAATGACGGCGATTAATTCTAAGGTTTGGGGCTACCTTCGAGAAACAACTGAACTCGCGACAAAGGCAGGCAAAGACCCAGATACAGGTCTACCGAGAACCGGCCTCCCTGAATACTTGGCAGTCATTTTCCCGGGGGTAGACGATTGGATCCATGACACATCGTGCGGCCTAAAACGCCTTGACGGAAAGACCGCTCGAACGAGGCCAGACTATCGTAGCGAATCACTCAAGCAGATAGTTGAGTTTGACGGTTTACCGCACTACAGATCTCCCGGGCAGATCCTCAAAGACGCTGTCAACACTCGGTTCTACGAATCGCATGGTTATCGTGTGACACGTATTCCTTACTTTATTCAGCTCACTCCACTGACAGTGAAACGGTTTTTTGGGATTGAGCTCGAAGTGGATCTCTATGACGAATCAGTGCCGTCAATAGGCCCAAAGGGCCGGAATACGCCAGCATTCTTGTGCCCGGCTGGAATTTCGAGGATGGCGTTTGAGTTTGCCCAGCATCCCGAGCAGTATCGGGTGAACCTGACGGCCTTGAAGCAAGTTCCTGAAGCTGATCGTCTGCTGGTTGGTGCAGCGGCGCTTGAGAACGAGTACACGCGCTTAATGGAAAGCAGGGCTGATCTCAGTTTGCGCTTCTTCGATGAAGAGCTCACGCGGCTGTAACTGGATGCGATGGGGCAAACGATGGGGCACCGGCTATGTATTTTGATGTATTCGCAGGTAGTTATCCACAGTGGGGCTTCCCTGGATCATTGAAAACATGCGGTTTGATGCCCCTCCGCGTCATGGGGCGTTGTAGCGTGCCGTGCAGTTCAAGTCCCCCCTCGCGCACGAAGAAAAGATAGCGCCTGAATTGGTTGGTCTCAACTGGATTCAGGGGCTATCTTCGTTTTGGCACACATTGCAGTTGGGTGATTTCAGCGGGTCGCCCGCATGCATGGCGAATCATCTCTCCCAGCGGTGCGTGACCGGAGCGACAGCCCAACTCGATATTTATATTCGATTAGTGGAATATTTCGACGTTCGGCTTATGGGTGGGGGTGGGTCAATAAATGCACTGGTCGGAATATGTTTGCTGTGGCCTAGTTTTGAGCCACACCTGCATGAGGTGGGTGGTGACCCGTAACTCGGTTGCCCAGCACCCCGGATCAGGGGATTCTTTTGCAAGGGCACGAACTTGTGTCGCGTGAATGAGCTGATTTGCTGCCCAGCGATCGGCCTGAAGCTCGTTGCGAGCTGTGCTCGTGCGGTGCCCGAGCGTAGCGTGCCCAAGCTCGTGCGTGAGGCAGCAGCGCTCCATGATTGGATTCATGGTCTTGCTGAGAAAAATGGTTCTGATGTCGGGGATCCAGATGCCGTTGATTGCAGATAAGTTTCGGTAAGCGACTCTGATTTGCAACTGCTCGGCGTGCGCATGGGGATCGAACCTAAGGAGTGTGGATGTCCAAATCTGGGGTTGTGTCTGGTTGATCATCAGCCGCTCCTTCGTACTGTGAGAGATCAATCGAATCTGGGTCGAATGTGTCCTGCTGCATATCGTTCCAGAGGGGTGTGACATTCTCGGCGCGCTCACCACTTTGGGCGGAGAGCATTTCCAACACTGTTCGACGCTGTGCGCGCAGCAGCAGTTCGCTGAGGAGTTCTTCGTCGGTATAGCTGCTCATGGCGTTGGGTTGCCACGCGGACTGTGGCCGATGTGGTCGAAACGAATCAACGTTCGGCGGCGTTGGTGACTGCTGAACGAGAGCGCCACCAAGAAACGAACGCACTTTGTACTCAGCCTTGCGGGGTACGCCGGCGGCTTCCCAGTTTGTAATGGTTCTGGTGGCCACGCCGAGTTCGTGCGCAAGTTGAGCCTGGGTGAGGTGCAAACGTTCACGGGCATCACGAAGTTCATTCCACGAAATAGTCATGAGCTAATTCTAGCCCACCGTAAGCAATTTAGGCAGGCAAAGTGCGAAAAACACGCAGCAATATTCAATAAATATTGCCTAAGTTGCTAAAATCAGCATATTCCAGATACGGTGAGTGTGCTGCGATAAGCCCGCCGGGCATCGCGGATCAAGCAGAAAGGAAGAAGCGACTCAACTATTGAATGGCCAGTAGCCTCTGTGCAAGTTACACAGCGTTTTGGGGAAAATCCTCAATTCAATGCACCCTACAGAGGCCACAACGGCATCGACCTGGCAGTGCCATTGGGAACTGCCGTATTTGCGACTGATAACGGAACGGTTATTGGTCGTGGAACTGGGAGTAACCACAGCTGGATGACCAGAGTAGCCGAATTTTCAGAATGGATATGCCGGCAGGGTCAACCCCGAGGGCTACGGCATTGTTGCTCATGCAACCCCAACACCAACTCTAGAACCAACTCTAGAGCCAGAAAAGAAGGAAGAAGAAATCATGAAAGTTATTGCAAACATTGAGTCAAAATCGATCAGTGAGCGTTTTCTTCAGTGTTGCACCCGTGCGGTGCGGCACCCGTGCGGTGCGGCACCCGTGCGGTGCGGCACCCGTGCGAACGGACAACTCGCCACGGGCAACAGTGCATTCATCCTCTGCAACCAAGACCCTGGTGCGGCTCAGCTGAGTTGCTGCACCGCGCATGAATTTCCCAGAGCTGACTCACAAGACTTGACTCTGCCGTAACGTCAAGTGGAATGCTTGAGGTATGAAGCAGCCCGCACACCTCACACCCTCCCCGGGGCCGCACGAGAGCGCCCCCGAAAATCCAAACGCCCCCGTTTTCCCGGTAGAACCCGATGAAGAATGGCCAATCAAAGAGGTCGCCCGTGCGAGTGGTCTCACGAGCAGAACGCTGCGGCACTACGAGCAGATCGGGCTGCTTGCTCCCGGACGCGTCGCGACGAATGGGTACCGCTTCTATTGCAGGCCGCAGATTTCGCGATTGTATCGGATCATGTCGCTGCGGTCTCTGGGTCTCCCGCTCGAAGAGATCAAGGCACTGCTGGCAGACGATCAATCTGTCGCAGAGGTCGTTCGCGCGCATCTGACCCAACTCGAAGACGCGCAGGATCATCTCGTCCACCAAATCGCCGTCGTAAGGCAAACCCTCACCGCACTGGAAAGCAGGAACACCATGACAATCGACCAAATCTTCGCGAACTTCGACCACACGCAACACGAGCGTGAGGTGCGCGAGCGTTGGGGTGAAAGCGCCTGGAAGCGCAGCGCCGACCGCAGGGCGCATTTGAGCGACGAGGAACTGCGCGCAGATGGCCAATGCAGCCTCGATGTGAACCGGGCACTGCGCGAAGCGGCCGAGGCTGGCCTCGATCCGCAGTCTGACGCGTTTCAGGCGCTGGTAAGCGAGCACTACGAGTGGGTGACGCTGCAGTGGGGCAACGTGAAACCAGACCCCACTGCCTATGCCGGGCTGGCAGAGATGTATGTCGCCGACGACCGCTTCGCGGCGACGTACGGCGGCCGAGAGCGTGCGGAAGTGATTCGAGACGCGATCCGGATCTGGATCGCGTCGCATCTCAGCTCAGCGCTGTAGCTCTGCACCGTGCGCCAGCAAGCTTGAGCAGCCCCCGATCACGCGCTGGAGCAGCGGAACCGCGGAACTGCGGAACCGTGGAAACCAACTGCAGCTTTAGAACTCCGTGACGGTGAAGATGGGTTGCACGGCGCGCTGGTATTGGAGCCATTGACGTGGTAAGCGCGTTTTCAAGAACGTCTCGAACGCTTCGTACTCGGTCGCTATCGTGATCGCTTGGAAGAGTCGAAGACCCCGGTCGTCTTTCCCCACGATTCCACCGTAGTTTCCCACCGCTGGGACTAGTGCAGTAATTTGATTGAGCAGTACCTGTCGCGCGGGTCGAAATCCGACTCGGACGATCAGGTGAGTCGCGAACACGTCGATTCCGGTGCGACGCAATGACACTGCAAACACAACAAAGCAGCCGCCGACAAGCAGTATGCAGAGTGCAGTAATCATCGGCCCCGGCGACACGGGTTTCCCATCGATAGGCACGCTCATCAATGTTGCCAACGCACCCACCACGATGAAGATAAGCCCTGACACGCGAACCATCATCCACTGCCAGCGCCGATGTTGATAACAGGAGAAACCCAATTCCTGACA
>CAYTSH010000015.1:0-19279 GCA_964440395.1 uncultured Microbacteriaceae bacterium
TGTCGAGCAGTCTCAAGGTTGCGCACTGACGTAATGATTGTGCGTCATTCCGCACGACTATCCTACCCGGAGAAGCACCGCGAGAGCGATTTCACAGCCTTTTTGCAGCTTATCGGCAGGCTGTGCGCTGCCATACCACTCAGGGCAACGCAACGTCCACAACGGTGCCGGTGCGTGCCGATTCCTGCGCGGCGCATACGATCGCCAATGAGCGGATGCCGGTGTCGCCATCTGGTTCCGGCGCGCGTCCCGTCGCCACGGCTTCAAGAAACGCGGTGAGCAGTGTGGCGTCCAAGTTCTGCCCGTAGGGCAGGGAGAGCGCTGTACCGGTTGCCGCGGAGAGTCCGCCGACTTGCTGAGCAAACGGGTCGATTGTTGCAATTCCCGCGCTACCCACAAGTTGAAGGGTGAGGCCACCCCACGTGGGTGCCGCGTCCGGTTGACTCCAAGAGCAATCAATCACCGCGTGGGCACCGCTGTCGTACACTACCGTCACCAGGCCACCGGTTTCGACGGCGACACCCGGTTTCTCGGCGTGCAGCACTCGGTTTGCAACCGCATACACCTGCGTGGGTCGCCAACCGGTCACCAGGTCGAGCACGTCGGCGACGTGCACCACATGATCCACCAGGGCGCCGCCACCGGAACGCGTCGGGTCGGTGAACCACGCCCGGGATGCGACCGGGATGCGGCCATTGTTTGTGCCAAGCGCGCTGAGGATCTGCCCCAGCGCACCCTCGCGAACCAGGCGGGCAAGGCCAGTGACCATTGGGGAGAACCGCACCGGATAGGCGGTCATGAGCCACACGCCCGCCGCGCGGCAAGCGTCGCGCATCGCCACCGCGTCGACCACGGTGGTTGCGAGCGGCTTTTCGCACAGCACAGGCACCCCGTGCGCCGCGGCGAGGAGCACATGCTCGCGGTGATGCACATTTTCGCTGAGCACAATCACGGCGTCTGGCCGCCAAGCGAACAGGTCCGTAAGGGTTGGCACGTAGGCAACCCCAAACTGTGCGGCGAACGCGGCTCCCCGCACCTCACCGGTGACCTCGGGGTCACCGGTGTCGCCGGGGCCGCCGGGGTCGCCGACCACACGGGGCTTGCCGTCCTCGCCGGACGTATCACCAGCCTGGTTCGCGGCACGTCCACCGGGTGGGGTGTGCGGGTCGGTTGCGAGCAACTCAACCCCGGGCCACGCGGCCAACAGTTGCAGGTAGGAGTGGGCGTGCACGTGGGCGAAGGAAATGATGCCAATGCGAATGCTCATGATGACCGCCGTTCTGCGTGCCCGAACGCGCCAGCCGTGTGCGTGGCCGCGGGCATGGCCGTGTTCGAGAACGTGGCCAGCACGGGGACGGGCACGGGAACTCCCAGCGCCGCAGATTCGTTCGCGGCTTCGGCAAGCTGCACGGCTCGAACACCGTCGGCGAGCGTCACCCTCGCTGCGGGGCCACCGCGCATGTGGGTCAAGAATTCGCGCAGCTCGGTGAGGTAGGGGCTTTCGTGGAGTGAGAGGTCGGGCAGCATGGCACCGCCACCCGGCCCGGTTGCCAGGTTTGTGGTGATGCCCGAATCGTGTGCGGTGCTGTGATTGAGCACCCCACCGGTCCCGGCAAGGTGGAATCCGGTGGTGAACCGGGTGCCGCGCGCGCCCCAAATGCCGTTGACCACGCTCATGCCGCCGCCTTCGTGGCTGAGTGTCACGCTTGCGCTGATCTCCCCGGACTGGGCACGCGTTTTTCGTGCGAATACGCGGTGAACTTCACCGAGCATCCACCTGGCGATATCGAGGTCGTGAATCATCAGGTCCATGATGAGTCCGCCCGATGCGCGCTCGTCGAGGAACCATGGTGACCAGCGGGGTAGTTCACCGGTGCGGTTGAACCGGGCAACGCCGATGAGTCCGAGCTCGCCGGCTTCGATGGCCGCCTTGGCTGCGGCATACTGCGGGAAGAAGCGCACCACGTGCGCCGGGTAGACGGTCACCGCGTGTTCCGCGGCGAATTCGCTGAGCAGTGTTGCTTCGGCGAGGGTGCGGGCGACGGGTTTTTCGCACACCACGTGTTTGTCCGCTTCGATGGCCGCAATGGCGCATTCCAGGTG
Source organism: uncultured Microbacteriaceae bacterium (assembly GCA_964440395.1). GTDB lineage: Bacteria > Actinomycetota > Actinomycetes > Actinomycetales > Microbacteriaceae > CAYTSH01. The sequence goes on from CAYTSH010000015.1 coordinate 2,104, forward strand.
GGTGGGCGTTGGGGTGCAAATGTCCACGACGGTGCACCAGGCGAGTAGTTCGATTCTCGAGCTAAACACCCGCACCTGTGGATATTCCGCCGCGAGCGCCTCGGCACCAGCCAGCGCATACACGCCAATGTCGGCGCCGAGTTCAAGCCAGGCCGGCACGTGCACCCGGGTGATGCCGCCGGCGCCGAGAAGGCCGACACGGAGTGGTTCTTGTGGGTGCATGTGTGCTCGTTTCGGGTTGATTCGATTGGTGGATGCCGCGGCCCGTTCCAGCCGAACCGGGCGTTGGTGGGGTGCGGCTGGGTGGCATTGCGGGGTGGCCGTCACTTGGTGCCGCTGAATGCGAGCCCGTCGATGACTCGCCGTTGCATCACGATGAACAGCAGCAGGATGGGTGCCATGGCGAGCACGCTCGCCGCCATCATGACGGAGTAGTCGGTGGATACGCTTCCTTTCATGGTGGCGAGCCCGGCGGAGAGCGGCATGTGTTCCGCGTAGGTGGTAACGACCAGGGGCCAGAGCAGGTCGTTCCATGACCAGAGTGCGGTCATGATGATGAGCGCACTGATTGCGGGGGTTGCGAGCGGCAGCATGACGCGCAGAAACGTTTGAATGGGGTTTGCCCCGTCGAGACGGGCGGCTTCTTCGAGTTCGCGGGGCATGCCCAGAAAAAATTGCCGCATGAGGAACACCCCGAACGCGCTGAAGAACCCGGGGAGCACGATGCCCCAAACGGTGTTGAGTAGCCCGAGGTGTTGGATGATGAGCACTTGCGGAATGAGATACACCTGCCCGGGCACCATGAGAATGGAGAGAATAATGCCGAGCATCAGGCCTTTGCCGGTGAAGTGCATCCGGGCGAAGGCGTAGCCTGCGAAGCAGCACAGCACCACCTGGGCGAGGACCCGCAGCAGGGTGATGATAATCGACACCATGAGCTGGTTGAGGAACGGTATTTTCACGAACACTTCGGCATAGTTTTCGACGTGCAGCTCTCCGGGCCAGAAGGTGGGCGGCACGCTCATGACCTGCTGGTTGGTTGAGACTGACATGATGAGCTGCCACAGGAACGGGAACACCATCAGCAGCCCGGTACCGGCGAGGATGAGGTGCACCCACCAGCGGTTTGCGTCCCGGTTGACCGGTGCTCGCCTCGTGCTGTGCGCGACGACCGCCCGGGCGCTTGCACCGTTGGGGGTCGTGGTTTCGGCGACGGTTGCGGTTGGTGTTGGCGCTGCGCTTGCGGTTGGTGTTGGCGCTGGCGCTGCGGTTGCGGTTGCCTCAGACATAGTTCACCCACTTTTTTTGCATGCGGAACTGGAACCAGGTGACGAGCGCGATGAGCAGCATGATGCCCATGGCGATGGCAGAGGCGTAGCCTTTCGCGTTATGCACGAACGCCTGGTTGTAGAAGATGTAGACGAGCGATTGACTGCGGTCAAGCGCCGGGTTGCCGGTGCCCATGATGGCGAAGAGCAGGTCGAACAGTTGAAACCCGCCAATGACGGTGATGATGGTGACGAAGAAAATGCTGGGGGTGAGCAGCGGCACAATCACCGACACGAACAGTCGCGACCGGCTTGCGCCGTCAAGTTGCGCCGCCTCCACGAGTTCGGGTGGAATATTTTTGAGCCCGGCGCTCAGAATAATGATGCCAAACCCCAGCGAGGACCAGAGCCCCACCGCGCCCACGGCAACAATGGCGAATCCGGGCGTGGAAATCCAGTAGGGTCCTTGAATGCCCACTTGTGCCAGCAACCAATTGAGGATGCCGTAGTCACCGTTATATATCATGCGCCATACCAGCGCTACCGCGGTTGGCATGGCAACGTATGGCATAAAAAAGAGCACCCGGTATAGGTTCGCGAACCTGAGCCCCGGACGGTTGAGCAAACTGGCGAGCAGGGTGGCGACCGGCACGCCGCACAGCACGATGAGGGTGTAGACGACGGTGTTGAGGAGCGCGAGCGCAAGATGACTATCGCCAACGAGTGTGCGGTAGTTGTCCAGCCCCACCCAGGTTTCCCCACCGAATGGGCCGCTCTCGGTGAAACTCAGGTAACCGGTGTAGAGAATGGGCCAAATGTAAAAAACCAACACCCCGGTGAACGTGGGCAGCACAAACAGCCAAGGCCACCACCCGTCACGCGGTGCGTGGCTGCGACGCCCGGCGGGCGCCGCAGCCGTTGCACGACGCCCCGCGTGGAACGCACCGCTCATTCTTTGGCCAACGCTTCATTCATTTTGGTCGCGAGTTCCTTTGCAACGTCAGCGACCGGACGTTTGCCCGAGAACGCGTCGGGCAGGAGCTCATTTTCCAGCGCGACCCACACGGCGGTGTGCTGTGAACTGGGGTAGGGGAATGAGTACTCTTGCGCGTCGAGGAAAATTTGCAAGTCAAAGTTCGGCACCGAATCCACAAACGCCTGCTGGGTGTTATTAAACGCCGGGTTGGCAGCCTTCATGTCGGCCTGTGTTTGTTGGGCTTCCTGCGAACCGAGATACGCGAGGAACGCTTTTGCCGCCGGCTTGTGTTTCCCGTCAGCCGACAAAACGTTCCCCAACCCATGAATCACCGTTGCTTTGCGTTTGCCCTGCGGCAGTGGGACGGCGACAATGTCGGCGGCGATCGAAGATTCGGAAAGTTCGGCGGTAGACCAGTTTCCCGAGAAGAAGAATGCCGCCTTCCCGCTCGTAAACCACGCGTTTGCGGGCGTGTCGGAAAGCTGTTGCTGCGTCGGCATTGCGCCATCAGCAAGAAGATCCGCCCAGAACTGTATGCCCGCAATGGCTTCCGGCGAATCGTATCCGCTCTTCTTCCCATCGGCAGAGATAACCTCGCCGCCAGCCTGCAAAATTGTGTTGTAGTAGGTTTCCTGCCCACCGCTGACAGCCGCGGCAATCCCGTAGATTCCTTCGGCACCCAGCCGGCTACTCACCGTGTTGGCGGCGCTGCGCAAATCATCCCACGTCCAATCCTTGCTCGGCAGGGGAACATCAGCTCGTGCAAGAATCGCCTTGTTCACCCACACACCGATGGTGTCAAAATCTTTCGGCACGCCATACTGGGTGCCGTCAAACGAATACAAGTTGTTCAACGATTCGGGATAGTTTTTCGGATCAATTGCACCGTCAGCAATGAGCTCCGTGAGCGGTTCCAGCTGCCCATTGGCGGCATACAACTTCACGTTCGGACCGTTCATCCAAAACACGTCAGGAAGCGTCCCACTCGTCGCCTGCGTTTGCAGTTTCGTCCAATACTGCGACCACGGCGTCACGTCAACAGTGACCTGAATGTTGGGGTACTGCTTGTTAAAATCAGCAATGTTCTGCTTGAGCGCCGGCACCTGGTTCTCATCCCACACCGCATAGGTGATCTCGGCTTTCGTTTCAGCATTCGCTGCGGCACCATCCCCGCCACCGGCAGCCTTATCCGCGCTGCACGCGGTCAGCCCACCGGCACCAACCACCCCAGCAAGAACAGCCGCCACTCCCAAGCGGCGAACTACGTTTCGAACAGCCATGTTCAGTTTCCTTTCGATTGATGTTGCCTAAAATATCGTTCAAGATCCGAGCTCACCGGCGGCACCCGCAAGGGCACCGAGCCGCCACGCAGGGAGCGAGTCGCCGCCTCAGCCACAGCCACGGCATCCCGCGCCCCCAATGGAGACGTGTCAGTTGCGCCACCAAACCGGGCAAAGGACACAAACTCGTTCATGGTGAGCTCATCGGCATCCCCGTGCCCCCCAACGTCGCCCACAATGGGAAACACCGCGTCAGGCACCGGCCGATACGCACCCCTACGGTTCCACAACCGCACCTCGCCACCATCACCATCACCAAAGTTCTCAATGCGCCCCTCAGTGCCAATCACCGTGTAATTGCGCCAATAATCGGGCGTAAAATGACACTGATGATAGCTCGCCAACACGCCAGAACGCAACCGCATGAGCACCATTGACTGATCCTCAACATCCACCACCGGGTGCAACCCCGTCTGGGTGAGCGGCGGCCAGTTCGCATAGTCAAACCAGTCAGCCATGCGCTCACCGCTGCGATCACGCCGGTCATCAATGCGCCCATACACGCTCAACGCCCCCATGCCAACCACCTCGTCAGCCACAGAATCGGCAAGCCAATGAATCACATCAAGATCATGCGCACCCTTCTGAAACAACAAACTGTTGCTGCGCCTGCGATCCGCATGCCAATCCTTGAAATAGTAATCGCCACCATTGCCCACAAAATGCCGGCACCACACCGCCTGCACCTCGCCAATGGCACCAGATCGAATCAGATCGCGCAACTGCCGAACCACCGCCATGTGCCGCATATTGTGACCGACATACAGCCGACTGCCCGTCGCGTAGGCCACGGCAAGCAAATCGTCCGCCTCGTTCGTCTCAATCGTGATCGGTTTATCCAAGTAAACCGCCAGCCCGGCACGCAACAACTGCGCCCCAATGCGACCGTGCGTGTCATCGGGGGTGACCACAATCGCGGCCGACACCCTCACGGCGCTCGCAAGCAGGGCATCCACCGAATCGAACAGCGCAACCCCATCACCGAAAACCCCACGGGCGCGCAACCGCGCAGCCGGGTCCGGATCCACCACGGCAACAATGCGATGCCCCCGTTCAGGTCGGTGCGCCCAAACGCGAATCTCACTGCGCATGCCGAACCCCACCATCGCGATGGTCAGTTCGGGGGCCGGGGCGGGATTTGGGGCCGGGGCGGAGTTTGGGGCCGGGGATGGAGCGGGCGCCGGGGTCAGGGCCGAGGATGGAGCGGGGGCCGGGGTCAGGGCCGAGGTCGGGGCGGGCGCTGATGCGGGCACCGGCGAATCGTCCCGCAAAGCGCACTCCCCCGACAACAACAACCGGTGCAACGCGTCGCCCAATTCCACACCAGCAAGCGCGTCAGACACGACCCGAAACGACGGAACGGGCAACGTCGGGCACCCCAACGCCGCCGCCAACTCTTGGTGCGCCCGCACCACGGCTCCCAACGCCACCCCGCCGCGACCAAACGTCGAAGCCAACACCCGCGGCCAGCGCTCACGCGGGGCAAGGTCATGCATGCTGCGCTCCAGCTCATCGCGTAGCGCTGGAAACCGCCGCACCACACCACCACACACAACCAGCACGTCAGGATCAACCACGCTCGAAACCAGGGCCGCCCCCTGCGCGAGTTGGCGCGCAAACTCGGCAAGCTCAAGCCGAACGTCGCCCCGCAACCCCACAGCATCGACCGAACCGGTCGCATCGGCACCACCGGCACCACCGGCACCACCGGCACCACCGGCACCACTCGGGCGAAACAGTGCGGGAAAACGGTCAGGAACCGAAAGCGACACCCAGCCGCTCGCGGCAAGATCACCAATCTCCCCCGCCGCAAAATGCCGCCCCCGGTGCAGCCGGTGCTGCAACACGATTGCCGAGTTCAAACGCTCATCCGCCGTCACACTCACCACATCCGGCACCCCAGAGGCAACCCCAGAATGGACCTCGGCAAGTATCGCCATGTTCGCGTCGTTCTCCACAACAACCCGGCCGGGCAGGATGCCGTGCAAGCGAGCCAGCAAATCAACACGGTTCCAGCTCGGCACCATATTCGACTGCACCATGCAGCCCCGATCATCAACAATGCCGGTCACCGACACCGCCACACAGCCAACCCGCGCCGCGGGAATGCCCTGCTCAGCGAGCAGATCCCGCACCAAGGTGGCGCAGCAGTCGAGCAGATAATCTCCAAGCGACGCAGCGGCGATGCCCCCACTCTCAGGAACCGCTGCCTGCCGTGCCGCAACAAGCCCGCCACCCGCAGTGCTCAACAGCAGCGTGACGTGCCGCACCCCAAGATCCACCCCGAGCACATAACAGTGTTCCGCCACGAACGCGAAGCGTCGCGCCGGCCGACCCGGCTGTTCCGGCGCACCACCCGCGGCAGGAACCACGGCATCCGGTGCAATTTCGCGGACCACACCGGCAACAATCAGATCGGCAAGAATGTCCTGAATCGTGGGGCGCGAAAGCCCCGTGCCGGCGGAAAGCTCACTCAGCGACTGCTGCGCTCGCTCCCGCAACAGTGCCACACACTCCGCCACGTGCCGGGCACGCAGGGTTGCCATGGGGTGTTCCGTCGTCGCGCCGCTGCTCACGTGTTCCTCTCCATCGATGAACCCGCCTTTATATAACAGGGTTACATAAATGGCTTGGGGTCAAGAATAAGAGTCAAACCGGCGGGTGTCAACGGTGAAAACGGATGGCAGTCACCGGCGCGTGCGGCCAACGAAACGCCACCCGCGGCGGTGCGGGACCTACGCGGAAGTGGCGAGTGCGGCATCCACCAATGGTTTCACCCGGGTGCCCAACAGCTCAATCGCCCGCAGCGACTCAGCCTGCGGCACACCCGTGAGATCCATTTGCAGCATGCAGCGGTCGTTACCAAGCGCACGATGCACCGCAACCAGTTTCTCGGCAACCTCCTCCGGAGTGCCCACCGCATACGCCCCGCCCGGGCCGGCCATCGCATCAAAACTCTGCCGGGTCGGCGCCGGGAACCCCCGCTCGGCCGAAATGCCCCGCATCGTCTCATACCAGTATGGGAACCAAAAATCGCGCGCACCCCGTTCGGCCACAAACCCCATCATCGAAACCGTCACCTGCGGCGTGCCAGACGTGCGCTGGAAGCCCAGCCCGTCGCCCGCACCCGCACCCGCACCGGCGGCCTCGCCGGGTGCACCGGCGGCCTCGCCCCGCGCCAGCGCCTCACGATACAACCCGACGAGCGGCGCAAACCTGGCAGGCTCGCCCCCAATGATGGCGTAATTGATGGGCAACCCCAACACCCCCGCACGCACCGACGACTGCGCATTACCGCCGGTGGCAATGCCCAGGTTCAGGTGCTGCCCCCGGCCAGGCACGTCCGCGGGACGCGGCAACACCAGCTGGTTCTGGATCGGTGCCCGGAATCGTCCCTGCCACGTCACCGATCCGCCCCGATCAATGAGCATCAACAATGCAAGCTTCTCGTCAAACAGCGCGTCATAGTCGTGCAAATCGGCACCAAACAACGGGTACGATTCAATAAACGAACCCCGCCCCGCCAGCAGCTCTGCACGGCCGTGCGAAAACTGATCCATCGTGGCAAACTGCTGAAACACCCGCACCGGGTCCTCCGTCGAAAGCACCGTGACGGCACTCGTCACGCGAATGCGTTCGGTTTGCGCAAGCAGGGCAGACATCACCGTCGCCGGAGACGAAATTGCGTAATCAGGCCGGTGATGCTCACCCACCCCAACCACGTCCAACCCAACAGCCTCAGCGAGCCGCGCCCGCTCAAACAAGTTCCGCAGCGCCTCACCCGCACTCAACGACTCACCAGTATGCGGGTCTGGGTGGACGTCACCAAACGTGTAAAAACCAAGTTCCATGGCAAGTGCAACCAACCAGGGGCTGCCCGTATTCCAAAAAATCAGGCGAAAATGGCGGAGGGCGTGGGATTCGAACCCACGGTACGTTTCCGCACACTAGTTTTCAAGACTAGCTCCTTCGGCCGCTCGGACAGCCCTCCAATGCGCCCGCAAGCAGGCAACACAAACGATCTTAGCACCATGCCAGGGGCGTTATCCTAACGGCGTCGCACCGGCATTTCGGCAACCTCGCGCAGCAACGCCGCCAACCCGTTGTGCTCAACCGGGTCAAGCACGCGGTTCGCAACCGCTCGCACCTCCACGGGTGCCTGCCCCATCGCCGCAGACACGCCACCCCCCGCAGCCGCCCAAGACAACATCTCAATGTCATTACGGCCATCACCGGCCACCACCACCCGGGAGAGCGGCACCTGCAACCGCCGCAGCACCCCATCCAGGGCGTGCGCCTTGTGCACCCCCTCCGGGGCGAGATCAAGCCAAGAAGTCCAGCCGATAGCGTAGCTCACGTGGCTGAGGCCAATAGAATCCACCACCCGCAAAAACTCGTCCGCCGCCATTTCCGGCGAAATCACCACCACGCGCACCGCCGGCACGCGCAACAGGTCATCAAACGAAACGATGTGTGTGCGACCATCCAACGTGTTGCGCGGCAACTGGTCGGTGCACCAAAACGCACCAACGGCATCCTCAATGGCAAACAACCCACCCGGCAACGCGCTGCGAATAAGCAACAGCATCTCCGTCGGGTCAAACGTTTCCACCACCTCACGCTCGTAGCCACCGGCGCCGTCGGTGCGAAGCACCACCGCACCATTCGAGCACACCACATAGTCCGGGTGGATGCCCAACTCGCCCAACACGGGAAGGGTTGAGTCCACCGAGCGGCCAGTTGCCAAAGTGAGCAGGTGACCCGCCTCGACAACCTGAGCCACGGCATCCCGAATCGATGGATCAATCACGCCGTCATGCCGCATCACGGTGCCATCAATGTCGAGCACCACCAAGCGTTGCTCCGACACGCTCACACCGCTCCCGGCACGAGCACCGTCAACCCACCCAAATACGGCTGCAACGCCTCGGGCACACGCACCGAACCGTCAGCCTGCTGGTGGGTCTCCAAGATTGCCACCAGCCAGCGCGTGGATGCGAGGGTACCGTTCAGGGTGGCAACGGGGGAGGTGCCCTGGTCGGTGCGGTACCGCGTTTGCAAACGACGCGCCTGGAACGTGGTGCAGTTGCTCGTCGAAGTCAGTTCACGGAACGTGCCCTGGGTGGGCACCCAAGCTTCAATGTCAAACTTGCGCGCCGCGCTCGACCCCAAATCACCAGCGGCCACATCAATCACCCGATAGTGCAACCCGAGCGATTGCAGCATCGACTCCTGCCACGCAACCAACCGTTCGTGCTCCGCTTCAGCCTCCTCCGGCGTGGTGTAGACGAACATTTCAAGCTTGTTGAACTGGTGCACGCGCAAAATACCGCGAGTGTCTTTGCCATGCGAACCCGCCTCGCTGCGGTAACAAGTTGACCACCCCGCGTAGCGTAGCGGCCCGGAGCGAAGGTCAAGAATCTCGTCGGCGTGATAGCCGGCAAGCGCCACCTCGCTCGTACCGGTGAGGTACAGGTTTTCGTTGGGCAGGTGGTACACCTCGGCGGCGTGCTCCCCCAAAAACCCGGTGCCCCCCATAATTTCGGGTTTCACCAGGGTGGGGGTGATGAGCGGCACGAAACCGGCGGCGAGCGCCCGGTCGAGCGCCAGGTTCATGAGCGCCAATTCGAGGCGGGCACCGATACCGCGCAGAAAGTAAAACCTGGCACCGCTCACTTTTGCACCGCGTTGCATGTCGATGGCGCCGAGGAGTTCGCCAAGTTCCAGGTGATCTTTGGGGGTGAACGTGAACTCTGGGCGAGTGCCAACCTCCCGCAACGTCACGAAATCGTCTTCACCACCCGCGGGCACGCCAGAAACGACCGGGTTGTCGATGCGCAGCACCAGCGAGCGGAAGCGTTCCGCTTCAGTTTCCGCCTGGAGTTTCGCCGCGCTTACCGCCGCGGCGAGCTGCTTGCCTTCCGCAACGAGCTGCGGTTTCTCTTCCGCGGGCGCTGCCGCGACTTTTTTGCCGTGCTCTTTTTGGGCGGCGCGCAACGCCTCGAAGGCTGACGCGGCTTCGCGTTTTGCCAGGTCCGCGGCGCGCGCGTCATCGATGAGCTGCTCCGAGGAGCCGCGAGCCCGCTGCGATTGTTTGAGCAGTTCAGGGTGGTCACGGAGCAGTGCAAGATCGATCATGCCATCAAGTCTACCCTTGGCAGTGTTCGCGCACCGGGGCGAGGTGGTTCGCCGTGCGGCTCGCCGCGTGGCCTGCCGGTAGGCCCGCCGCTGGGCCCGCCGACGACCAACCCGGTGACCAACCCGGCAAGCAACCCGGCAAGCAACCCGGCAGCCAACCCGGTGATCAGCCCCATCCCAGCGCGCGCACAGCATTTGCTGCGCCGTCGCAAACATTTGCCACACGGCGCACCGGGAATGTCGTACCGTAGAGGCATGAGTGCACTTCCGTTCCCTGAGCTTCAACGCGCAGCGGTTGTGTACCATCCGTTAAAAAGTGACGCGGAGCAGCTGCGCAACACGGTGGCGAAGCACCAGCCGGGCGAGGGTTGGGCTGAGACGCTCTGGTTTGAGACTTCCCCGGAAGATGCGGGGCAGGGGGTAACCACCGAGGCGGTGGCGCAGGGGGCGACGGTTGTGCTTGCGGTGGGCGGCGACGGGACGGTTCGCGCGGTGGCCGAATCGCTGCGCGGCAGCGATACAGCTCTGTGTGTGGTGCCGGAGGGGACTGGAAACCTGTTGGCTCGCAACTTGAACATTCCCCTCAATAGTGTGGATGCCGCGGTTGCCTTGGCGTTCACGGGCAGCAATCGGCGCATTGATTTGGGTGTTGTGCACATCACGAGACCGGATGGCACGCACGGTGAGCACGTGTTTTTGGTGCTTGCGGGGCTTGGGTTGGACGCCAAAATGATTGGACTTACCCAGTCTGGGTTGAAGCACCGCGTGGGTTGGCTTGCGTACGTTGACGGCGGAATTCGCGCGATGCTGTTGCAGCAACCGATCAGGGTGCGCTATCAGCTCGACGCGCAGCCTCCCGCAACGCAAACCGTGTACAGCGTGATGATTGGCAACTGCGGCCAGCTTCCGGGTGGCGTGCTGCTCATTCCGGATGCGTCGCCCGACGATGGCCGGCTGGACATTGTGGCGTTGCGCCCGAATGGCAGGCTTTCGTGGCTCAACATTTGGCGCACCCTCACCTGGGAGAATGGCGTGTTGCGCAGGTCTCGTGCCGGGCGGCGGTTTATCGATTTGAAGCGGGATGCCCGGTCTGTCACGTACCGTTCCGCACGTACCTTTTCGCTTGAGTTGTTCACCCCGGAGCAGGTGCAGCTCGATGGCGACGAGTTTGGCACCGCCGTTGCGGCGCGGGGGCGTGTGGCGGAGGGCGCCCTGCTGGTGCGGGTGAGTGCTGAGGAGAAGGCCGGCGGCAGTGGCCGGCTGCGCCGGCTCGGTGCTAGCATTCAGCAAGAATAATCTGCAGTTCGGCGTCACGTCCGGGCATCCCGTATATAAAAGGAATCGCGTTGTCTCACCCCCCGCAGCCCAGCATCGCAGCGAGTAACACACCGGGCGAGTCCGCACGGACGGTTGCCGGTGGCATTGAGGAACTGCTGCTCATGCACCCGGTGATTGCGAGCGTGAAGGATGAGCAGGATGTTGCGGCGGTGTTGTCGAGCGAATGTCCCCTGGTATTCGTGCTGTTTGGCACGTTGAACACCATTCCGGCCATTGTGCGGCGGCTCACCGAGAACGGCCGGCGGGTGTTTGTGAACGTGGACATGATTGAGGGTTTTGGGCAGAAACCGGTGGTGATCGATTTCCTGCTGCAGCATTGCTCCCCAGACGGGATTCTGAGCTCAAAATCGATGATGGTGAAGTATGCGAAATCGGTTGGGCTCTTCGGCGTGCAGCGCATTTTTCTGGTGGATTCGTTCAGCTATTCCAGCCTGATTAAACAGTCCGCCATTTCGGGTGCTGACGCTATCGAGATTCTGCCGGGCTGCATTCCGCGCGTGATCACCTGGGTGCGGGCCGACATTGATTTGCCAATCATCGCGGGCGGGTTGGTCTGTGACAAGCAGGATGTGCTGAGCGCACTCGCCGCGGGCGCCATGGCGATCGCATCTTCCAACCACGGCGTCTGGGAGATGTAGCGGCGGCGAACTCCCCCGCGGCCTGCGAGATGTCGGCATAAAACGCCGCACTCGACTGTCACAAAAAGCCACGCGTCGCAGTAGCGCAAACTGTGTTACAGTGATCCACACAACTTCACACACGTTTCGGTGTCACCGAAATGGTTGCTAGAGCTTAGAGAACAGCGGCCTTCCTTACTTGCTATGGGAGATCGCTGTTCTTTTTTTGTGCCCGCACACCTCGAATGGGTGTGGGCGTGGGCTCCGGCAACGGGCTCCCGGCAGGGCGCCACCAACGAGCAGTATCGCCTTCAGTATCATTGCGAAAGGAACCACACCCCGTGTCTCATACCCCCAGTCAAAGCTCGCTCTCGCGTGAAGAGATCGTTGCTGCCTACACCGAGATGCTCGGTGCGGATCGGGTGATCACCGACGAAGAAACTCTCAAGATCAACAGTGTTGACCGTTACTATAAGGTCGAAAACATTTTCGGCACCTACTCGCTGCCACTGCCGGCAGCGGTGGTGAAGCCAAGCTCAACCGAGGATGTTGCCAACATTTTGCGGTTCGCCAACGAACACCTCATCAACGTGGTTCCCCGCACGGGCGGCAGCGCCACTGAGGGCGGCCTGGAGACCGTGATTGAAAACTCCATCGTGGTTGATGGTTCTGCAATGAACAACATCATCACCATCAACACCGAAGACATGCTCGCCACGGTGCAGTGTGGTGTTGGTCTTGAACAGCTGGAGCAGGAGCTGCGCAAGATTGGCTACACAACGGGCCATTCGCCACAGTCAAAGCCGCTTGCACAGTTTGGCGGGCTCGTGGCAACCCGTTCGATCGGCCAGTTCTCCACGCTGTATGGCGGCATTGAGGACATGCTCGTCGGCGTTGAGACGGTATTTGCGAACGGTGAAATTTGCCGCATTAAGAACGTTCCGCGCCGCGCCGCCGGCCCGGACATTCGTCACCTGGTGCTTGGCAACGAGGGCGCCCTGAACTACATCACCGAAGTTTCGGTCAAAATTTTCCGCTACTACCCCGAAAACAACAAGTTCTACGGCTACCTGCTGCCCGACATGCGCAGCGGCTTGAACATTTTGCGTGAGGTGATCACCCAGGGCTACCGCCCATCGGTTGCTCGTCTCTACGACAAAGAGGATGGCCTGTACCACTTCAAGCACTTCTCCGACGGCCGTTGCGTGCTGATCTTCGTGGCCGAAGGCCCCGAGGGCATCGCGAACGCCACCGGCGAAGCGATCGAAACCATCGTGGCGGCATACCCCGAAGCTGAGCGGGTGGAGGGTGCGCTGATTGAGGAGTGGTTCAACAACCTCAACTGGGACGTTTCGAAGATCCAAGAGGAACGCGAAGAAATCCGCGAAACACTCATCAACGGGTTCACGACGGAAATTTCGGGCAACTGGAGCGTCATTGGCGATATCTACGAAAACGCCTTGGCGCGCATCCGGGCAGAAATTCCCGCCGAGTTTGCCCTGCTGGGTGGCCACTCAAGCCACAGCTACATCAACGGCACCAACATGTACTTCGTGTACTACTACAAGATCGATGTTGACCCCACCGAAGAGCGCACCACCTACCACGATCCGATCCAAAACATCATCGTGGAAGAAACGCTCAAACTCGGTGGCTCGATGTGCCACCACCACGGTGTTGGCAAGCACCGCACCCACTTCCTCGCCGAGGAATACGGTTCGTCGCTGTACATGCTTGAAACCCTCAAGAGCGCTTTTGATCCAAACGGCATCATGAACCGTGGCACCATTTTCCCGCTGAGCTCGTAGGCTCCCACCCCGGGTGGGGTGTCTATGCACGAAGGTGAAGACACCCCACCCCATCCCCCCACCCCCAGCACTCACCTAGGAACATCATGCAAGAGCTCAAGATCGCCGATTTCGGCGCAGATTTCTTCTCACTCAAAGGCAAAAATGCCATCGTCACCGGCGGCAATACCGGTCTCGGCCAAGCGTTCAGCGTTGCGCTTGCCAAGATGGGCGCCAACATTCTTGCGGTCAGCATCATGCCGGATGACGGCGAAACGAAAGCACTCGTCGAAGCAGCGGGCGCACGCTACGCATACGTCGAATCCGACATCACCGTCGCCGGCAATCCCAAACAGGTGGTGGATGCCTGTGTCGAGTCGTTCGGCAGCGTTGACATTCTCGTGAACTGCGCCGGCCGGTGCATCAACGAACCCGATGTGCAAAAGTTCACGCGCGCACAGTGGGATCCCATGGTTGCGCTGAATCTCACCGCAGCGTTCGAAATGAGCCACGAGGTTGCCAAACACATGATCCCGCAGGGTAGCGGCAAAATCATCAACATTTGCTCCGTCTTCTCATTCCTCGGCGGCCAGTGGTCACCCGCCTACGCGGCAACGAAACACGGCATCGTGGGTCTCACGCGGGCATACTGTGACGAACTTGCCCAGTTCGGCATTCAGGTCAACGGGATCGCCCCGGGCTACTATGCAACGGCTCTCACCGCTGAAACCCGCAGCAACCCGGCCACAAACCAGCGCGTGATGGATCACGTGCCGGCGAATCGATGGGGACAAACGCAGGATCTTATGGGTGCGACGGTGTTCCTCGCGAGCCGGGCATCAGACTACGTCAACGGGCACATTCTCAGTGTTGACGGCGGATACCTCGTTCGCTAACGGGCAGAAACAGGGTTCACCACTATGACCACACAGTACATTCTCGGTATCGATGGCGGCTCACAAAGCACCAAAGTCATCCTCTTCGACACCGAGGGGCGGGTTGTTTGCGAAGCGACAGAAGCACTCGCGCCCATGCACACGCCCGCTCCCGGAGTTGCTGAGCATCCCGATGATGATCTCTACACCACGCTGGAGCGCGCCGCCCGGCGCGTGATGGCAGCGTTCACCGGCAACCCGGCGGACATTGTCGGGGTCGGCCTGTGCACCATTCGCTGCTGCCGCGTGCTCGTGAAGCACGACGGTACGCTTGCCGCACCCGTGCAAAGCTGGATGGATCTGCGCCTGTCGCGACCCTATGAGCATGAACGCGACGATGTGGCCTACGTCACCACAACATCCGGCTATATTATGGGGCGACTCACCGGTGCCCGCACCGACACCGCGGCGAACTACATTGGTCCGTGGCCAATGGATGTCGCAACGTGGGACTGGTTTCGCGATCAGGAACGGTTTGACAGTTACCAGGTGCCCCGTGAAATGCTGTACGACCTCAGCATGCCGGGGGATATTGGCGGTTACATCAGCGAATCGTTCGCCGCACTCACCGGTGTGCCCGCGGGGCTGCCGGTTGTGCACACGGCAAACGATAAAGCAACCGAAGCGCTCGGGGCTGGGCTGCGCGATGAACGCGACTGCCTCATCTCGCTCGGAACCTACATCGCCGGCATGGTCGTGGGCTCCGGGTACGCCGAAAACCCCACCAGCTACTTCACCAATTTTGCCTCCGAACCCTACCGATACATCTACGAAAGCGCCGGCATTCGCCGCGGCATGTGGACCGTATCGTGGCTGCGGAACCTGGTTGCGGCGGAAATCGCGGAACAGGCAGCCGCAGCCGGCATCACGCAAGA
This sequence comes from uncultured Microbacteriaceae bacterium, assembly GCA_964440395.1. Lineage (GTDB taxonomy): Bacteria > Actinomycetota > Actinomycetes > Actinomycetales > Microbacteriaceae > CAYTSH01. The sequence continues at coordinate 17,378 of CAYTSH010000015.1, forward strand.
AGAGCACCTCAACCGACTGGCAGCACAAGTGCCGGCCGGTTCGGAAGGGCTCATGTGCGTGCTCGATTGGTTGGCGTCACCCGCACAACCCCACAAAAAGGGAATGTTCATCGGGTTTGATGAGCGGCACAGCTACCCGCACATGTACCGCGCCATTCTGGAGGGCATGGCTTTCCGCATGAAAGAAAACGTGTCTGCCATGGAAGCAGAGCTTGGCACGCGAGTGGAGAAACTCGTGCTCTCCGGTGGTGGTTCACACAGCGACGTTTGCATGCAAATTTTCGCAGACGTTTTCAACATTCCGGTCGCAAGAAACAGGGTTCGCGGTGCCGCCGGCCTCGGCGCAGCAATCTGCGCTGCGGTTGCGTGCAACGTGTACCCAGATTTTGATACCGCATCAGCCCGCATGGTGAAGGTCTCGGATGTGTTCCAGCCAGATCCGCAACGCGCCGAGCTGTACCAGCAGCTCGCTTCGGTGTACGCAGATATTTCACTGCACACCGATGCCCTCCTTGAACGTACCTCACAGATTTTGTCAACAACATAGGAGCACAACTCATGGCAAAGCTCTCGCAATCAAAGAAGATTTTCGAGCTCACACTCTTAATTCTTGCTGCAGGCTCAATTTACCCCCTGGTGTACCTTCGCCAGAACTTCGAAACCACCATCCTGGAAGTGTTCGCGATCGTCCCAGAACAGCTCTCCAACTACTACAGCATTCTGGGCGTCATCTTCGTCATCGGGTACATCCCCAGCGGTTGGCTCGCCGACCGTTTTCCGGTGAAATGGCTGATCATCTTTTCGCTGCTGCTCACCGCGGCAACCGGCGTGTACTATGCGCAGATTCCCGACAGCAGCATGCTGCTGCCCATCTTCCTCATCTGGGGCGTATCCACCGTATTCACGTTCTGGAGCGCAATCCTCAAAACCGTGCACATCCTCGCCGATGCGCACGAAGAGGGCAAGTTCTTCGGCGCGCTTGACGGTGGCCGCGGTCTCGTCGAGGCGCTGCTCGCAACCGCAGCCGTAACCATCTTCGCCAGCATCGCCGGCCACAAAGGTGCCACCCTGGCAGAAACCACCGCAGGTTTCCAAGCCGTGGTCTACATGTACTGCGGCATGATCGTGGTGGTTGCAATCGGCCTGCTCTTCCTCATGCCAAACCACAAAGAAGAACAAAAGATTGCGTCCGAAAACAAAAACGCGGAAGGCGAAATGTCAACGTGGCGCAGCATCGTCAACGTGCTCAGCCTGCCCGAAGTGTGGGTCATGACGGCCATCATTTTCTGCGGCTACACACTCTTCTGGGCGCACTACTACTTCTCCGGCTACCTGGACGCAAACCACAACGCCACCAAGGTGGTGGCCGGTTACGTGACCGTAGCCGTACTGTGGATGCGCCCGGTCGGCGGCTTCAGCGGCGGGTTCCTCGCCGACAAGTTCGGCCGCTCCCGCGTAATTGGCGCCTCGATGGCAATCACCTCCGCCCTGGTGCTGTCGCTCGGATTGCTGCCATCCGGCACCAGCCTGGTGCTCATCTCCGGCATCGCCATCGCAGCCGGCCTGCTCATGTATGTGATCCGCGGTGTCTACTGGTCGTTCCTGGACGACTGCCGGGTGCCCGTTCCGGTAGCCGGTGTGGCGATCGGCGTGATCTCATTCTTCGGATACCTGCCCGACGTGCTGCTGCCGAAAATCAGCGCGGTGATCTACGGCGCCTACGGGACTGACCACGTCGCAGAAGCAAATAACCTGTACTTCATCGTAACCGCCTGCATCGGCGTGCTCGGCGTCGTCGCCGCCTGGTACTTCACCAAACTCGTCAAGGCGCGCACCGCCCGCGAACAGCTCGCCGCCAAGGAAGACCAGCCAACGTACGCATAGCATTCCAAGCGTTGGGGG
>CAYTSH010000016.1:0-18830 GCA_964440395.1 uncultured Microbacteriaceae bacterium
GGGTCGCTGCGCGACTTTCACGGTAAAGCCTCGACCTCCACCGCCCCAGGCCCGCTCAACACGCAATCCGGCCCGGCAATTCGCAGCCCGCCAAGCGGCACCCCCGCGTCAAGGCAATCCCGCCCCAGCCACAGTTGCACATCGCCAGCCTCAATCACGCGGCGCAACGCCCGATCGCTCAACGCAAACCGACTCGTCGGAATGTGCAACACCACCGTGCGCGCCTCCCCCGGTTGCAACGAAACCCGCGCAAACCCAACCAACTGCCGCATCGGCCTCGTTACCGCAGCGGACACATCCCGCGCATACACCTGCAGCACCTCGTCGCCGGCACATTCCCCCGTGTTCCGCACCCGCACCCGCACAACAAACACGCCACGCGCCGGCACCTCCGCGGTCAGCAGTGCAGCCTCCTCCACCGCAAACGAGGTGTAACTCAACCCAAAGCCAAACGGAAACACGGGGCTCGAAGACAAACTCGTCACCGCGGTGTCCCCACCCAGATTCGGGTGCAGGTACGAATACGGTTGCTGCCCCGCCCCAGACGTCATCGACACGGCCAGCCGACCCGACGGGCACAGTCGCCCGCTCAACACCCCGGCCACCTGAGCCGCCCCCTCCTGCCCCGGAAAAAACGCCTGCACAATCGCCGCGCCCCGCTCCAGCGCAAACCCCAGCGCATACGGCCGCCCGGAAAGCACCACCAACACGGTGGGCACCCCGGCATCCAGCACCGCCTCAACCAGTTGCCGTTGCGTGCCGGGCAGCTCCAACGAATCCCGGTCACACCCCTCCCCCACGGTGCCCCGCCCAAACAGCCCAGACTGATCCCCGAGCACAATCACAGCCAAGCCGGCAGCCACGGCGAGGCTCACGGCTTCAGCGTGACCAGCGGCATCCACCCCATCGACGTCACACCCGGCGGCAAACCCGCGCACGTTCACAAACTCGGCACGCAACGCATCCAACATGGATGCCGTCGCAATACCCTGCGCAACCCCCGGGTGCTGCCCCAGCACGTGATTCACAAACGCGTAACACCCAAACATCGCCTCCGAACGGTTCGCGTTCGGGCCAAGAACCGCAAACGAGGCGTCCGCGGCGAGCGGCAGCAGGGGACCGGCGGTAGCGTCCGGCCCGGCGGTAGCGTCCGTGGCAATCCCCGCCGCAAACCCGCGACTGAGCAACACCACCGATTTGCGGGCAAGCTCCGCGGCGAGCGCACGATGCTCCGGCGGATCAAGCTGCGGGCCACCAGCCGCGGCGAGCGCCGCCAGCCGATCCACATAGCCCTCATCGAGTAACCCGAGTTCGGCTTTCTGGGTGAGCACACGCAGTAACGCGCGATCCACGAGCGCCTCGTCGGTCAGTCCGGCGCGCACCCGGTCGGCGAGCGGCGCACGGTACGCATTGCCTGTGGGCAGCTCGATGTCCACCCCGGCGGCGAGCGCCAACGCGGCGGCCTCACCCAAATCGGCAGCGACCCCGTGCAAACTCTCCAAAAATGCCACCCCAAAATAGTCGGCCACCACGGTGCCGCGAAACCCCCACTCGTCGCGCAGCAGGTCGGTGAGCAGTGACGCATCGGCCGCGACCGGAACGCCATCGATTTCAGCGTAGGAATGCATGACCGACCGCACCCCGGCATCCCTTATGGCCATCTCAAACGGCACCAGCAGCACGTCGCGCAGCTCCCGCGGCCCCGCATGCACCGGTGCCAGGTTGCGCCCGCCGCGCGAGTTGGAATACCCAACCAGGTGTTTCAGGGTCGCGATGACACCGGCGGACTGCACGCCGCGCACATAGGCGGCACCCAGTTCACCCACCACAAACGGGTCCTCGGCGATGCACTCCTCGGTCCGCCCCCAGCGGGTGTCCCGAACAACGTCAAGCACCGGTGCGAGGCCCTGATGCACTCCCATGCTGGCGAGCGATGCGCCGATGGCGGCACCCATGCGTTCCACCAGTTCCGGGTCGAAGGTGCACCCCCAGGCGAGTGGGGTGGGAAACGTGGTTGCCTGCCAGGCGGCAACCCCGGTGAGGCATTCTTCGTGCACAATTGCCGGGATGCCGTGCCTGGTGTGCTCCGTGAGCCACCGTTGCGTGGCCACGAGCGCTTGCAGTCCCGTTGCCGGTGCGACGGGTCCGGTGCCGTATACCCGGGTGAGGTGGCCGAGTCCGTGCGCGGCGAAGTCGTGAAACGGTGGGATGACGGTGTTGCTTTCGTGTTGCAGTGGGGCGACGCTTTCGCCGGTGGTGTCGGCACCGACCCAGATGCCCACGAGTTGGGCTAGTTTCTCTTCGAGGGTCATGTCGGCGATCAGCCGGGTGACGTTGGCGAGCTGCTGCGGGGTGAGCGTTGGCGTGTGCGGGTGCGGGGACGGTGTGGGTGTTTGTGTCATGGGTTAGCCTTTGAACGCGCCGTCCATCACGCCGGCGACCATGCGTCGGCCGACGAAGAAGAACAGCACCAGGAGTGGGATTGTGGCGAGGAATGAGCCGGTCATTGCGAGGCCGTAGTCGATGAAGTATTGGCTTTGCAGCGCTTTGATGGCGAGTTGCACCGTGTAGTTTTCTTGCGATTGCAACACGATGAGCGGCCAGAGAAAATCGTTCCAGGCGGTAACGAAGGCCAGCAGGCCCAGGACAAACGCGGCGGGGCGCACGAGGGGGAACGCGATGCGCCAGTAGATTTGCCAGGTGCTGCACCCGTCAATTCGGGCGGCCTGCATGAGTTCGGTGCTGAGCACGCCAGACAGGTGCTGGCGCATCCAGAAAATGCCGAACGCGCTCGCCATGCCGGGCACGATGAGCGCCTGGAGGGTGTCGATCCAGCCGAGGTTGGACATGACCATGTAGAGCGGAATGACGGCCAACTGGGTGGGCACCATCATGGTCACCAGCACCAGCAGGAACAGCAGGTTGCGGCCGCGGAATTCAAGCTTGGCGAAGGCGAACCCTGCCAGGGTGCTCAGGATTGCTTGCGAGACGGCGATTGTTCCGGCCACGATGAACGAGTTCAGGATGCTGCGCAGAAACGGGACCGTTTCGAACACCAACACGGCGTGGTCCCAAAAGTTTCCGCCGGGAATCACGGTGGGTGGCATGCGGGAGACCGCGGCGGAATCGTTTGTGGCGACCACGAACATCCAGTACAGCGGAAACACGCACAGCACCACGGCGAGTGCGAGCAGCAGGTAGGTCCACCAGCGCACCCGGCCCGCGAAGGACCGCTGGGGGGTGAACCGCGCCGGGGACGCGGGAAGTGGGGAGGTCATCATTGTCCTTTCAAGCGTCTGATTTGATGCGACGGGAAATGAGGAAGTTCAGCAGTGAGAAGCCAACAATGATCACAAACAGCGCAACGCCAATGGCGGAGCCGTAACCAAACTCAAAATTGCCGAACCCTTGCTCATACATGAACAGTGTGATGGTTTGATACTGCCGCCCCGCACCACCGGTGAGGCTTGGCGAGGAGAGCAGGAGTGGTTCGGTGAATATTTGGAGGCCGCCGATGGTGGACACGATCACCGTAAAGATGATGACGGGGCGCAGCGAGGGGATGGTGATGTTGAAAAATTGTTTCCACCCGCTCGCCCCATCAATCGCGGCGGCCTCATACACGTCTCTCGGGATTGCTTGCAGCGCCGCCAGGTAGATGAGCGTGTTGTACCCAAACCAGCGCCACAGCACCATTGTTGACACCATGATGTGGCTGGCGAGCGTGTTGGCGGTGAAATCGATTGAGGGGATGCCGAACAGATTCAGTCCCGCATTAATCAGCCCGTAGTCGCGCCCGAAGAGTGAAGCAAACACGATTGTGGTGGCCACCACCGAGGTGATGTAGGGCACCAACCTGGACATGCGGAACAGGTTGGCGAACCGCAACCGGGCGTGGTTGAGCAATTGGGCGAGGAACAGCGCGAGGAGCAACTGTGGGATGGTGGAGAGCACCCAAATGCTGAACGTGTTCCTGGTGGCGTTCCAGAACCTGTCATCGCCAAACAGTCTCACAAAGTTGTCGAACCCGATGAACGTGTGCTCGCCAATGGGGTTCCACGAGAACAGGGAAACATAGAACGTGAACAGGGTGGGGAATAACCCGAACACTAAGAAGAGGGCGAAAAACGGGGTGATGTAAGCGTACGGGGCAAACGCATCCATTCTTGTTGCTGGTTTGATGCGTTTGCCCGTGGCGGTTGCGGCTGCCATGGTGTGCGTGCGCTACTTCGCCAGCGCCGTTTTGACGTTTTTCAGCGCCAACTCCCAGGCGCCGTTGGCTGGTTCTTCACCATTCTCAACCTGACCGATCACGTTTTGAATGGCGCTGTCAATGATGCGCTGCTCGGGGCCTTCATAAATGGGCTGCACCGCTTCAACACTTTTGGCGTAGATTGGGCCGACCGGCGCGTCGTTGAAGAACTCGCTGGTGAATTCTTGAATGTCTGGGGTGTCATAGAGTTCTGGCGTGGAGGGAAAGTTGCCGTGCAGCTGGAAGATGCTCAGTTGGGTTTCTGGGGACATGAGCCAGGTGATGAACTCGAACGCCTCTTTGGGGTGTTTGGAGTTTTTGGGGATGGTGAGCTGGCTGCCACCCCAGTTGCCTGCGTCTTCGGGCACCGCGGCGATGTCCCACTTTCCTTTGGTATCTGGTGCCTGCGTGGAAATGTATGTCATCATCCAGGACGGTGCCGCCAGCACGGCGAATGCACCGGTGTTCATGCCGGCGTTCCACTCTTCGGTCCAGGATTTTGTTTTGGAACTAATGCCAGCATCTACCGCTTTGAGCGCATAGTCGAACGCATTTTTCACGCGCGGGTTGCTGTCGTAGATGAGTTTGTCCGGGCCGTCGTAATACATGGTGTCACCTTGGCGCACGGCGGCGTTGAACACCGCCGCGGTGACGTTATCGATCATGCCTTTGCCGGTTGCTGCGCGGTATTGTTCCCCCGTTGCAATGAAATCGTCCCAGGTGGGCCACAGCGCGCTCACCTCGTCACGGTTGGTGGGCAGGCCGGCGGCTTCGAACAGGTCGGTGCGGTAGGCCATGGCTAGCCCGCCCACGTCGGTGGGAATGCCCACCACCGCGCCGTTACTGGCAACGCCCTGCTCCCAACGCCAATCAAGGTAGCGATCTGCGATGTCGTCCGCGCCGAGCGTGCGCAGGTCGATGAAGTTTTGGGGTTGCGCTTTGAACTGCGCCATGTAACCCACCTCGATGGCGGCAACGTCTGGGCCTTTGCCGCCGGCGAGGGCGGTGGTGAGTGATTGCGCCTGTTCGTCTGACCCACCGGCGTTGGTCACTTTCAATTTAATTCCGGGATGCTCGTCTTCGTATTGCTTGAACGCCTCGTCGAGTCCCATCCCGCCAAACGTCCAAACAGTGAGGGTAACGTCTCCCCCGGCTTCGTCGCCCGAACTTGAACAGCCGACGAGCATAGCTGCCGTGATGCCGCCAGCGATGCACGCTTTGGCGATCTTCGTTGATCTCATTGTTCCTCCATCGTTGGAAATACAGTGTGGGTTGGTGTGGTCTGCGCTGCCGCCCGCCGCAGCAAGGCACGGCACACAGCGAGATGGCACTCGCGCAAAATGATGAATTATCGCCCGAGGAAGCGCTTCCTTGAGCCGTGTTGACCACAGTACAGTGCCACTGCGATCAACGTCAAGTGCGAGTGCGTCGGCAGGCGATTAGTCCAGCGCTGGCGAGCAACAGCACAGCGTATCCGAGCGCAGCACTCGAACTGGCACCAGTGCGCGCCAACTGGACAGGCTGCGCAGCTACCAACGGTCGCGTGGGGCTGGGGGTGGTTTGCGGATCAAGCGGGTTGAGCGGCTCAGGTGTAACGTTCCCGCCGGTTTCGCTCGGCGAGGGCATCGGAGTTGCCGTCGGCGCACTGGTCGGGCTCACTGTCGGCACACTGGTCGGCTCGGGGGCTGCCTCACGGGTAAAAACAGCTGCAACCTGGCGCACGCCGAATAACTCCTGGGTCACTGTGAGCGTCACGGCACCGGCCGGTCCCGCCGGAATGCTGACCTCCACCGAATCCGGCGACTGCCGCAGCACGCTGAGCGGAGGCTGCGCTCCAGCCGCGCGGGCGGCCTGATTCGTCGCGATGACGGCGGTGATCGTTTCGGCGCGCAGCGTGGGCGTGGTGATGGACTGCGCCGCCTCGGCGGAGATTTGTTGCTCACGGTTCTGACCCCATGCGAGGAGTGATCCGTTCTTCAGCAAGGCGTAGGAGAATCCTCGCCCCGCCGAAACCTGCTGCACGCCCTGGTTTGCCAGCCCCGGGAGCTCAACGGGGGCGAGCACCGAGTCGCCTGGCTGCTGCCCAAGAGCACCAAACAGGCTGGAACCCCAGCCAAACACCCTGCCACCCTGGGTCAGCGCCAGGGCGTGCTCCGCCCCACCAGATACCGCGACAACCTCAGAGATTCCCGGCACGACCCTTGGCGTGAATTGGTTTTCCACGCCGCCAACCCCGAGCTGCCCAAGCTCATTGAACCCCCAGGCATACAGTGCACCGCTCGTGGCGATGGCAAAAGAAAATTCTTTCCCCGCGGCAATGCTGCGCGCTTTCTGTTCACCTGGAAGGGTAACCTGCGTGGGCACGAGCGGACCGCTCGGGCCACTCTCGTGGTGTTCGCCGCCGTCTTCTTCTTCACCATGCCCATCAACGTAGGTCACGCCGATGCCGCGTTGACCCGCGGCGTTGGCACCCCAACTCCAAACCCTGCCATCGTCGTCAAGCGCGAGACTGTGCCGGTTTCCCAGCGCAATCGACGTAATTCGCACTGTTTCTGGAAACGCCACCGGAACGGGCACACGGGTGGATTGCACGGTGCTATTGCCCAATTCCGCTTCATCGTTTGACCCCCATGCCCACACCTTGCCGTCGGCATCGAGCGCGAGCGAGTTTCGCAGCCCAGCCGCGGCCTCAACGATGCGCACCCCTTCCGGAAAGTTCACGCGCTGCGGCGCTCGGGAGGGGTCCGTCGTGCCGGTGCCCAACTGTCCGGCAAAGTTCCAGCCCCACGCCCACAGCGTCCCATCGGTGGCGACAGCGAGCGAGTGCCCGTTTGCAGCGAGGCGGCTCACCGACCGGCCTTCCGGCAGGCTGACTTGTTCTGGAATAGCGGTGGTTTCAATGTCGCTCTCACCGAGACCAAGTTGCCCCCACGCGTTGTCGCCCCAGGCCCACCCGGTCCCGTCGGCGGTTGCAGCGAGCACATGCGACCCGCCCGCACTGACGTGTCGAATACCAGGCAGCGACAGCACTGCGGTGTTGGACTGCTGTGCGGGGCCGCGTGCCGGCACCAATTGCAGCGTTTCAACGCTTCCTTCGTCAACCGCAGCAGCGGGGTGTGCACCGAGCGCAGACGCACCGACACACATCGAGAGCACAACAGGAACCATGTACAGTTGCCGCCGCAGGGCGGCTTTCAGAGGAATCATCATGGAGAGCACACTATTCGTTAATGATAATCATTGTCAATTCGGCTCGGTGCTTGCAGCGCAAGACCAGACAGGCTGAGCAAACCAACGCAAGACCAGACAGGCTGAACCCAACAACGCAAGACCAGACAGGCTGAGCGTTCGCTGGGAAACGCCACGGCATCCAATCCAATCGAAGCCGCACACCGAATACCTGACATACCCTGCATCAATCACCGGATGCCCCGGCCGGCACAGTCCGCAACCAGGCTCCCAGCGCGAAACGGAACCCCACCATGAGCCTCACGCTCACCCGAACAGAAACACTCGGGTTCGCACGCGCGGCAAAACTTTGGCAAACTGAATACATGGATCAACCAACCGCGGCGACCGAGGCAACGAAGCCCACCCGCACGTCGCAAGCATCCGGCGCCGACCACGCGCACACCCAACTCATGCAACGCGTGCAACACGGCGATCAAACCGCATTCGCAGCGCTCTACGACGCCCTCGCCCCCCGCATATTCGGTCTCGTGTATCGGGTGCTCGGCGACCACTCCCACAGCGAAGAAGTCACCCAAGAAGTATTCCTGCACGCCTGGCAGCAGGCAAACAGCTACAGCCCCGGCCTCGGCAGCCCAGCATCCTGGCTACTCACCATCGCGCACCGGCGCGCCGTCGACCGGGTGCGCTCCACCCAATCCAGCACCGAACGGGACGAAAAAATCGGCACCCGCAACGTCGACGTCGCCTACGACGTGGTGCTCGAAGACGTGGAGCAGCTCGAAACCAGGGCGCACATCCGCGCCGCCCTCGACACCCTCACCGAGGCCCAACGCGAATGCGTCCTCCTCGCCTACCACGGCGGATACTCACAAACGCAAATTGCCCACCAGCTCAACATCCCGCTCGGCACGGTCAAATCCAGAGTCAGAGAAGGCATGAGCCAGCTCCGCAAAATCCTCGGGAGCGCACAATGACCATGACCAACAGCAAGCAGAATCGCGAACCAATGCCACAACAGGACAGCCCCGAAACACTCGCCGCAGCCGTGGCGCTCGGTCAGCTGCGCCCACACACCGCCCAGGCAATGCTCGCCGCCCAGTTTGCAGACAACGCAGAAGCTAGCCTGGAACGCGAACTTGCCCAAGCAACCTTCGAAACGGAACTGGCCTCCTACCAACACGTCACCACAGCGCTCGCAAGCTTGAGCGAACCAATCGCACCGCCCGCACGACTCAAAGCGTCGCTGCTCGCCGAAATTACCCGACTGCCCCAAAGCGCAACCACGCACGACGAAGAGGCGCTGAGCACGCCCGTGACCGAAATCACCAGCGCTCGCGGCTATCGCACCGGCAAACGGAAAACGCGCGGAGGCAATGGCAACACCGGATCCGCGCGCGTGGTGGTGGCAATCGGTGCCGTCGCAGCCGCGGCAGCCTGCGTGTTCGGCGGCGTCGTGCTTGATCGCACCGTGCTCCTCGACGGCAACGTCGAAGCCGGACAGCAGCCAAACGAAGGGCCCGGCGCGCCGACGACACCAGCCCCGAGCCCAACGCAAACCACGCAACCAGACCCGACAGCCGCCACCGACGCTCAGCGCGGCTTCGTCTCCCTGGCTGCCGCCAGCGACCTGCAACGAGTGAGCACACCGGTCGCCGGCGGCGGTGAAGCCACCCTCATCTGGTCCAGCAGCAAAGGCAGCGCCGCATTCGTCGGCTACGACCTCACCCAGGTGAGCGCAGACGAAGTACTCGCATTCTGGTTCGTGCGCGACGGTGAAATGGTTCCCGCCGGAACCGCACCCGTCGACAGTGAAGGCCGCACCTGGGCGGTACTCGTCGGCCCAATGCAAGAAGGCGACGGCTTCGGCGTGACCGTAGAACCCAAAGGCGCAACCCCATCCGTGGAGACGCCACCCCTGCTCGTCGTCGAAAGCTGACCCGCGGCGCACCCCCACACAGGCGGTGCGCCGCGCCGGCAATGCGCCGCGCCGCCATTAGGCCGGGCGGGCAGTCACCACCACGTTCTCGGTGTACGAACGCGCCGCACGATCAAACGTGCCGCCGCAGGTAATAATCACCAGGCGATACTCGCCCTCGGCATCAAACACCGAATCCAGCGAACGCTCACCCTTCTGAATATTCTCCACCTCGGTCACCACAAACGAGCGTTGCACCCCATCCGCGCCCGTCACCTGCACCAGCTGTCCCGGCCGGGCCTGCTTCAACCGCACCAGCGGACCAACCCCGCCCTCCAGCGTGTCCACATGCCCGGCAAGCACAACCGCGCCGCGCTCAGCATCAAGACCCGAAGCGTACTGATACCAGCCAATCTCGGCCAAATCCGTGGGCAGCGCCATGTTGCCATCAGCGTCCACCCCCTCCGGAACCACCCGCAAATCCAGCCCCACATCGGCCGCAACCAGGCGGCTCGGCGCCAGCGGTTCCGCAAACGACAGCGCCGCCAGATCGCCCGATTGCACCGGGATGCTGTTCGGATCAACCAGCGGAGACACACTCGGCTGCGGTGTGGCCAACTCCACGGGGTCAGCGCTCCCAGAATCCACCCGCACCTGCGGGCTGGCAGACCGAACACTGCCACCCCCAGCATCACCGGCAGAAGGAGCACACCCCGCCATCAACAACGCCGAAACGGCGAGCCCCCAAAGGAGACCCGCCGTACCGAGCGTGCGCTGTGCGCGCATAGAGTTTAGCGTCCCGCGACTGCGGTGGCGCGACGAGTCGCGAACACGGCAGCGGCACCAAGGAGGCTTGCGGCACCAAGCGCTGCCAGCATCCCACCATTGAACGACGAAGCGGCAGCCAAGCCAGCCTCACCGGCAGGAACACTGTGCGGAGCCGCAGCAAGACCGTCAATCGTCTGCACCGCGAGGGCAAGCGACTTATCTGCGGCGCTTCCATACGCGTACACAATCGTGTTCACGCCGGACTTGATCGGCACATCAGCCGGGCCGAGCAGCGCAGGGGTGGTGGTGCCCGCAGCCACAACAGAAGCCGAAATGGTGCCCTCAGCCAGGTTCAGCACCTTCTCATCAGGGTTGTTCAAACCGGTGATCGCAGCAGCACCATTCGCCAGCACGTCAACCGCAGGAGCGTTCGCAACGTGGCGAACCGTCAGACGACCCTTGCCAGCCTCAGTCTTCGAAATGTCGTTGCTGAACAGCTTCGCCGTCGGCTTGCCATCGGTGCCCAAGAACGCAACCGCGGTAGAGTTCGTGCCCGCACCAAGCGGCAGATCGATCGGGCCAAGCACAACCTTGTCCGTTGCAGAGGTCGCATCAGACGCGGTAATCGCAACCGAGTAGGTGCCTGCAGCAAGCGACAGCGGGCCGGCAACAGTGCTGGGAGTAAAATCGTCAAGCGTCAGAGCGCCATTCACCCAAACATCAACCGTAGCGCCAGGGATGCCGTGCACCACCGAAAGCTTTGCGTCATCTGCGGCGAAAGCCGGGCTAGCCGATGCAACACCGGCGACGAGAACTGCGGCAGCCATGCCACCGCGGAGAATACGTGCATTCATGGAGGATTCCTTTACATTGAAGCCTTCGAGGGCTACCCCTCGCCCGGCGATCGCCAGGTTCAACAAGCATTCGTATCACCAGCCGAAACGGATTAACATTCCACAAACATTCCACAACCGCCGCGAAAAAACGCGGCGAGCCAGTTCGCTAAGCTGGCAGAGTGACTCCTGCAACAGCACCCAACACCGCGCACACCCCCAGCCGCACCGCAAGCATCCGGCAGGCAACCCCGGCCGAAGAAGCCACCTGGTCAGACCTACTCGCCGCAACCGCAACCGGCGGCGACCCACTCCAAACCCTCACCTTCGCGGGCATCAAACGCGGCGCAGGCTGGCGGCCACACGCCCTCGTCTTTGAACCGGGCACCGGTGAAGCCTACCCATTCGTGGCGCTCAGCCGCCCGGTGGCACTCCTCGGCACCGCCTGGTACATCCCCAACGGCCCAGGACTCGACACCGCCGCACAACTCCAAAGCTTCGCACACGTCGCCAAACACTGGTTTCTCAAACGCCGCGGATTCCTGCTCACCATGGACAGCTTGCTCCCGCAACACAGCCTCACGCCAGAAGACGCCCGCGCCGCAGGACTAATCAAACGCAGCGCCCTGCAACCAGGCAGCGCCCACACCATCCTGCTCGACCTCACCCCCGGCGAAACCGCCGTATACGCCAGCTTCAAATCCACCTGCCGCAACAACATCTCCCGCGCAACCCGCGAAGGCGTCACCGCCGAAGCCGTCCCGTGCACCGAGGAAAACATGCGCAGCATGTACCACCTGCTCGAAGAAACCGGCAGCACGGCAGGCTACCGCCCCCGCACCTACGCCTACCACCGCGCCCTGTGGCTCGCATTCGCCGAACTCGGCAACGGACAACTCTTCCTCGCCAAACACGAAGACCGCGTCGTCGCCGGACTCTACATGATCACCCACGCCAAAACCGGCTACTACAAAGACGGCGGCTCGGTTCGAGAACGCCCCGTGCGTGGCGCCAGCCACCTGCTGCAATGGACCGCAATCACCTGGCTCATGAACCAGCCGGGCATCACCACCTACGACTTCATCGGCTCACCGCCAAGCGACCAAATCGGCAACCCCGAGCACCCCCTACACGGACTCGGCAGGTTCAAAACACAATTCAGTCAAGTGGTAGCAGACCGGCTCGGCAGCTACGAAATCCACCTCCGCCCCCGGGCCGTTCGACTCTGGCACCGCGCGGGATACCGCATCGTCAACGGCCTCACCCGGCGCCTCACCGGGGAACAATTCTACTAACACCCGCACCGAAACCACGCAGAGAACCACCGAGCAAAGGAACAACATGAACGAACAGCGGCCGGTGGGCACGGCATCCCACCATGGAGACGGACACATCGCAGACAGTCACAACGCCATACGCGTGGTGGGTGCCAGAGAAAACAACCTGCGCGGCGTCAGCGTAGACATCCCAAAACGCCGACTCACCGTCTTCACCGGCGTGTCAGGCTCCGGAAAAAGCTCGCTCGTGTTCTCAACAATCGCCGCAGAATCACAACGCATGATCAACGAAACCTACAGCGCGTTCCTGCAAGGACTCATGCCCAGCCAGTCCCGCCCAGAAGTCGACCAACTGCACGGCATCACCACCGCAATCATCGTCGACCAGGAACGCATGGGCGCAAACTCGCGCTCCACCGTCGGCACCGCAACCGACGCAAACGCCCTGCTCAGGCTCCTCTTCAGCCGAATCGCAACCCCACACATCGGCTCGGCGCAAGCCTACTCGTTCAACGTGCCCTCCATCAGCGGTGCCGGAGCGGTCACCACCAGCAAAGGTGGCAAAGAAACCAAAGAACGCCGCAGCTTCAGCATCACCGGCGGCATGTGCCCCACCTGCGACGGAATGGGCAAAGTAAACGACATCGACCTCACCCAACTATTCGACGAAACCAAAAGCCTCAGCACCGGCGCACTCACCATCCCCGGCTACACCCCCGACGGCTGGGGTGTGCGCATCTTCACCGGGTCCGGATTCTTCGACCCCAACACCCCAATCCGCGACTTCACCCCGCAAGAACGACACGACTTTTTGTACCGCGACCCAATCAAAGTAAAAATCGGCGACATCAACATGACCTACGAAGGTCTCGTGCCGAAACTCCAAAAATCCATGCTCAGCAAAGATCGTGAAGCGATGCAACCACACATTCGCGCATTCGTGGACCGTGCCGTCACCTTCACCACCTGCCACGACTGCAACGGAACCCGACTCAGCGAAGCCGCGCGGACATCCACCATCAATGGAGTCAGCATCGCCGACGCCTGCGCCATGCAAATCAGCGACCTGGCCGCCTGGGTGCGCGAACTCGACGAACCCAGCGTGGCACCGCTCCTCGAAACGCTGCAACACCTCCTCGACTCGTTCTCAACAATCGGGTTAGGCTACCTCAGCCTCGACCGCTCCGCAGGCAGCCTCTCCGGTGGCGAAGCGCAACGCACCAAAATGATTCGCCACCTCGGCTCCGCCCTCACCGACATCACCTACATGTTCGACGAACCCACCACCGGGTTGCACCCGCACGACATTGCGCGCATGAACACGCTGCTGCTGCAGCTGCGCGACAAAGGCAACACCGTGCTGGTCGTGGAACACAAACCCGAAACCATCGCAATCGCCGACCACATCATCGACCTCGGGCCGGGCGCCGGAAGCGCCGGCGGGTACGTCACCTACCAGGGCAGTCTCGACGGGCTACGCGCCAGCGACACGGTAACCGGTCGGCACTTCGATGACCGCGCCTCCCTCAAACCCGCCGTGCGCGCCGCAACCGGAACAATCACCATATCGGATGCCCGCACCAACAACCTGCGTGACGTGCACGTTGACGTGCCGCTCGGTGTGCTCGTCTGCGTCACCGGGGTGGCCGGGTCAGGCAAAAGCTCCCTCGTGCACGGCCACATTGCGCCCCGAGACGGGGTGGTCACCATTGATCAGAGCGCAATTAAAGGATCCCGGCGCAGCAACCCCGCCACCTACACCGGTCTGCTGGAGCCGATTCGCAAAGCATTTGCGAAAGCCAACGGGGTCAAACCCGCACTGTTCAGCGCAAACTCCGAAGGTGCCTGCCCCGCCTGCAACGGTGCCGGTGTGATCATAACCGACCTCGGGGTCATGGCCAGCATGAGCACCACCTGCGAAGCGTGCGAAGGCAAACGCTTCCAACCGAGCGTGCTCGAATACACCCTGGGCGGATTCAACATCAGCGAAGTGCTCGGAATGAGCGTGGCGCAAGCGGCCGACCTGTTCGGCTCCGGCGAAGCCGCCATGCCCGCAGCCAGCGCCATCGTCAATCGACTCGTAGAGGTCGGCCTCGGCTACATCACCCTCGGGCAGCCACTCAACACCCTCTCGGGCGGTGAACGCCAACGGCTGAAACTCGCCTGTCACATGGCCGAAGAGGGTGACGTGTATGTGCTCGACGAACCGACCACGGGCCTGCACCTCGCCGACGTGCAACAGCTTCTCGGGCTGCTCGACCGGCTGGTTGAACGCGGCAAAAGCGTGATCGTTGTGGAACACCACCAGGCGGTCATGGCGCACGCCGACTGGATCATCGATGTTGGCCCGGGCGCCGGTCATGACGGCGGCACAGTCGTATTCGAGGGCACACCGGCGCAGCTCGTCGCCGCACGCAGCACCATCACCGGGCAACACCTGGCGGAATACGTGGGTGCCGCCCCTCGCGACCGGTAACGCTCCCCCGCTCAGGCCAATGCCTCCGCACGGTGAATCTGTGCCATCAGCTCAGGCAAGTTGCGGTCCATGATTCTACCGCCCCACACGCAACCCAGCCAGCTGTAGCCAACGCACAACAGCGCGCCCACAGCGAACGACAGCCAAATCAGCCCGGAACTCTCGGTCAGCCACCCAAACACCAAACACAACCCGACGGGCAACATCAGCAACCCCCCGAGCAGGATGACCAGCAGGTTCAGCAACTGCGTCGACGCGCCGCCGCTGGGTGGCTGTTTGAACGGGCTGTCACCAATGCGTTGCACCGGAAAAACCCGAAACGCTGAAAACACCAATGAAATGCCGTTGCCCGCACCAAGCAGACACAGGCTGGCGCCAAGCAGACCCGGCAACTGCGCAAACGTTCCGCTCGTCGCCGCACTGATCACCGCGCCGAGCAACACCAGCGGCAGCTGATACACGAGTGCAGCACACAACCGCCCGAACCGGTCAGCCGAACCCGCGATGCCGGCATTCACGTGCATCCCAAACGCTTTCCCATCCAACGCCACTGCATTCATCAACGAAGAGCCCAAAATGAGCGCCATCAGAAACGGTGCAAGCAGTGCGAGCAGCCCCAGATTCACCTCGGAGCTGGCGTCACCCGTCGAGTCGCTCGAAACCTCAACCTCAAGACTGGGCAAAACACTCAAACCGATGTACAGCAGCCCGAGCGCGGCGGCCATGACCAGTGTTCGCAAGGATCGCGGGTCACGGTACCAAAAACCGAGACAGCGGGCGAACACGGCTGCGCCGGCGCTTCGACCGGCGAACCGCAGCGTGCCAAGCCCGCGGCTGCGCGCGCCCACCACGCGCCGTGCGGTGCGTCCACTGAGCTGCCTGGCAAGCAAAGCCCGCCACACCAGCCACAGCAGCACACAACTGCCGCACAACACCGCCGTGCGCGCCAACGCCACACCCCAGGCGCCGCTCGCCACGTCGCCGGGAAGCGCCGCGCACACCCCGAGTGGTGTCCAAGCCAGCACTTCTGCCACCCCATCAGCCGCAATCGGTTGCAACGCCGGCACCGACGGGGCAACCAGGATGAGCCCCAGCAGCAGGGGTAACGACACAACAGAGACAACTTTGCCCAACCGGCCAACCACCAGCGGCTCCGACACGCTCAACACAACACGAGAGGCGAGCACGCAAAACATGGCGAACGCTGCGGCGCACAGCAGCGCAGTGAACGCAGCGGTCGGCTCGCGCCGCCACGTGAACATGAGCGCCGCGCCGGAGAGTAACGTCGCCACCCCCGCGCCCGTGCAAATCCCGCTCAGCAGAAACGCCCACTGTATGGTGCCGACCCGGAGCGGAAACCGCTCCAGCGACCGCACCGAAACGGTCTGTTCCATTCCGGTGAGCAGCAACGGCACAAGCAGCCACGCGAGTGCCGCAATTGACTGAATCCAGACCGTTGTTTCGACAATCTGTGCGGGAGACGCGGCAGCGCCGAACGCGGCAATGCCGACGGCGATCGATACCAGCACGGCGCATGAACACCACCACAGGATACTCAACACCAACGCCGTGGTGCTGCGCTTGTAGCTGTTCAGCAGCAGCGAGGCGCGCAACCTCAGGAGGTGAGCAACCACGAAGGCCCCTCAGAATGCGTGCGCCCACCAACCAACTGCACAAACCTCTCCTCCAGGCTCAACCCGGCACGCACCTCATCGAGTGTGCCAACCGCTTTCACCTGCCCCGCATCAATCAGGGCCACCCGGTCACACATCCGTTCCACCAACTCCATTGAGTGGCTGGAAAGCAACACTGTGCCGCCGTTCGCCACAAACCCGCCCAGCACGTCGCGAATGTTCGCCGCCGAAACCGGGTCCACCGCTTCAAACGGTTCGTCCAGAATGAGCAGTTTCGGCGCGTGCACCAGTGCGGTCGCGATGCCAATTTTCTTCGTCATCCCCGCCGAATAGTCACCCACAATCACATCCGCAGCGGCCGCCAACCCGAACAGGTGCAGCAAATCGTCGGCCCGGCTGTTCGCCACCTCCCGACTCAGCCCGTGCAACAGCGCCGCATACACCACCAGTTGCCGCCCGCTGAGGAGCGTAAACAACTGCGTCTCATCGGTGAACACCCCAACGAGATGTTTTGCCTGCAGCGGCTGCTGCCACACGTCAATACCAAACAGCCGCACCCCACCCGAATCTGGCCGAACATGCCCCGTCATCATGGAAAGTGTGGTGGTTTTCCCCGCCCCGTTCGGACCGACAATCCCAAAAAACGATCCCCGCGGAATGAGCAAATCGATACCCTGCACCGCGTGCGTGTCCCCAAACCGTTTCACCAGCCCGCTCGCGTGCACCGCCACGGTTGCCTCGGCATCCGGTGTTGTGCTCATACCGCATCCTCCCTGAGGGTTGCCCGCGGCGAGTTATCCGGCGCGGCGTTCGGCGCGGTGTTAGGCGCGGCGCCCGGCGCAGCAAACCCGGCCAAGACTTGCGCGGCGGTCGCCTCGCCGGAACGCACCGCGCCCTCCATGTAGCCGTTGTAGACCTCGGCGCACTCCGCACCGGCCCAATACACGTGCCCGATGGGTTCCCGCAGCGCCGGACCGTACGCGGTCCAGGTGCCCGGGCCAAAATGGGCACCGTAACAGCCGCGGCTGAACTCTTCAGCCATCCAGTCGCGTTCGTGATACTCCACCACGTCACGCGCGGCTTCACCAAAATAGTTCTCCAGGCACGCAATGAACGCGGCTTTGCGCTCCCTTGGGGTGGCTCGCGCCCAACGACGCCCGTCGTCACCCTCCATGAACCCCAACAGCACGCCCTGTTCCGAACCCTCAGGGGTGTTGTCAAACACCACCTTCACCGGCCCACGCTCCGAACCAACCTGCCCGTTCAACCCCGCGTCGCGCCAGAACGGCCGCCGGTACACCGCAAACAGTTTGATCACCGAACCAGCCGGAACCCGCTGCGTCAACTGATCCCGCCACCCGGGCAGTGGCGGGTCATACTCGATTCGCCCCGCCAGCGTTGGCGGGATTGCCATGATCACCCGCCGCGCCTGGAACGCACGACCGTCACGCGTGTGCACCGTGATCAATGGGTCGGGATGCCCGGCGCCGGCAACCCCGCCGGTGGGCGCACCAGCCGCCGCGGCTTCGTGCCCGTGGTGAATCACCGCACGCACCGGCGAGGCGAGCTCGACGGCGCCGCCGGGGGCGGCATCCACCAATTGAGCGAGCCGTTCGGACACCTGTGCACTGCCACCCCAAATGCGGTCCTGCTGCGCACCCCGATCCACCGCCATAAGCGTTTCGAGGTCCCCGTTCGATTTGGTGTAGAACGCGGCGTGCAGCAGCGAAATATCGCACGGTTCCGCCGCAAACACTGCTTCGCAGGCGATACGAAAGTAGGCTCGACCGCTCCTGGTGCGCAGGTTGCGATCCACCCAGGTTGCGAAGGTTTGCTGATCAAGCTGCGCGGCCTTGTGCGCCTGCCACGGCGCGGCAGGGTCGATTCGTTTCGCGAGCGCGCCGAAACGGGCGAGTCCCTGCGCCAGGTCTGCCAGGGCGAACGGGTTGAGTTTTGGGATGGCGCCCTTTGCGGAACCCATGAGTGTTTTCTTGTCGCCGAAAAAGACGATGGTTTTGCCGGTGTTGAACACCGGGGTCGTGGCGAGGCCAAGCTCCGCAACGAGCTCATACATGCGGTCGTGTCCGGGGCCGATCCATTGTCCACCCAGGTCGAGCCACTCGCCATTTTGGGTGCTGCCACGTTCGGTGCGGCCACCCACCCGGTCGCGGGCTTCGAGCACGCGCACGGTTCGCCCCGCGTCGATGAGCGCCCGGGCCGCGGCGAGCCCGGCGAGCCCTGCTCCCACGACTATCACGTCGGTCTGCGCGGGCAGGGCGGCCACAGCAGGCGTCGCAGCCCCGCTCGCCGCGGTGGTCGCTGCGGTGGTCGCTGCGCCGCCCGCAGCCACGCCCGCAACTTCGCCAGCCGCACCGCCCGCAGCACCGCCTGCCGCACCGCTCCCAGCACCGCCCGCAGCATCAGCCGCAGCCTCACCAGCCGCCGCGGCGGCGATCCAGGCACGCTCCGCGGCGGGCCGGTTG
>CAYTSH010000017.1:0-18625 GCA_964440395.1 uncultured Microbacteriaceae bacterium
GCAGCCGCCGATGCTGAGGGCGCCGATCTGCTGCCACAGTTCTGGCAGGGCGCCCTGGCACCACCCGGTGAAGTAGGCGCTGCACAGGCCGAAGATCACGGGGAATGTGAGCCGGCGGGCATGCGGGCGCAGTCGCAGCAGCCGAACCTCCGGGCGCAGGTGGGCGTCGTGCGCCGGTTGGAGCGCCGCGTCGATCGGGTGCACACCCGCGGGCGGGTTGCCGGAAACTGTCGGACGGCGCGGGGGTGTTGGGCTGCCCGGAAACGTCATGTCCCTGTGGTCCCCTTCACTCGCGGTCGTGGGCGAAGTGTCTTCGCGGCTGTCCTCTTTATTGTGCCACGGCTCGCACGTGCGTCACATCCCCGGCGTGCAGGTGCTGTTCGGGGCCGCCGCCGTCGGGTGCGATGGTGAGCGCGCCGCCGTCCGTAATGTTTCGCGCGATTCCGTGGAGGTAGGTTGCGGGTGCGCCGGGTTCGCTGGCGGGCAGTTGCACCCGCACGCGTTGCCCGATCGTTGCGCGGTCGGCGCGCAGCACCGCGAGGGTGCGTTGGTGACCACCGGGTGTGGCGGCGTCGGCGGTGAACGCGAGCACGGCATCCCGAATTGTGGTTGCGAGTTGTTTGGGCTGGACGGTGACGCCTTCGAGGTTGAGTGCGGTGGCGGTTGGGGTGGGGAGTTGGGGTTTGGTGAGGGTGGTGTTCACGCCGATGCCAACGATCACCGCGCCGCCCGGGGTGAGTTCGCAGAGGATGCCGCACACTTTTCGGCCGGCGATGAGCACATCGTTGGGCCATTTGACGGCGATGTCGGGCGGGGTGGCTGGCGCGGGCCAGAGTGGGCGCAGGCTGTGGGCGACGGCGCTCGCGGCAATGAGCGGAATGAGTGGGATGAGTGGCGCGGTTGCGGGCCGGTTGGCTGTGCGCAGCAGGAGGGAGAGCGCGATGCCGCCGTCGCGGGGTTGTTCCCAGCGGCGGTCGAGCCGCCCGCGTCCCGCGGTTTGGTGAGTGGTGGCGATGCAGTGGCCGTGTTGGGGGTGGTGGAGCGCTGCGGCGAGGCTTGCGTTGGTTGATGTGCTTGTGGTGTGCCATTCAATGGGGGGGATGCCGTCGGTCCGCATACCCGTAGGCTACCGCAGCCTTTGGCTGGTTTGGTGCGCTGCGTGCAGCCCGCACCGCGAGGGGTGTTGTGGTTTTCGTGCACAGGATGGCGCGTTGTTTGTGAGGTGCCTACGTCACCCGTTGGGGTGTGGTCCGCGGTAGAGTGGCTTTCGTGACTGTTGCACGCACCGAACCCAGCGCCGAGAACGGCCCAGACCTGTCCACTACCGCCGGAAAAATTGCGGATCATCGCCAGCGATACACCGAGGCGGTGCATGAGCGGAACGCCGCCGCCGAGGCGAAGCAGCACGCGAAGGGCAAACTGACGGCGCGGGAGCGCATTGAGGCGCTGCTCGATGCGGGTTCTTTTGTGGAGTTTGACAAGTTTGTGCGTCACCGCACCCAGGCGTTTGGCATGGAGCGCAATCGCCCGTACGGCGATTCTGTGATTACCGGTGCGGGCACCATTCAGGGTCGCCAGGTTGCGGTGTATTCGCAGGATTTCACGATTTTTGGTGGCTCGCTTGGTGAGGTGGCTGGCGAGAAGATTGTCAAGATCATGCAGTTTGCCCTGAAGACCGGGGTGCCGATTCTTGGCATTCTGGATTCTGGCGGCGCCCGCATCCAGGAGGGGGTGGTTGCGCTTGGGAAGTATGCGGAGATTTTCCGGCTGAACACCATGTGCAGCGGCGTGATTCCACAAATTTCGATCATTATGGGGCCGGCTGCCGGTGGCGCGGTGTATTCGCCTGCGCTCACCGATTTTGTCATCATGGTCGATAAGACCAGCCACATGTTTGTCACCGGGCCGGACGTGATCAAAACGGTCACCGGCGAGGAGGTTGGCTTTGAGGAGCTGGGCGGCGCCCTCACCCACAACACCGTTTCGGGGGTGTCGCACTATCTTGCTGCGGACGAGCATGACGCGCTTGATTATGCGCGCGCGCTGGTCAGCTACCTGCCCGACAATAACCTGGCAGAACTGCCCGTCTATGACAGCGAAACGCCGCTGGAGATTACCGACGCGGATCGCAAACTGAACAGCATTATTCCTGATAGCCCGAATCAGCCCTACGACATGCACGCCATTATTGAATCGATTATGGATGCTGGCGAATTTTTGGAGGTGCAGCCCCTGTTTGCCCCCAACATTGTTGTGGGGTTTGGGCGCATTGAGGGGCGTTCGGTTGGGGTGGTGGCGAATCAGCCGAACGTGATGGCCGGCACGCTGAACATTGAGGCGGGCGAAAAGGCGGCACGCTTTGTGCGGTTCTGTGACGCGTTCTCCATTCCGATTTTGACGCTGGTTGACGTGCCCGGGTTCCTGCCCGGCACCGATCAGGAGTGGACGGGTGTGATCCGTCGGGGCGCGAAACTCTTGTATGCGTACGCGGAGGCAACCGTGCCCCTGGTCACGGTGATCACCCGGAAAGCTTACGGCGGGGCTTACATTGTGATGGGTTCGAAGCAGCTCGGCGCCGACATTAACATTGCGTGGCCGACCGCTGAGATCGCGGTGATGGGCGGTGCCGGCGCAATCAATATCCTGTATCGTCACGAGCTGAAACAGGCAGAGGCCGCGGGAAGCGATGTGCAACAGTTGCGAACCGAGCTGGCCAACAACTACACCTACAACGTTGCGAGCCCCTTCTTGGCTGCGGAACGCGGTGAGATTGATAACGTGCTCGAACCCGCCGGCACCCGTCTTGCCGTGGTGAAAGCACTGCGCGGTTTGCGCGGGAAACGCGCTGATCAGCCCGCCAAAAAACACGGCAACATTCCACTCTAAGGCGGCGTTGTGCATATTCAGGATGAACTCCCAGATTTGCAGTTGCAGGTGCACACGCGCGGTGTTTCCGAGGAGGAATACGCGGCGGTGTATGCGGCACTTGCGGTGCTGAAAACCGAGGAATCGTTGCGGGTGCGCGCGGTTGCGCGGCGCGCCCGCGAGCCGTGGCGTCGCAGTCAGCGCACCCCGCAGGGCATCGCCGAGTTCCTCGACTGAGCCAGGAGCGTCTTGATGTCTTCGGCAACACACGAACGCACTGGCGGGTCTGATTCTGTCAGCCGGGTACCATAATCTAATGAGCGTTTCTGAAGCGAACACCCCGCTGGTCGGGGTGGTGATGGGTTCTGATTCCGACTGGTCGGTCATGGAGCAGGCCGCCGTGGCATTGCGGCAGTTCGACGTGCCGTTTGAGGTGGAGGTGCTCAGCGCCCACCGCACCCCGGACAAGATGATGCACTACGGCCGCGAAGCGGCGGCACGCGGGTTGCGCGTAATCATCGCCGGCGCCGGCGGGGCCGCCCACCTGCCCGGGATGCTCGCCGCGGTCACCTCCCTGCCGGTGGTTGGGGTGCCCGTGCCGTTGCGCACCCTTGACGGCATGGATTCACTCCTGTCGATCGTGCAGATGCCCGCCGGGGTTCCCGTGGCAACGGTTTCGATTGGGGGCGCGTTCAACGCTGGCCTGCTGGCGGTGCGGATGCTCGGGGCTTTTGATCCCAAGCTCGCCGCCCAGCTCGATCACTACCGCGAATCGCTGGCCGAGCTGGTAGCGCAAAAGAACGCGGCACTGAAACTGAGCCTATGAGTATCGAGTATCCGATTCGTTACCCGCATTCCCTCACGGCACAGGGAATGACGAAGCGCGCCTGGTGGCTGCTCGCGCTGGGAATTGTGCTGCCCGGCGCGCCGCAGGTGTTGGCGGGAAACAGGCGGCTGGGCCGGCTGGGGCTGCTGAGCACCGCGCTGCTGTGGAGCCTGCTCATTGGGGCGGTGGTCGCCTACACGGTGCGGCCGGAGCTGCTCTTTTCGCTGCTGACCCGCAGCTGGTCGCTGCTGGTCATTCAGGGCGTGCTGCTGGCCTATGCGGTGTTGTGGCTGGTGCTCACGCTCAACACAATGGTGTTGCTGAAACTGGTTCGGGTGCAGCGCAACATGCGGTTGCTGCTCGGCATGCTGGCCACCGTCACCATGGCGCTGAGCGTATCGATGCCCGCCTATGCGGCGTTTTTGGTGCAGTCACAGCGCGGGCTGGTGAGCACAGTGTTTGTGCAGGCGAAACCGGTTGATCCGATCGATGGTAGGTACAACATCCTGCTCATTGGTGCCGATGCGGGT
Source organism: uncultured Microbacteriaceae bacterium (assembly GCA_964440395.1). Taxonomy (GTDB): domain Bacteria; phylum Actinomycetota; class Actinomycetes; order Actinomycetales; family Microbacteriaceae; genus CAYTSH01. The sequence continues at coordinate 4,222 of CAYTSH010000017.1, forward strand.
GAGGATCGCGACGGCATCAGGCCGGACTCGATGACCGTTGTGAGCGTGGATGCGACAACGGGGCAGGCGGTGATGGTTGGCGTTCCGCGGGACCTGTGCGGTTTCGACCTGCCCGAGTCTTCGCCGCTGTACGAGTACTACCTGTACAACAGTGACGGCCTGTTTGATTGCAAAGCGAACGGCGTGTTCAATGTGGTGGAGGCGTTTTACGATGAGGTGTATCCCGACGCGGTGGCGCAGGGGAGCCGCCCGGGGATTGAAGCCACAAAGGATGCCGTTGAGGGCATTACCGGTATCCCCATTCAGTACTATGTGATGGTTGACATGGCCGGGTTCGCCTCGATGATTGACGCGCTGGGCGGGGTGACCGTGGACGTGCAGGATCGCATTCCGCTGGTTGCTTACGGCTTTGAGGGGGAGGTGCCGGAATGGATCGAACCGGGTGTGCAAACCCTTGACGGTCAGCGCGCGCTGTGGTTTGCCCGGTCGCGCTTTGACAGTTCCGACTGGGATCGCATGGAACGTCAGCGCCAGTTACAGTTGGCAATTTTTCAACAGTTCACCCCCGGAAACTTGCTGAAAAAGTTTCAGGGAATATCGCAAGCCGGTTCGGCAATCGTCACCACAGACATCCCCGAATCGATGCTTGGCTTCTTTGTGAGCCTCGCGTTGAAAACGAAGGAACAGGAAATTGTGCGCATCAACCTGGTGCCGCCGGAGTTTGATCCTGACAACCCGGATATTGCCTATATTCACGACTACCTGGCCGGGGTGCTGCACCCCGCGCCGGCAGCGCAGTAGCGCCTTCGCCTAGAGTTCGGCGTGCAGTTGCCACACGCGCTCGCCCGCTTCGCGCCAACTCAACACGTGTGAGCGGTCGCTGGCGAGGGTGCTGAGTCGTTGGCGAAGCGCGACCGATTCGGCCACTTCGGTGATGCCCGCGCTGAGCCGGGCAGCCCGCTCTGCCGGGTCGTCGAGCGGGGGAAGCTCAATGGAGTGCCCCGCACCGGCACTCACCTCTTCGAGCACGTCGGTGCGAAAGTGAACGACCGGCACGCCGAGCGTCATCGCAACCAGCATGGAGGTGGGGAACCGGTCGCTGCGCGCGGTGATGACGTGCGCCATAGCGCCGCGGTACAGTGCCTGGATGGTGTTGCCGTTCGGGCTGGTAAAAACTCGGATGCGTTCTGCTGAAACCTGATGCTCGTGCAGCGCCTGTTGCAGCAGTGCCTGGTTGATGCCGTCGCGTGCAATGATCACGAGGCTGAGCGCGCTTGATGCGCCGTGTGCCGGGCTGAGCGCGGCGATGGCATCGCCAAGTTCATCGAGCGGGGTCATCCCCCCTTCGGCAACGAGGTAGGGGGCGGCAACCGGCGGTTCGATTGGGGCGTCATCGGCGCTTGCCGCGCTCAGAATAGAAGTGGGCACGCCGGTCGGGAGCACGCGAAGCCGGTCACCGAAACGAAATATGCTGTTCAGTGCCACCGCCGCGGTGTGTGAGGGCAACACGATCGCGTCGGCGTGCCGTTTGGCCCGATTGAGTTGGCGGCGATACCAACGCAGCTGCGCCGGGGTGTAGGCGTGCGGGTGGCTCCACGGTGTGGTGTCGCTCAGGGTGAGCGTGGTTTGCACCCCGTCATTCACCCCGTCGTGCGGGTGCAGCGGGGCAAGCCAGGAGGCGGAGTGGCTGAGTTCATGCGCCCCGCGGGTGCCCAACCCGCGCGACCAGGTGGCGGCAACGAGGGCGGGGCTTCCGCCGACCGTCACGATTGTCGCGGTGGGGCAGTGGCGCTCATAAAACGAACGTTCCTCATGATCCGTTTTGCTGAGCACCACCTGCGTGTCACAGTTTCTGGGCGCGGTCGCGACAACGCTGCGCGTCAAATCACGAACATAGTCGCGCTGCGCGGCGCTACTCCCCGGCAGTTGCGACTGGCCGATGAGGCTCAGTGTGGTCATGGTTCCTGGTGCGGGGCGGTGAATGTTCCCGCAGCGAACGCGGCCGCGAGTGCCTCATCCCACGGGCGAATCGGGCTGATGCCGGCGCGCAGCCACGCGTCATGGCCGAGCACGGAGTACCCAGGCCGTGGTGCGGGGCGGACGAAGCTGCTGCTGTCGGTCGCCTGAATGCGTTCGGGATCCAGCCCCGCCAGGCGAAACACTTCGCGCGCGAAACCGTGCCAGGTGGTTTGGCCCGCACTGGTGCCGTGGTATATGCCAGCCGGGGCATCCCGGTTGATGAGTGCCGCGATCTGCTGGGCGAGATCGAACGTCCAGGTTGGTTGCCCGTGCTGGTCGGCCACAACGTTGATGCTCGGCATTTTTGCGGAAAGGTTCAGCATGGTTTGGGCGAAGTTTGCCCCGTGCACGCCGTACAGCCAGGCGGTGCGAACCACGTAGCTTCCATTGGGGTGGATGCTGCGCACGGCTTGTTCGCCGGCAGCTTTCGTCCGTCCGTAGGCCGAAATGGGGCAGTGCGCTGTTTCCTCAGCGTATGGCTGCGTGGCGGTGCCATCGAACACGTAGTCTGTGGAGACCTGAACGAGTTTCGCGCCGTGGCGTTTCGCCGCGTGCGCGAGGTGTTCCGCACCCAGGGCGTTGATGCGGTTGGCCGCATCCTCATCGGTTTCTGCGGCATCGACGGCCGTGTAGGCGGCGGCGTTAATGATGACGTCGTGATCCGCACAGGCGTCGAGCACGGACTCGCGGTCGGTGATGTCCAGTGACTGGCGGGCGTGTGCGGTGACGTCGTGTTCGGTGAACGTGCGCAGGAGGTCGTGCGCGAGCATGCCGCCGGCGCCGGTGATGAGGATGCGGCTCATGAGTTAGCTCAGTGCCGCTTTCGCCTTGAGTGGCTCCCACCATTCGCGGTTGTCGCGGTACCACTGCACCACGTCGGCAAGGCCCTGCTCGAATGGCACCTGTGGTTCGTAGCCAAGTTCGGCGCGAATCTTGCTGATGTCAACCGAGTAGCGCAGGTCGTGCCCGAGTCGATCCGCTACGTGCTCCACCGAATCCCAGGTTTTCCCGGTTGCGTCGAGCAGCAGCTGGGTGAGTTCTTTATTGGTGAGTTCGGTGCCGCCACCAATGTTGTAGATTTCGCCGGCGCGGCCGCCCACAACCACCATCGCGATGCCGCGAGTGTGGTCGTCCACGTGCAACCAGTCACGAATGTTGTTGCCTTCGCCATAGAGTGGAACCGTTTTGTCGTCAATAAGGTTGGTGACGAAGAGGGGGATGACCTTCTCGGGGAAGTGGTAGGGGCCGTAATTGTTTGAGCAGCGGGTAATGGAAATGTTCATGCCGTGCGTGCGGTGGTAGCTGCGGGCGAGCAGGTCGCTGCCGGCCTTCGATGCGGAATACGGCGAGTTGGGTTCCAGCGGTTGCTGTTCGTCCCACGAACCTTCAGCGATTGAACCATACACTTCGTCGGTGGAGACATGCACGAAGCGTGCCACGTTGTTGCGCAGCGCCGCGTCAAGCAGTTGCTGCGTGCCGAGGACGTTGCTCTCCACGAAAATGGTGCTGTCGCGCACCGAACGATCGACGTGGCTTTCGGCTGCGAAATGCACGATCGTGTCAATGTCCGGCAGGATGCGATCAAGTAGTGCACCATCGCGAATATCGCCGTGAACAAAGCTGTAACGCGCCGAATCGGCGACCGGGGCAAGGTTTGCAAGGTTTCCGGAATACGTCAGCGCGTCGAGTACGACAACGTTTGCCCCTTCAAGGCCTGGGTATGCGTCCTGCAGCGTGCGGCGCACGAAGTTCGACCCGATAAAGCCGGCTCCGCCGGTAACGAGGATGTTCATGGGTTCCTTTTCGGTAAAGTTCGTCAAAACACTTCCCACAATTCTAGCGTGATGTCGGCTGCGGGACGCACCCGAGCACCCGCGCATCCGCGCATCCGTGCTTCCGCGCACGCTGCTGGGTGCGCGTGCTGCGGGTGTCCGTCCCGCTTGGCGCAGCCTTGACCCGGCGTGTTTGGTGCGGTGGTTAGGCCGAACCTTTGCCGCGTTTCGATCTGATGGCTACCTGGAGCCGCAGCATGAGGCCGATCCGGAGAATTCCGCGGAGCGGCCAGTGCCAGGCTCGACTGTATTTGCGCGTCAAAAAGCGCGTTGCGCTGCGGTGATGCGCGGTGAGCATGGCGGTGCTGTTGTGCTGCGTTGAGTGCCCGCCGGTGTGAATTGCCTCCGCCGCCGGTTCATACACCGACCGCAGCCCCAATTGTTGGATGCGGTAGCCCAGGTCAACGTCCTCGAAATACATAAAGTAGTGCTCATCAAATCCGGCGAGCTGCTGAAACACGTCGTACGCGATCAGGAGGCAGGCGCCGGAGAGCCACCCCGTGTCCCGGCGTCCATCGCTGCGGGTCTCGTTGCGGTAGCTCGTGCTCCACGGGTTCGTGGGCCACAGTCCGGCGAAGAGTGCGTGGCCTATGCCGGTGCGCAGCGAAGGGATTTTTCGCGCTGACGGAAAAATGCTGCCGTCACCCTCCCGAATGAGCGGTCCTATCGCCCCGAGGCGAGGCTCCTCCCTAGCCGCAGCGACGAGACGTTCCAGGCATTGTTTCTGGAGCACCAGGTCGGGGTTGCACACCAGTATCCAGTCTGGGGCGGTGGGTAGCGCCCGCACCGCGCGATTTACCGCGGTGCCGTAGCCGGGATTGTCAGGGCAAGCGAGGTAGTGCGCGCCGAACGTTTCGGCAATAGCAGCCACGGCATCCTCGTCTGGTTTATTGTCCGCAACGATTACCTCAAGTTCAAACGGCACCTCGCTCGGCAGCGAGGCCAACAGCGCCGCAATCTCAGCGGAGGAAGCGTAGCTCACAACGACGACCGCAACACGAAGTTGATTTTGGGGTGGTTGTGCGCAATCCATAACATTCACCAGTCTAATGAATGCGCGGAGAGAAGTGCGGTGCGCCTCGGGTGCCGGATGCTGTGGGTGCGTTCCAGCCGGAAAACGTCGCCAAGAATGCCCGGAATTTCGCCACTGTGGCGTAAGATAAGCGGGTGAATATTCGTGAACTTCGTGTACCTCATTCGTATGAGATCACCCCAAAACAGTTTCCAGATGATCGTGGCGTGTTCCTTGAATGGTTCCGGGGAGACCTGCTCGCCGAAGCTATCGGTCACCCACTGCGTGTTGCCCAGTCCAACACGTCAGTCTCCAAGCGCGGCACGGTGCGCGGCATCCACTTTGCAGAAATCGCACCGAGTCAAGCGAAATATGTCACCGCCACGCATGGAGCGGTGCTCGACTTCGTTATCGATATCCGGGTCGGCTCACCGACCTTCGGGCAGTGGGATTCGGTGTTGCTCGACGACACGGAGCGAAAAGCAATCTACATTGCTGAGGGGCTTGGGCACGCGTTTGTTGCCCTCACTGAGCAGGCAACCGTCAGCTACCTGGTTTCAGCACCATTCAACGCGCCCAGAGAGCACGGCGTGAACCCGCTCGATGCGGAAATTGGTCTCGTGTTCCCGGAAGCAGCGGGCGAACTGCTGCTTTCGCCGAAAGATACCGATGCGCCCGGGCTCGCTGAAGCTGCAGAGCTCGGCATTCTGCCGACCTGGGAGCAGGCGCTCGGGTTTTATGAAGAACTCAAGGAAAGTGGGCAACGCTCATGAAAGGTATCATTCTGGCCGGTGGATCCGGCACCCGGCTGTGGCCAATCACCAAAGGTATTTCCAAACAACTGATGCCCATCTACGACAAGCCCATGGTCTATTACCCGCTGTCGACGCTCATGATGGCCGGAATCCGTGAGATTCTGATTATTACCACCCCGGAGTACAACGAGCAGTTTCGTGCGCTGCTTGGCGACGGCTCGGCTATGGGCATCCGGCTGGAATACGCCGTGCAACCATCGCCGGATGGACTCGCGCAGGCCTTTATTATCGGCGAGGAGTTCATTGGCGACGATAGCGTTGCCTTGGTGCTGGGCGACAACATCTTCCACGGCACCGGCCTTGGCTCGCACCTGCGAACCTACGATTCAATCGAAGGCGCGCTCATCTTTGCCTACCACGTGAGCAACCCGAAGGCTTATGGCGTGGTGGAGTTTGATGACACTTTTACCGCATTGTCGATCGAAGAAAAGCCCGAAATGCCAAAGAGCAACTATGCTGTGCCCGGCCTCTACTTTTACGACAACAGCGTTGTGCAGATCGCAAAGTCGATCCAGCCGAGCGCGCGCGGGGAACTTGAAATTTCCAGCGTTAACGAAGAATATCTTAAGGCGCACAAACTTCAGGTTCATGTGCTCGATCGGGGCACCGCGTGGCTCGACACGGGAACGTTTGAATCGATGATGCAGGCCTCAGAGTATGTTCGCGTGATCGAAGATCGACAAGGATTCAAGGTGGGCTGCATTGAGGAAATCGCCTGGCGTGCCGGGTGGATCAGTGACGCGCAACTTGAACAGTTGGCCGCGCCACTGAAAAAGAGCGGCTACGGCGAATATCTCATCTCGCTGCTTCAAGCCTAACCGCTTCGGCTGAACAAACATCGGCGGGTCGCAACCCTATAAACGGGATTGCGACCCGCCGATGTTCGTGTATCTGCTGGTCTGGCTGCTCGGTGTCAGCACAGTGTCAGCTCAGTGTCAGCACAGGTTCGGCTCGATGCCGGCTCAGTGTCGACGGAACAGTCGGTTGACGCCGTCTGTGAGCCGAACCGAGAAGCGTTCGCGGTAGCGCGCGTTGATCGCTGACAGGCTGTCACGCTCCCGCTCAAGATTCCGGTGTCGCGCCGTAAGCTCTGCAAACTCCGACATCAAAGCGCTGTGCTCCGCGGCGAGTTGGTCGTGCGCGCTTCTCAGGGTTTTCGCCGAATACTCGTGCTCGTTTGCGGCTCTCGCGAGGAGCACCGCGGCAGGAGTCGTGACAATTCCGGTATCCGGCACAGCGCGATCCGGCACGGGGGAGATGAAACGCTCTGCAATGGTGCGGTCGATGCTTAACGCCCCTGCTTCAATCAATTCAGTCGCGAGCGAGTCTTCGACCGACCGTGCGAGATACTGTGGCAGCAGCGTTCCCTCGTTGTAGCGCCGGTAATCACGCATGCCGTGGTGATTCGGGCTAGGGTTAAGATCGGGGTTCATCTCGTAAGCCAGTCCGGCGTTGGTAACTTTCCTACTGAACTGCTGCCAGGAGCGCCACGGAAAATGCAAGATCTCCAATTCGTAGCCTGCAGGCGGCACGCCCTGAGAATCGATTGACGCCGTATGATTTCCCTGGACAACCTCGACGAGCGGATCGCCAATGTGCACCACATCTGGAGTTGCGTGCGCGTGCAGTCCGGCTGCCGCTAGCTGTGACCTGGAACGCTGGTCTCGGTAGATGAGTCGGGAGAGTCCGGTCCCCGCCAGCGCAGCCGGTCCCGTCATGTCAATGACCGGCACCGTGAATGAGCAAATTTCCTTCGGGGTGTGTTCCAGGGCTTCGCGAACCGTCAGGGATCGGTTTGCGGCAACCCAAAACTCGTCAGCATCCGCGTTGATCACCCAATCCGCGCCGTACAGCGTGGCTGCATCGCGCGCCATTGCTGTTACTCGCAGTGCTTGCTGTTTAAGATGCACGGGATCGTGACGGAGGTCGACAAAACCTTCGGCTTCGAACTGCTCCAGAATTTCGCGGGTTCCGTCAATCGAACCATTGTCTGTGACGATCATCTTGTCTATGCCCTGCTCCCGGTGGTGTCGAATCATCGTATCGATGATGTCGGCTTCATCTCGGACCATGAGGGTCATGACGAGTTTCATGCAAATTCCTTATATTCGTAACAAAATGCTCGCGGTGGGTGCTGCAATTAGGATGAGGGTTCTGAATCTTGGTAACTTAGCTACGATACCAGTCAATGCGCACGGATACCCAACTCTTCAATGAGAGTATTCTGTGCTTCAGGGGCGATGAAAATTAGTGTGGAAGTGAAGTGCACCATGCGCATACGTTCGCGAGCGATTGCTCTACTCCGCTTTGTTCTGCTGCGGTGCGCGCTGCCACTTGGGCTGTTTCGCGGCACCACGAAGTCCTACCGAAAAGACTCGAAAGCAGCTATCCCCTTGGTGATGTGCCTCTGGAACAGGCCAAGCCGGCTGCAGACAATTCTTGAACAGATCGACGCGCAGCAGGACGCACCGCCAATCCACCTCATTCTCTGGAACAACGCAAAGCACGATCGACGTCACTACAGCGATGTGTTCGAGTCGTTCCAAGCCACCGGTGCTATCGGGAGAGTTACGCTCATTCACTCACTGGTGAATGCTGGCGGCATGGGGCGTTTTTTCGTCGCCCGGAAAGTGAGTGCGCGTGGACGGCAGCAACGTCCCATCTTGTTTCTCGATGACGACCAGAATGTGTCACCTGATTTTGTTCGTTCCACGTTGGCGCAGTTCGCGAGGCGCACAGCGAAAGGGTGGTGGGCGTGGACGATTTTTGGCAACTACTTTGATCGGGTTCCAGCAGCACCCGGAGCGTCGGTGGACTATGCGGGCACTGGCGGCATGGTCATTGACGGTACCGCGTTCCGCTCACTGAAACTATTCTGGGAACTCCCGACCAGATACTGGTTTATCGAGGATCTCTGGTTGTGTTCCTTTGTGAAAAACCGCGGTTGGGAGCTGGGCAAGCTGGAAGCCGAAATCGAATTCGTGATGGACGAAACGAATCAAAATCACGTTCTCTTCAGCCTCAAACCGGACTTTTATGAGTGGCTACGAACTCATCACGCACAATCAGTCGGCTGAAGCATTCAGGTCGTGAAACGTGGGCGAGACATAAATCATTCCACGGGAATCTTCCGGGCTCAGCGTATTGAACGAGCAGCTTTGCGGATGGTCGAACAGGTGCTCGCCGTTGGGAGACATGATGGAAATGTTCACAAAGAACTTTCCCTCGCCAAATTGGCAATCATGCAGGATAAACTCAACTTCGTGTTTGCCCCGAAGTGGTGAAGGAGGGCAGTTCAGTCGCTTGCTCGTGGTGCCGACAACGGCCTGGCCAATGGTGTTGTCCACCTGAATTGCGCAGATCCAGTCATCGATGTCTCGTTTGGCATCGATAGAAATGTGAATCCGGAGTGACTCGCCGGGTTCGAGTCGTTTGTGAGGGTTTGGCCCTACGACTGTTGCCGACGAGCTGATCCGGAAATCTGGAACAGTCGGCGCTACGTGTGAGGCAGCATTCGCCTGTTTCTCGTCGGCAGCGCTTTGCTCGTTCACGCGACGTTCTTCGAGCAGATCTCGGAAGCAGGCAACCGCCTCGCGGGGCTCACCTTGGTACACGAGCTCGCCTTTGTTGAGCAATACCGCACTGTCGCAGAGTTCTAACACCTGACCCAGGTTGTGCGTCACCAAAATGATGGTTCTGCCCTCGCTCTGGAACGATTTAATTTTGTCCATGCACTTGCGCTGGAACGCTTCGTCTCCGACCGCAAGCACCTCATCAACCAGCAGAATGTCTGGCTCGGTGTGCACAGCCACGGCGAAAGCCAGGCGAACGTACATGCCTGACGAGTAAAACTTGACCTGAGTGTCAATAAATTCTGCGATCCCGGAGAACTGCACAATGCTGTCAAACTGAGCTTCCGTTTCTGCGCGGCTCAACCCGAGCACGGCAGCGTTCAGATAGACGTTTTCGCGCCCCGAAAGATCCGGGTGGAAGCCAGCACCAAGCTCGAGCAATGCTGCCATTCTCCCGCGTCGCCTGACGCTTCCTGAAGTGGGATCCACAATCCCACCAATCAGTTTCAGCAGTGTGCTTTTGCCTGAGCCATTGTGACCGATCAAACCGATCGTTGTGCCCGCGTGTACCTGCAGCGACACATCACGGAGCGCCCAAAAGTCTTCTTTGTGTGCCTTGCCCCGCCCGAGCGTCACAACCCGCTCCTTGAGCGAGTTATCTTTGCGGATAACGAATCGTTTGGAGACCGAATCGACCTCAAGAACCGTCGGGGAGAGCTTGGAATCTTTTGCGTTCATGATGCTGCCGAATACTTTCTGCAAGAAAACTGTCGTGTGGGTTAGAGCGCTTGGGCGAAGTTGCCCTGAAGTTTCGCGAAAATTCGCTGAGAAATAACGAGCAGCACCGCGCCGACGGCGCAAGCAATCAGCATGTGACCCATCAGATTCTCGGGAAACTCTGGGTACTGTTCGGGGGCAAGCCAGGGATACTTGGCGGCATTCTCTGGGTTTCCGGCGGTCCAGAACGCTTTTTGGAACCCGAGCACGGCCAGCGTAATCGGATTGTTCGTGTAGATCGCGAGGAGAATGCCATTCATCGCCTCGGTGTCTTTGACATACTTCCAACTGTAAATAATCGGCGAAGCCCACATCAGGATCATGACTAGGACCTCGACCAGGTATTGAATGTCACGAAGATAGACGTTCCAAGCGGACAGGATAAGTGAGAACGACAGGCCGAACAGCATCAGGATGGCAAACGCCGGGAGCGCATAGAGGACATTCGGTGCGGTTGGGAAGCTTCCCACTGCAAGGGTGGCGAGCAGAAGGATGATCAACTGCACCGCAAAGTTGAACAGCGCGGTCCCGGTTGCGGCGAGCGGGAAAATCTCGCGCGGCAGATAAATCTTTTTGATCAATCCCGCGTTGCCCACAATGGCCGCTGTGCCGGAGAGCACAATTTCACCAAACAACCCGTAGGCGGTGAGCCCGGTGAAGATGAAAATCGCAAACTCTGGTATGCCTCTGGCTGCGCCCAGGAACTGACCCACCACAACAAAATAGATCGCAAGTTGGGTGAGCGGGCGAACCAGTGTCCACACAAACCCCAGGCTGCTGTCTTTGTAACGCGACTTCAGATCACGTTTGATGAGCAGCGAGAGCATTTCGCGGTTGGCGAAAATTTCTTTCGCCGTTCCGACGATGCCGCTGATTCCTGCTGACTGAGCCCCAATTTTTTTGAATGGCTGCTTCTCGATGTGGGCGAGTCTTTCGGCTTTGTTCATGTGTCCCTCGGGTGTGGCGTGGGCAGCGTTTTTCGTGCCGCACCCATTCTACCGTCTCATCGCCTGACCACGCTGCGCTACCATAGGGGAGCTGAATTGTGATCCGCTACACGCGGAGCGCGTGTTGGCGCGACACTCCAGTTGTTCCGCCCGGTTCCCCTCTCGGGGCAGCGGGCGTGCACACGCGAACCAATCAGAGAAAGGCAGTAGGCGCACACCCTTGGGGCTGTATCGAGAACTCTTTCAAAGCATGGGGATGCGGTTTCTCCTCATCGGCTTCATCGGTCGGCTGCCCGTTGCGATGGTCGTTGTTGGGGTGCTCACCGTCGTGACCGCCACCCGCTCATCTCTCTCCGACGCGGGCTGGGCATCTGCCACCGTCGGCCTCGCATCCGGCTTCGGCGGTCCGCTGATTGGCATTGCGGCAGATCGATGGGGGCAGCGCTGGGTGCTCACCGTGGTGGCCATCGTGAACTCGGTTGGGCTGGCGGGAATCATGGGGGCCGTGCACGCCGGACTGCCACTGCCCACCATCATGGCGTGCTCCGTCATCGTCGGGCTAGCCAGTCCGATGCTCGCCCCCATGGCGCGAGCTCGCTGGATCGGGCTCGTGCAGCACGCAGAAACCCTCCAACCGGCACACATAAACGCTGCCATGGCATACGAGTCAACGGCAGACGAAATCACATTCATTGTTGGTCCCGTCCTCGTTGGGGTGCTTGCGACACTCGTCAACCCGTATGCGCCCATTGTCCTGTCGGTCGCGATCACGCTCACCTTCGTCATCTCGTTCGCCTGGCACGAATCTGCTCACTACGCCAGTCGAGGTCGCGGTAACCAAACGGAACGCATCGCTCCCCTGCGAAGCCTGGGCACCCCACGTCTGATCATACCGCTGCTGGGCATGGCCACAATCGGACTCCTGTTTGGCAGCACGCTCACCTCGCTCACCGGATTTATGGCCGCAATCAATCGTGAAACACAAACCGGTCTCGTCTACGGTGCCATGTCAATCACGTCCGCCGGGTGCAGCCTCGCGGTGGGGTTGTTGCCAGAGCGATTCTCGCTGTGGTTGCGCTGGCCAGCTTCGACGGGACTCACGTTCCTGGCGGCACTGCTGGTGCCCGGCATCCACACCCCATGGATGGCGGCGCTGGTGCTGCTGCTCATGGGGATCGGGATCGGGCCCGCGCTCGTCACCGTCTTCGGTATCGCCGCTGCGGTAGCCCCAGTTGGCAGACTCACCACCGTCATGACACTGTTCGGCACCTCCATCGGCGTGGGGCAGTCGCTCGGCACACTCGGCGTTTCACAGCTCGTCACCGCCTACGGCTACCATGCCGGGTTTCTGGCCGTGCTCACCGTTGCGGGGCTCTTGCTGCTCCTATCGGTGCTGAACGTGCCACTCGGGCGCCGCCACATCACGTGAACGCGCCGAAACCCGTCAAATCGCGACCCACCAGCAACGACTGAATGCTCTCCGTGCCCTCGTAGGTGTGAATCGCCTCAACGTCAGCCACGTGGCGCACCACATGGTGCTCCAGAAGAATGCCATTGCCGCCAAGCAAATCCCGTGCGTGCTGCCCAATCCGCCGAGCCGTGCGGGTAGTATGCAATTTCGCAAGAGACGCCTGCGTTGGGGTGATCGTGCCATCCGCTTCGCGTTTCGCGAGTTCCAAACAGTGCAACTGCATGGAGGTGAGATCAGCCAACATCTCGCTGAGCCGCGACTGCACCAACTGAAAGGCAGCCAACGGTTTGCCAAATTGGGTGCGTTCCCGGGCATACGTGAGCGCACACTCGAACATTGCAGTCGCGTGCCCGGTCGCACCCCACGCCACCCCCAACCTCGTGGCGGCCAGCACCTGGGCAGTATCGCGAAACGACTTCGCGTGCGGCAGCATTGCGCTACTCGGCACGCGCACATCGGTGAGCCAAATGTGCGCCTGGTGAATCGCGCGCAACGACACCTTGCCGGTGATTGTTTCGGCGCGATAACCGGGACTGTCCTGCGGCACCAAAAAGCCACGAACATCACCAGCCTCATCGCGTGCCCAAACGACCGTGATATCGCCAACAGAACCGTTGCCAATCCAACGCTTCTCACCGTTGAGCACAAAACTATCCCCATCACGAACCGCGGTGGTTTCGAGCGAAACGGAGTCAGAGCCGTGGTTCGGTTCCGTGAGCGCAAACGCACCAACCCGCTCCGCCCGGGCAAGCGGCCCCAGCCAGGTGGCACGCTGCTCCTCACTGCCAAACAGTGCGATGCTACGCATCACCAGCCCGGCCTGCACCCCCACCATGGTGGCAATGGAACCATCGCCGCGAGAAAGTTCCATGGTGATGAGCCCGGCCGCCAGCGGGCTGCACGGCTCCACCCCGGAACCCGCAACACCGTCGTTGAACAACCCGTACCCAGCCAGCCGCGTGAGCCACTTCCGCGGGTAGGTCGCCGTGTCCCACGCCTCAGCCACCTCGGGCAACACCTCGGTGACAAACCTGCGTGCCGTCGCCCACCACGCCCGATCCGCCTCCGGCACCTGCCGAAATGCGCCGTAATAGTCCGTATCGAGCGCCGCGCCAAGCTCATACTGTGCCATGGTTCCTCCTTGAATCAAATGACCGTGCTTCGGGTGCGCTCAGCACCCGGGTTGTTGTTACGTGTTCGGTGACTCCGGCGCATCCGTCGACTCGGGAGTGAACGACAGCGCCACCGAATTCATGCAAAAGCGGTTGCCGGTGGGGGTGCCGAAACCGTCATCGAACACGTGACCCAAATGCCCCCCGCAGGCCGCGCAAAGCACCTCGGTGCGCACCCGGGAGAGGCTGTGATCCTCCCGGAGGATCACAGCCTCCGGACGCACGGTTTCGTAAAAACTTGGCCAACCGCATCCCGCATCGAACTTCGTGCCAGAAACAAAAAGTTCATTGCCGCAACCGCCGCAGCGGTAGAGGCCGTCACGCGACTCGTCATTCAACTCCCCGGTGAACGGGCGTTCAGTGCCCGCGCGGCGCAGCACCTCAAACTGCTCCGGGGTGAGCAGCGCCCGCCACTCAGAATCACTGCGTTCAACTGGAAACGACATGCCGTCCTCCTCACGGTAACCCACTCTGCGTGAGCCAAAAACTCATGGTGCAGCAAGTGTAGCGCGAAGCGCAGGCGGTCGATGCACCCGCGCCGAAACCCAACCAAACCGCTTTGGGGTTGCGCTTCCGGCGAGAACCCGCGCGGGCTGCGTGCGTCCGGGACAAGTGATACCCTCGCAGGTGTGCGAACACGAACCGCCAGAAAGCCACAGCAGCAAGCACGAAGCAAGCCCCCAGCCGCGTTCGCCATCAGGTGCGCCGTCGTGTGCGCCGTCGCGGGCGGACTCCTCGGCGCGCTCGCTCCAAGTGCCGCTGTCACTGCCAGCGCCAGCACGCTGAC
>CAYTSH010000018.1:0-8599 GCA_964440395.1 uncultured Microbacteriaceae bacterium
AATCGTGCAGGGCGAACCCCTCGCAATGACCGGCCTGGGAGACTGGACCATCTTCATGGCCGGGGCGGCAGCAATGCTCACCAGCGGCTTCGTGCTGGTGCTCGCCCGTCAGCGTCGCAAACTGCGCAACCGTTAACACGGCCCGGCTGCGAGCCGTCGTCTGGTGCACCTGCACGAGGCGGCGGCTCGTTCCGCGTTAAGCTACTGTGGAACCCCCCGTGAGAAAGGCCTCAGCGTGCACACCGACCCCGCAACCCCGCAACCCGCAGACCACGAACAACCGCCGGTGCACCCCAAACGAACACGCAGGCGGCGGCGCACCACAGCACTCATCGCCACACTCAGCGTGCTCATCCTGGTGCTGGGCGGGGTGCTCTGGTTTGGTCGCGACCTGTTCCACGAGCCGACCGCGCAGGGCACCCAGAATATTTTGGCTGACCTGGACACCCGCAACGTCGTCGGAGTGTTCGCCCACCCCGACGACGAACAGCTCGTGAACGGCCTGTTTTTTCGAGGAAATCAGATTCCCGAACTGCACAGCTACCTCATTACCGTGACCGCCGGCGAGGCCGGAAAACAGAACCCCACGGTTGCCCGGCAGGAAGACCTGGGCGCGGTGCGCACCGCAGAGGCGCTCAAAAACAGTTTCTTCTTGGGCATCGACGGGCACGAGGTGTGGGATGTGCCGGACAGTGGCGTGCCGGAATCGGACCAGCGCGACCTGGTTGATCGGATCAAAACGGTGCTGGTGCGCGAGCAGGCCGATACCGTGGTGACGTTCTGGCCCGCGAGCGGCGCGACCGGGCACAAAGACCACATGGCGGTTGGCTTGGCCACCGAGCGGGCGATCGCCGAGCTGGGCGATGCCCCCGAGGCGGGCTATGCCGGACCGCGCTGGCTGATCTACCCCACCAGCCCCACCAAGGCGCTCAAGATGTTCGGCGGGGAGACCGGCGCATTCGTGGTCGAACACCAACCCGACCCCACCACGGCCATGCCGGGTGAGGTGCGGAAAAAGTTGGCGGGGTGGCAGATTCACGCCTCCCAGGAGCACTTCATGCAGGGCAGTTACCACCTGCCGGCCTGGCTCGCCTACACATTCTGGGATCACGAGTTTTATGTGGTGCGCGACCTGGACGCCGACCCGGTGAGTCCGGCCCCGCTGGGCGCGTGAATGCGGCCAAACGCCGGACACTTCGGCCTTGATCGAATTTCCGGCGCGGCTTGGCGCGGGCGTGCGGCTCCGGCCTCGCTCGGTGGGCGCGCCTCCGTTAGCGCAGCGAACCGAGATACCGTTCCAGGTATGCTTCGAGCGTGATTCGCCCGGCCAGCTCGCCAATGATTCCATAGGGGATGCTGTCCATGCGGGTGAACCGAATGCAACTTTTGCCCATGTTCAGCTTCATGCCGGTTTTGGCATACGTTTGCACGAACCAGTCGTGCTGCTCGGGGTCGAGCGTGAGACCCATGTGGTAGACGGCGATGTGTTGTTTTTGATTTGCGATGCTCAAAAAGGGCACCGGTATCGTACTGTCGCAGTGGTAGCCCGCTGGGTGGCGAGTGAACGGCACTGCCCACCCGGGCATCCCGTAATCGAACACCTCCACAAAACCGGGGTCGATGTGTTCGCGAATCACGCTGAGCAGCTGCCGGAACGGTTCGCTGCGTGAATCCGGCAGTGCGCTGAGATATGCCTCGAATTGATCGGCCCTGTTCTGCACGGTACTTCTCAGGGCTACTCGGCGACGATCACGTTCAGGGTGAAGGTTACGGTGCCCTCATCGCCACGGTCGATGGTGACTTCCGTGCTGCCCTTCGCGAGCGGTTCAATGCCCGCATTGAACGAGGTGTTTTTGTCTTTCTTTGCGGGGGTGAACTTTGCGATCGTTGCGTCGGAGAACGAAGCCTTCCAGTCGCTCGCATCTTCGCTTTCCGGGCTGAGCAGCACCACCACGTTCGTGCGGGCAACCTCAACGCTGGTGCCGTCAATCTCGTCAATTTGCACCAGTACCGGCGGCAGCACCGACGGGCTCGCGTTCGCGTCGGCACCCGCCGTTGCGTTCTGTGATTCGCTCGCACCCGCGCCGCAGCCACTCAGCGTGAGAGCCACCGCAGCGACAAAGGCAACTGCCGTCGCACTCTTGTAACGCCCTGGTTTCATCTGGAACACCGCACCACTCCTCAAAACATTCTGCAGACAAGCAACCTGATGTTGCCGCTGACAAACGATCCCAATAGTATAAGCCCAACGCATTGCCCGGTTGCGCGGTGGGGCGAGGCGCGGCGAGGCGCGGCAGGTCGGGCGAGGCGAGGGAAGCGAGGGGAAGCGAGGCGAGGCAGGTCGGGCGGGCGAGGCGCCGGGGGAGCTGAGCGACTGGCGAAAAGCCGATAAGCTGGGGCGGCGCGCACAAATGAAGTGCTACCCAGCGCGAATCGCGGGGAAGACCGGCGCTCGGCGAAACAACACGGGGGTGAGCTCGATGCACAGCGAATCAGGTCAGCGGGACGCAGCGCGGCTGCGGCGAAGCGTCGCAGAGCCGGCCGGGCCGCACAACCACGCCAGTGCGGCAGTGCGCGCCGACCTGGAACGTATTCGGTTTTCGCCATATTTCTCTCGCCTCTCGGCCGTGACCCAGGTGATTCCACAGGCAAGTGTCGGTCCGGTTATCCACAATCGCCTCACGCACAGCATCAAGGTCACCTCCGTGGCCCGAGAAATTGCCGCGCGGCTCGCGGCCAACACCAGCGTGATGGGAGAGCGGATTCGTGCGCTGGGCGGCTGCGACCCGGTCGTGGTGCAGGCCGCCGCAAGCGCACACGATCTCGGCCACCCGCCGTTCGGTCACCTCGGCGAACAGGTGCTTGACCGGGTGGCTCGCACGCGCCTCGGCCTGAGTGAAGGATTTGAAGGCAACGCGCAGACGTTCCGCATCCTCACCGAACTCGACACCCACGGTGCCGCCCAGCCGGGCCTCAACCTCACCGCGGCGGTGCGCGCTGCCGTGCTGAAATACCCGTGGACCCGCCTGGAGTGGCGCGACCAGCACGCGGAACTTCCAGAGCACGAACGGCCGCACGGCGTGGGGCAGCACTCGCCCACCGGCGCGCACAAGTTCTCGATCTATACGCTGCAGCACCAGGAAGCGGTGGCTGCGCTGGCAGCCAGCCCCGGCATCCACCAATGGCGTCAAACGCTGGACTGCCAGATTATGGACATTGCCGACGACATTGCCTACTCAATCCACGACCTAGACGACTTCTACCGCGCCGGGGTGCTGCAGCAGGCCGCGGTTTCGGCCGAGTTTCGTGCCTGGCTCGGCGGGCAAAGTCGGCTGGCGCTGCGGGATCAGCGGGACCTCGCCGCGCGTCACCGGGAGCCAGGCACTGCGCTTGAGCTGGTGCGTCGCCGCATTCTGGCGAAAGACCCGTGGATTGCAGACAGCGAAGCGTTTCGTCTCTCGGTGCAGCGGGTGAACGACGAGCTTGTTGACGGGCTGCTCGCGACGCCGTTCGACGGCGGCATCGACACTGAACGGGCGCTCTCCGGGTTTATTCGCACCTGGATTCTGCGCCTGCAACGCGCCATCGAGGTGCACCCGAATCCGCCGGTGCGCAGCGGGCACGTGCGACTCGGGGTGCAGGCGTGGCACGATGTGGTGGTGCTCAAATGTGTGCATTCCCGGTTTGTGTTGCAACACCCCGACCTGGCCGCTTCGCAGCGCGGGCAAGCCGCGTTGCTTGAGTCGCTGGTCCTGGCCCTGCACGCCTGGCTGCGCGACCCGGTGGATGCGGTGCGTGCCCCGCGCCGACTGCTCGAATCGGCTGATAGCGCGGCGGAACGCTACTTCGCGCTCAGCCGCAGCGCGCCAGACGTGCTCGGCGACGTCCACCCCGGTGCGGGGCGGGGCGCTCCAGACGTGCGGGAACTGGGCCGGGCGAGGGCCGTGATCGACTACGTTGCTTCGCTCACCGACACCCAGGCCAGGTCGCTTGCGGCTTCCCTCCGCGACGGCTGAGACGTTCCGCGCGCCCCGCCAGGCGCCCTACACCAGCGAGGTGCGGTCAAGGAACGACACCCCGCAAGCCACGATGCGGGTGTCGGCGAACAGTCCGGCGATTGTGAACGGATCCGCCGCGATGAACGCTTCAGCTTCGGCGCGGGTTGCCACGTCGAGAATGTAGATGCTGCCGATCGGCGTGCCATCGTCATCGAGTTTGGGGCCGACGGTGAGCAGTTTAGTCAGCTGATCGTTCAGGTAAGCCAGGTGCGCGGGGCGGTGCGCAGCCCGCTCTTCGAGCATGTTGGGGTGCGTTGTGGCTTCGATAAAAAATGGCATGGGATGCTTTCGTTGCGGTGTGCGGGTAGGGGGGCGGTTCCTGCGGTGTGCGGTGTGCGTGGTGCGAGGTGTGCACTGTACGGCGCACTGCACTGCGCGGTTCCTGCGCTGCGCGCTGTGGCGCCGGTCACGGTTTCAGTGTACTGCGCCTGGCGAAAGATTTTTTTGGATTGGTTTACGTTCACTTAACGTGCGCTAGGTCATTGTAAATATATGAACAAACCAAGCTCGCGCTTAACATTCCGGCAGGATGCTGGTCACCTTGCGGTGGTCGCATTCGGCCTGGGTTTTGTTGCCGCGGCGGGGGTTCATCAACCCGTGGGGCGCTCTTCGAGTGCACCGTTCCGTGCGGGAGCCGAGGCAACGGCACCGTGCAGGAGGGGTCAACACATCGATCGATGATTCGTAGGTTTCGCCAATCCGCGTCAACAGTACTGGGGGGTCAGTTGGCCGGAAACGCCTACGAATCATCGTCTTTGTGCGCTTCGGCGCGTGTGTTTTGGCAGAGCCGCCCCGGTCTTGTGTCGAGTTAAACGTTGTGACTTGGCGGGTGCGGCTACTGTTAGGGGGTAGCCGCACCCGCGGGAATGCGGCGCGCTCGGGAAACACCCACCAGGGTGAGGATCGCTCCGAACGCCAACCACAGGCAGAGCGCGCTGAGCGTGCTGCCGAGCCCCGGCAGCCAGGAGCCGCCTTCGATGATGGTGCGCATGCCGCTGAGCGTGGGTGCCAGGGGGAACAGGGCGAACATGGTATCGAACGCCGGCGGAACCGTGGCGACGATGCCGGTGGCGAAGGCGATTGTGACAACAACCAGCGAAACGTAGTGTCCCGCGCCGCCCAGGCAGGCAACCAGCCCCTGGTGCAGGATTGTGAAGGCCACACCAGAACACACCGCAATGGCAAAGAAGCCCAGGCACGCGCCCCAATCCAACCGCAACACTCCCTGCATTGCGATGGTGATCAGTGCGCCCTGAATCGCGCCGATCGCGATGCTCGGCACGAGCGCCCGAGCCGTGATGCGACCAGCCCCGGCCGCGCTGGTGATTGTCAACCGCGGCACGGCGCGCAACAGCAGCGCGCACGCCAGTGCCCCCAGCCACAGTGCGATGCTCGCAAAGAAGGGCACGCTGCTGCTGTCAAACAGCCCGCTCGACTGAGTAGTCACTTTGACGGGGGTGGCAACCACGGTGGCGAGCTGTTCCCGTTCTGCGGCGCTCGTGCTGGGCAGCTCCGCCACGGCGGTGCCGAGGCCGGCGCCCAGTTCGCTCACCCCGCCCGCGAGGGTGGTGAGCCCGGTGCCCAGTTCGTTCGTGCCGGTTTGCAGGGCGTCCAGTCCCGTCACTGCCTGGGTTAAGCCGGTTGGGAGTGCGGTGGCGCCGGTTGCCAGGCCGCGACTGCCTTCGGCGAGTTGCTGCACCCCGGCGCCAAGTGCGGGCGTGTTTTGCGCGAGTGCTGCCGCGCCAGTGCTCAGCTGGGTCGCCCCCGACGTGGCCTGAACCAGCCCATCTGCGAGCTGGGTTGCGCCATCTGCGAGCTGGCCGGTGGCCACATCGAGCTGCGCTAGCCCGTCTGAGAGCCCCGCGGAGCCTTCCGCGATTGCGGTGAGCTGGGTGGCAGCTTCCTGCACCGCGTTCCCGATGACTTGCAGGGTGGCGGGCAGGTTTGGCCCGCTCAGTGGTGAACCGTTGATCACCGTGTCGGTTGTGGCCGCCGAGGTGGCGGCGGTGTTGCTATCGGTCACGGCGGTTTCGAGGGTTGTGGCGAGGTCGATGAGCGCCGGGTCGCAGGCGGGTTGGCAACCGCTCAGGAGGGCGGTGAGCGCATCGCGCGCCGCCGTGATCGACGTGGTTGCCTGCGTTGTGGCGCGAACGGTTTCACTGGACGATGCGCTCAGCAGCAGTGCGAGATCGCCTGCCGGTTCGACGAGTGCTGCGCCCGTGTTGAGCCCGTCGGCGTACAGTGCGATGCCCTCGGCCAGTTGGCCTGCCGCCACGCTGGCCTCGTGCACCCCGGTGTGCACCTGCTGCGCGCCGTTTTTCAGATCGCTGCTGCCGCCACTCAGCGGCTGTAACCCGGCGCTCAGTCCGCTCGCGCCGGCTCTGAGCTGGGCGGTGCCGGAGCCGAGTGCGGGCTTGGCGGCGTTCAGCGCCGCCGCCCCGTCGGCGAGCTGGCCTGCGCCGGTTGCGAGTTCCCCGGCACCGTCTCGTGCCTGGCTGAGCCCGGTTGCCGCTTGCCCGATACCGTCGGCGAGTTGCGTCGCACCGTTGGCTGATTGCCCCGCCCCGTCGGCGAGCTGCCCCGCGCCGTCCGCTGCTTCGCCGAGCGAGTCGGTGAGCGTCGCGAACCCTTCGTAGACGCCCGTCACGGTTGTTTTGGTGAGTTGCGTGTTGAGCGCGGCGACCGCCGTGTTGACCACACCCTGGGTGAGGGCCCCGTCAACCACTTTGCTGTTTGGGCTCGTTTTGACGGTGAGGAACGCCTGTACCGCCGTGCGCGGGTCCTGCGCCGAGGTGACTGCGGCTGAGAACGACGGCGGAATGGTGATGACGGTGTCGTACCGTCCCTCGGCTAAGCCGGCTGCGGCATCCACCTCATTGGTGATGGTCCAATCAATATTTGGGATGCTCGCCTCGCCACCCCCCGAAGTGCCCGCTTTGCCTGTGCCTGCGCTGGCGCTTGCGGGGTCGATGAGTGCGGCGGTGACAACGCGACCGATCGGGGCGAGTTGACCGTTCACGGTGACGGGCGTGTCGGTGTTGACTATGGCGCCCGAAAAACGTTCCAGGCGGTCGCTGGGGCTCCACAGCCCCCACACGAGGATGCCCGCGATGATGAGTGGCGCGAGCGCGACGGCGACGAGCGAACTGAGGCGCGTGCGACTCCTGGTGGCGGCATGTTCTGGGGTGCGAAGAACCATGGGTTAGCGGGCTTTCTCGGCGGGGGTGAATGCGGACTGGTGCGTGTGCTGGTGGGCGTGCGTGGCCAGCACGTGGTGTTGGTCGTCGTGCCCTGTCGGCTGGTTCAGGTCGGTGACATTGGCTGGCAGGTGCTTTTTGCGCAGTGCCGCGGCCAGTTCGTCGCCCCGGGCGGCACTCAGCACAATCGTGCGCGGCGAACCGGGCTCGCCGGTGTTGGTGTTGCGCGGCTGTCTGGCCTGGGCGAGCAGCGCGGCGAGCAGCTCGGCGAGCTCGTCGACGTTGCCGCTGAGCAGTGCCCGATCGGCGCGATCAATGCAGAGTATCTCGGGGTGGTCGGTCATCGCGGCGCGCAGGTCGGCGAGGTCGTTGTCGGCGGTGAGGAACGCAACCCGACGCCGCACCGCGGCCTCGCGCCCAGGAAGCACCCGGTCAAGGGTTTTGAGGCGGCCAGTGAATGCGCTGGAACGGCCACTGAGCGCCGCGAGCAGTGCGCTGCGTTCGGGTTCGGTGTGGCCGGTGAGCACGTGCACGCCGCCCGCGGCGAGGCTGAGGTGCTCGACGGTGAACGTCTCGTGCTGCGAGTTGCCGCGCCGCGCGCCGGGCACCGCAACCTGCAAGTGTTCGGCGACGAGTGCGGGCATCGGCTGGCCGTGGGTCTCCGGCCAGCCCGCCAGGGCGAGTTCGTGTTGCACCCGTTCGCCTTCCACGTCGAAACTTGGCAGCACCCGATCCAGCCAGGCCGGCATCCACCAGGCCGCGTTGCCGAGTAGGGCAAGCACTGCCGGCACGAGCGTCATGCGCACCAGGAACGCGTCGACGAAGACGCCCACCGCGAGCCCCAGTGCGATGGGTTTAATGGAGCTGTCGCCCTCGGGCACGAACGCGGCGAAGACGGCGAACATGATCACCGCGGCGGCGGTCACCACCCGGGCTGAACCCAGGAAACCCGTGCGAATCGCCCGCTGCGCGTCACCGCCGTGCACCACATCCTCGCGGATGCGTGACACGAGAAACAGTTCGTAATCCATGGCGAGCCCAAACAGCACGCCCATGAGCAGAATGGGCATGAAACTCAGCACCGGGCCGAGGCTCGCCACGTGCAGCGCGTCGGCAAACACGCCGTGCTCAAACACGAGCGCCACGGCGCCGAACGACGCCCCCACCGAGAGGAGGTAGCCGAGGGTGGCTTTGATCGGCACCGCAATGGAGCGAAACACCATGGTGAGCAGCACGAGCGACAGCCCCGCAACGAGCAACGCAAACGGCAGGAGTGCCCCACCCAGGCGGTCAGAAATGTCGATTCCCACCGCGGTGTAGCCGGTGACCGAAATATCCACGCCC
>CAYTSH010000018.1:8609-18566 GCA_964440395.1 uncultured Microbacteriaceae bacterium
CCAGCTCGCGTTCCAGGCGATCATGCTGCGCGCGAATGTCCGAAACCACCTGTTTGGTTTCCACCGAATCGGGCGCCCCGCCGGTGATGACCTGCACAATGCCGGTGTCAGCGGTGCGGTTCGGCGTGGCCAGAGGCACATCCACCACCCCGTCGATGCTGCGGATCTCGTCCGCCAGGTCGGCCATCAACCCGAGCGGATCGGTGCTCGTCACAATAGTGGTGGTCACCAACAGCGGGCCGTTAAACCCGGGGCCAAAATGTTCCCCCACCAAGTCGTATGCGATCCGCGCCGACGAATCCTGCGGCAACTTGCCGGCGTCTGGCAACGCCAGGCGAAGATCCTTCGCGGGAATCGTCGCCAGGATCAGCACCCCGAGCACGCCCAGCACCGTCAGCAGTGGTTTTGCCGTCGCAATGCGCACCCAGCCGGCAAAGAAGCCCCGATTGGTGGATGCTGCGGTCACCGAGCCCGGTTCAGGCTGGGACCCAGCCGCGGCATCCCCCATTGTGGCGACCTCGGTCTCCGACTCCCGCTCGCGGCGTTGCGCGCGCGTGAGCACCCGCATGCCCGCAAAACCAAGCAGCGCCGGGGTGAGCGTTACCGAAATGAGCACCGCCACGGCCACGGCCGCAGCCGCCGCGATGCCCATGGTGGTGAGAAACGGAATGCGGGCCACGCTCAACCCAAGGAGGGCGATGATCACGGTGAGTCCCGCAAAAATGACCGCGGAACCGGCGGTGGCGACCGCCCTGGCGGCCGATTCGTGCGGATCCAGGCCGCTGCGTAGTAGCTCCTGATGGCGGGAAATCACGAACAACGCGTAGTCGATGCCCACCGCGAGACCCAGCATGAGGGCAAGCATGGGGGTGGTTGATGAAATGGTCGTCACCGCGGTGGCGAGGAAAATGAGGGTCATGGAGACCGCCACACCCAGCAGCGCGTTAAGAATGGGCATGCCAGCCGCGACAATGGCGCTGAGGGTGATGAGCAACACGATGAGTGCCACGATGAGGCCAAGCAGCTCGATGATGCTCAGGGTGGGCACCTCGTTCGCAAACACTTCGCCGCCGAGCGCCGCGATGCTTCCCGCGGGCAGCTCGTCGGTGAGCGTCTCGCTCGCCGTTGCCAGCTTAGTTTTCGTTGCGTCGGTGATCTCCCAGGAGCCCTCATCGAATTGAATGGGAATGATCGCCGCCTGGTTGTCCGCGGCCACGAGACCATCCAGTTGGGTATCGAACGGGTTGGTTGCGCTGCGCACCTGCGAGAGTTCACTGAGCGTGGCGACCGTGTCTGCCACCGCCGCGCGCACCGCCTCGTCAGTGACCGCTGTTCCTGCCGGGGTTTCGATCACAATCTGCGCGGTCGCCCCCGACACTTCCGGGAACGTGTGTGCCAGCGTGTCGAGCGCATCCTGCGACTCTGTGCCCGGGCTGCTGAACGAATTATCGGTGCCCTGACTCACCAGGCCGGTGACGCCGCCCAGCGCAACGAGCAGCCCAATCCACAGTGCGAGGACCAGCGCGCGGCGTTCAAACGCCCAGCGACCAAGAGAGTAGAGGAGGGAAGACACGGTGCTCCTTAGCGGGCGGGACAGGCGATGCGGGATGGGGAGGGGTGATGCGGCGGGAGGTGGGCGATGATTGCGATGGCCGGCGGGGCAGGCCGCGGCCACGAAACAATCACCGGAATGCGGTATCACCAACCGTCCCAATACGGTACTGTATCAGATACACAACTGTATTGAATGCAGCGGTGTATCCACCGAGCGGCCCGCGACCGCAACGCGACAGAACGAGACCACCCATGCACCCCGCCCAACAGCACCCGGCACCACACCCGGCACCCCGCAGCGCGCCAACCCAGCCCGCGCCGGAGCCAGCAGCCGAGGGCGACGCGGGTGCGGCATCCACCGCTGTGGAGAGCAGCCGCAGGCAAAAAACGCGCGCCCGATTGATGGATGCCGCCTACCAGGTGTTCTCAGAACGTGGCGTTCCCGGCACCTCGGTTGAGGCCATTTGCGAATGCGCCGGATTCACCCGCGGCGCCTTCTACTCCAACTTCTCCAGCAAAGAGGAACTGTTCTTTGCGCTCATGGAGCGAGAAAACGAAGCCCGAGTGCGCCAACTCCAGGCGGACATCGCGGCACACCTGCCGGAACCGCCCGAATCACCCGAATCACCCGAATCGTCGGGATCGTCGGGATCGTCGGGATCGCCGGAATCGCCGGGATCCCCGGAACAGCCCGAATCGCCCCAACCACCGGAACAGCCCGAACCGGGCGCGGAACGCGGCGAGGTGCCGCTCGCCGCAATCGTGCAACACTTCTTCCGAATCCAACGGGTTGATCGGCGCTGGTGCCTGGTCGAGGAAGAATTCGGTCTGCTCGCGCTGCGCGACCCCGCGGTCGCGCACACGTTTCGCAGGTTTCAACGCCGCTTCTTCGAACAACTCGCGCTCGTCGCGCAAACCGCGCTCGCCGAACAGGGCATGCGGTTCACGCACGACGCCGTCGAATCGCTCCGACTGCTCGGCGCGGTGTTTCAGCAGGCAAACCGCGACGCGCTGCTGGAAGGGGAAACCGGCGACCCGCTCGCCCAGGGCGGACTGCTCGAACTTGCCCCCACCGTCCTGCTGGGGTTGATTGAGCCGCGCTAACGCCGCCCTCAGCTATTCGCCGACTCGAGCCGTCCGGCCGGGTCGCCCGCGCGCTGCTGCCATGCCGCGCAGCGCCAGCGCCAACCCCAGCAGCAGGGTGGTTGCGGCTGCGATCAGCAGCGGCAACGGTGTGTTTGCGCCCGTGTGCGCAATGAGGCCGGGGCCGGCGTGCGGGGTTCCGGTCGGTGACGCCGGGGTGCTCGGTGTGGTTTTGGTTGGGCTGGGCGCCGGGCTGCCGGTGGGACTTGGCGGGCTGGGCGTTGGACTTGGCGTTGGACTCGGCGGCAGCAGACCCACCGTGATAGATTGCTCGGGAGTGGTGAGCGTGGCCCCGGATGCGCTCAGCGCCGAAGCGAACCACTCCACCACGAGCGATTGCCCGGCGCGACCCAGTTGATCCGCCGCCAGCACCCGGTATTCCGCGCTGCACTCGGCAACCTCCTCCGGGGCAAGCCGCGTCCGGTCGCACGAAAACGCGGGCGTCGTCCCCCGCCCCGAGAATGACGCCACCGTGATGCCCAGGCCAAAGACCGTGCCGGTGCCGGTGTTGCGCACCGAAACCTGGAATCTGACCGTGGTGCCCGCCGCCACATCCGTTGCGGGCGTCGCGGCTCCCGTCGCGGTCAGGGCCAAGCGTTCTGCGATGCCGAACACCGCGGAGGAGGGGGTGCTCGTCACCTCGCCGCCGCCCGGTTCAACCGCGTTCGCTTCACCGGTGAGCGTAATACTGCCCGCATCCACATCGTCTTGGGTGAGCGTGTAGGTGGCGGTGCATTCGCTGGTTTCGTTCACGCCCAGGGTGGCTGGCGGGCACAGCAGTGTTGGTGGTGTGCCCGTGCCGGTGAATGCGGTCAGCCGCACGCTCGCGCCGGTGAGCAGCGTGTTGCCGGTGTTGGCGATGCGCGAGGTGAACGTCACCTGGTCGCCAGCGCGCTCTGCGTTGCTCTGCACCGTGCCGAGGGTGAGGGACACTTCGGGGGCAAAGCGCACGGGAATGGTGAGCGTGATGCTTGGCGAGCGGGTTTCACCCGTCAGTGTCGCGGTGCCCAACCCAACAACCGAGAGGGTGAGCCCGCCGGCGAGAATATCGTCCGCCGTGACGGTGTATTGCCCAACACAGGTGGTTGCCGTTGCCGGTTCGATGGCTGAGCGCGTGCAGCTAAACGTTGGTGCCGGGCCGCTGCCGCTGAACACGTCTAGGTTCACCGCGAGCTCACCGAGGCTGAGGTTGCCGTTGTTTGCGAGGCTGATTGTGATGTTCAGGGGGGTGCCGGCGGTGTACACACTTGTCGGCGCGGCGCTTGCGATTGCCCGCAACCCTGGTCGGCTTTCGGTGGTGACGGTGATTTGGGTTTCCGCGCTGGTGAGGGTGGTTGCGTTGGGTGTGGTGGCGCGCACCGTGGCACCGAAACGAACACTGCCGCTGTCAACGTCTTCCTGCGTGACCAGGTACAGTGCGCTGCAACTGGTTGTGGCTGCGGGTGGGAGGGTTGCGCCGGCGCAGGTGAAGTTGGGTGCGACACCGGCAGCCGCAGAGAGGGTTCGGGTGGCGCTGAGCGCGCTGAGCGTGACGTTGCCGTCGTTGTGCACATCGATGGTGAGCTGAATCTGTTCGCCCGCCTGGCGCATGACCGGGGGGTTCGATTCCATGCGCACGCTCAGTTTGGCTGTCTGCAGTGCGCTCACCACAGCGGTGGATGCCGTGCTGAGTGCCGTCGTGCCGTCCGGTGCGTCTGCGCGTGCGATCCCGCCGAGTGTGACGCTGCCCGCATCCATGTCGGCAACGGTGATGCTGTAACTGGCGGTGCAGAGCCCCTGCTGGCCTGGTGCGATGGTGGTGGGGGTGCAGGTGAACCCGGGGGTGGTTTCGCCAACCGCGCTGCCCTGCATGCCGAGGTTGCTGAGGGTGACATTGCCGGTGTTGGTCACCACGGTGGTGATGCTGACGGTTTCTTCGGCGGCGCTCACCGTGGCGGGGTTGACTTGGGTGGTGGCGCTGAGCCCCGGTTCGCTGGCGATGGTGACCTCATCGAGGGCGACGGCGCTCGTGACGGTGTTGCCGTCCGGTGCGATCGCCGAGGCGGTCGCACCGAGGCGAATGAATCCGCGGTCGACGTCTTCCTGGGTGAGGATGTAGTCCCCGAAACAGGTGAATGATTCTCCGGGTGCGTTGCGATCCGGTGGGCAGCTTAGTTGGGGCGGCAGTGCGCTGCCCTCGAAGCTGCTGATGCGCAGTCTGGGGTTTTTGAGGGTGACGTTGCCGCTGTTGAGCCCGGTAATCATGAATTCGATTGCTTCTCCCGCCGCGGTGGCGGTGCCCGGGGTGGCATACACGTTTGCGGTGACGGCGGGCAGGCGGATGCTGCTGAAGCGGGCAAGCTCGGGTTGCGTTGTGACGGTGGTGCCGTTTGGTTGCTGCGCGGTGGCTTGCAGGATGATGCTGTACCCGCCGGCATCGAGGTCGTCCAGCGTGATTTCGTAGACGCCGGTGCAGTCGGCGAATGCACCCGGTGCCAGCGGGGTTGTGGGGCAGGTGAATGTGGGTTGCGGGTTGCTGCCGCTGAGTGACGCCACCGTCACGCTGGTTCCGGTGAGCGTCAGGTTGCCGGTGTTGCTCACGCGCACGGTGATGGTGGTGGGTGTTTGCGCTTCGCTGGCCGAGCTGGGCGTGATTGTTGCACTGAGTGCCATTGCGGGGGCTTCGGTCGCCCGGATGCTTGCGGAGGCGAATGCCGTGATGGTTTCGTTGTCTGCGTCGAGGGCGGTTGCTCGAATGGTGAGATTTACCCGTTCGGTGTCAACATCCGGCTGCGTGGTGACATAACTGGCCACGCAGTCGAGGCTTTCGCCCGGGTTGAGCACGCCTGTGGGGCAGGTGAATGTGGGCGGGCTGCCGGTGCCGTTGAGATTTTCGAGCGTGATGGCGAACGTGTTGAGTCGGATGTTTCCGCTGTTTGTGAGGGTTGCCGTGTAGGTTACGGTCTGGCCTGGCGCCGTAATATCGACCGGATCTCCGACGAGCGTTGCGCTCAGCGCCGGCAGGTGGTCGATGGTGAGTGGTGTCGGGGCGGACAGTGCCGTCACGCTTTCGCCGAGTAGCGTGTAGGCCGTGACGGTTGCGCGCAGTGGCAGTGTGCCGCTGTCGGCGTTCGCCTGGTTGGGTTGCACCTGCGCAGTGCAGTCCATGGCCGCCCCGGGCGCAATGGTGACGCCGGGGCATTGAAAGCCCGGTGTGGGGGCGTCGCCGCCGTACACGCTGAAGCTGACGAGCGGGTTGACGAGTGTGACCGTGCCACTGTTTTTGATTCTGGCGGTGAGGGTGGCTTGTTCACCTGCCGCGGCGACAACGCTTGGGTCGAGGCTGGTGAGGATTTCGATTGATCGGGTTTGGGATGCCGTGAGCGCGACCGCGCTGACCGTGCTTGTGACCGTCCCAAGTCCGCTCGCTGACGCGCTGGCCGACGCACTGGCGGTGAGCGTGCCCCGATCGATGTCTGCTTGCGTGATCCGGTAGCTGGCGGTGCAGCTGTAGGCCGCTCCCGGTGCGAGCTGGGTGCTGCTGCAGGTGAATGCCGGTGCCGGGTCCGCCCCGTTGAATGCGGTGAAGGCCGGGGTGAGCGCGTTGAGGGTGACATTGCCGGTGTTGCTGCCGCTTAGGGTGAAGGCCACGATTTGACCCACCGGCGGGAGGGTGGCCGACGGGGTGCTGAGCGTTCCGTTGAGCGCCGGGGCTCGGGGAATCGTGACCGTGACCGCTGGTGTGGTTTGTGCGGGCGGGGGTGCGTCAGGGGCATCCGGTGCGGTCATGGAAACCGTGGTGGTGGCACTCACCTGACCCGCGTTGATGTCTGCCTGGGTGATTTTGTAGGCGGTGGTGCAGGTGCCGGTGAGTCCCGGTTGGATGATGAGCGGCGTGCAACTGGTTGCTTCGGGGGTGCCCGTGCCGGTGACCTGGGGGAAGGTTACGGAGGAGGTGGTGAGTGTGGTGTTGCCGGTGTTGGTGATGACCGTCGAAAACGTTGCGGTGGCGCTGGGGGTGAAGAGCGGCGGCGGGGTGACGCTGGAGGTTGCCGTGAACGCTGGCGTGCCCACCGTGGGGAGTGTGACCGTGCCGATTGTTGGCACGTTGAGGTTGAGCCCGTCGGAACGCATACTCAGCGAGTTGGTCACCCGGCCAGGGTAGGTGACGCCGGTGGGCAGCACCGTAACTTTGGCCACACCAATTTCAGAGCTTTGCAGGTCCAGGTCGATAAAGCGCACGGCGGTCGGGTTGGTGGGCTTTGTGCTGCTCCAGGCGAACGCGGGCAGATCGCCGCCGGGCGTGGTGGCGAGGAGGCTGAGCGCGGTTGCCGGGTCGAGTGTGGAATACTCCACGCTCACGCCCGAGAGCGGTTGCACGGTTTGCAGGGTGATGCCGGTGATGCCCGCGGTGCCGCGACCGTCGCCGGGGAACGGCAGTACGTCAACCACCACGGTTCTGCCAGCGCCGGTGGCGAACCGGTTTGACCAGCTGACGGTGTATTCGTAGGGGACATTGTTGGACACGGTTGCGGTTGAGGCGGTTTTGCTTGCGGTGAGTTCACCGAGCGCGTTGACCTGGATGGAACTTGACGTGGTGCGTTTCGCCGCGGTTGTGGGGTCTTGCGGGCTGGATACCACCGCGCTGACGGTTTGACTGGTTGGCACGGGGGTGAGCGGGTTGAACGTCACCGCGAAGGCGTTGGCGTAGCTGCCGGCGGCGAGCGTGCCGAGTTGCAGTTCGATGAGCGCGCCGAGGCCGTCGTCTGGCGTGCAGGCGATGCCGTCCGCCCCCAGGTTGGGCGCGGTTACCGTGCTGGTGGGCAGGCCGGAACTGCCGGGGACGTAACTGATGCAGGGGGTGGGGAGTTGGACGCGCACGGTGGTTGCCGTTGCGGTGTCGCCGCCGGTGCTGGTCACCACGGTGTTGAGGTTGATTTGCTGGGTGGTGGCCGGGCTGGCGTCGGGGGCAGCCCACGAAATGGCGGTGCGCACGGTTGCGGTTGCTGCGAGCACGCGGCCACCATTTTGGCCCGTGTGCGTGTTTTCGTTGTAGGTGGAGAGTTGCACGGGGGTTTCGTCGGCGCGCACCGAGGCGAACACTGGTAGGGGAGTGCCTGGCGGGAGGGGGGTTAGGGTGCGCTTTACCCCGGTTTGGCCGTTGATGAAGCCGCCGGCGGGGAGGCCGTCGGGGAAGGTGAGACGGATTCCGGTGATGTTTTGCACGCCGCCCGCCGCCGCCACGCTGCTCACCCAGCCGGTGCTGGTGCCGTCGCCGCTGTAGCCGCAGTTGCTGCTGCGGCGCTGGTCGTTGTTGGCATACGCGGTGGTGCCGTATTCGATGATCGAACCGGCACGGTTTGAGATTGACCCGGCAGCGGGGTCGAACTCGAAGAGCGCCGGATCCCACCGGATGCATGTTGCCGTGTTGGTCATGGGGCTGTTGGTTGGGGGGTTCGACACGATGTATGCGATGGCGAAACTGCCGCCGGGCAGGATGGGGGCGTCGCCGGAGCCTGTGCTGGTGGCGCCGGTCGGTGCCGCACTGACGCCCACGCTGGTGCGAATTTCGGTGGAGAGGGTGCTGAACGGTTGCTGCACGCGGGCGACGCTGGCTTGGCTGCAGTTGCCCGTGTCTTGCACGGTGACCCCAATCGTGCAGCCGGCGTAGGCGGGGTCCTGGTATTGCGCATACCCGCTGCCGAAGTTGGACGCCCCGGAGATGCTGTTGGGGTCAAACCCGCTGAGGCGTGACTGCACAAGCGTGGTGGTGCCCGCCGGGTAGTTGGTTTGTGGCGCCCACCATTGCACTTTGCCCACCGCGAAGTAGGCCTGGGCGGGGAGGGTGTTTGCGAACTCGCCGTAGAGCGGGTAGCTGTCCAGGCTGCTGTCGGCACCGGTGACGGTGAGCGTGATTGGCGTGCCCGGGCCGCCCGGTTGGGTGCAACTCCAGGTGCCCGAGTTGCGAACCTTGGTTTGCACGGTGTCGCTGCCGCCGCTTGGTCCGGGCGCTTTTGCGGTGCTGCTGCCGGCGCTGCAACCGGCGAGCGCGTAGCCCGCGGCGGCGAGGGTGGGGGTGATGGTTGCGGTGAGCGTGTTGCCGAGCGCCTCAATGCCGCGAATGCCTGATGCCGGATCGATGACGCTGAACAGATCCACATTGTCGGTGAACGTGTACCCTGCTTGTGCCGAGAGGCTGCCCGGTCCTTGCGCGGGGTTGGGGGTGCCCGAGGTGGAAAAATTTACCGACGTTTTTGGGGTGGCTGAGACGGTGACGCTCTGCGTGCCGCTGGTGATCGATGGGGTGGATGCCGTGGTGCTGAGCGTCGTGCCATGTGCGTTTTTGCCCGAAATGGTGGCGCTTACCTGGTAGGAGCCGGGTCCCACCGAGCGGTTGGTGAGCGTGCAGTTGATGGTTTGCCCACCGTTGGTGATCGCCGCCGCGCCTTCGGCGCAGGAGACGACCGCAGCGGCCGTGAAGGCGCCCCCGGTGAGCGTTTGGCTGATGGTGATGTCGCCCGGGGTTGAGACCACGTAATCCCAGCGGTAGCTGATGGTGTCGTGCGTGCGGATGATGCCGTTGTTCGCGCCGGTATCCGCCCCCGGTCCCGCACTGGCATCGAACGGAGCCGTGCCGTCGCTCGTGGTGCTGAGGGTGAGGGAGCTGAGTGTCCCCACGGCGGCTTGCGCCGCGAGGGGAGTGAACACTGTCAGGATGAGCGCGATCATCACGCCGACGCCCAGGCTGCGCAGCGGTGCGCTGGGGGTATTGCTGGTGTTGCTGGTGTTGCTGGTGGGGCGGGATGCGTTGGTTGTGTTGGTGGTGTTGCTGGTGGGGCGGGGGGCGCGGCGGCTGTCTGCTGGGTTTAAGCGCGCGCGGGATCGGTGCTTCTCGATCACCCGACCCCCCTTTCTGTCGCTCTGGCGCTCCGCAACCAGCCATTCTGGCGCTCCGCAATCAGCCGCTCTGCCGCTCCGCAACCAGCCACTCTGGCGCAGCAGCGGGTTGCAAGCACAAAAATAACCGATTTCTGCCAGACAACTCTAACAAATTGCACAGCATTGCGCTACGGATCGGCGTACGTTACCTATATTGATCGCGTAGCTCAAGTCGTGCCTCACGTACTTTGAGCGCGTGACCGGGGCTGGGGGTGGTGGTGCCGGACTGTGCTGAGTCCGATGGTGCCGGTGAATCGCGCCCAACCTGCCCGCGCCCACCCAATCCGCGCCCGGCCCCCCCCCCCCCCCCCCCCCCCCCCCCCCCCCCCCCCCCCCCCCCCC
>CAYTSH010000019.1:0-18495 GCA_964440395.1 uncultured Microbacteriaceae bacterium
GAGCGCCGTGACGAAGCCCTAGAGCTTGGCAAAGATGCAATTTCACGTGCGATGCGTAAGCAGAACCTCCCGCTCCAAAAGCTCATGAGCCAGGATTCGTTCCGTCAAGTCGCGCTGCAAATGCGTTTTGCCGATGTCACCGCACTCTACGCAGCTGTCGGCGAGGGGCACGTTTCTACCCAGTCGGTGTTGGAGAAAGTCGTCGCGAAGCTCACCGAAGCAGATCATGAGCATGACGATCACCTGCCGCGGGACCAGTCGTATCAACTGCACACACAGCAAACCAGCAGCTCGGGGGTGTTGGTCAGGGGAGCGCCTGATATTCTCGTCAAATTGGCGCGGTGCTGCACCCCGGTTCCCGGCGATGAGATCGTCGGCTTTGTCACGAAGGGGCAGGGCGTTTCCGTGCATCAGGCGGCGTGCCAAAACCTTGCAAATTTGCAGGCTGATCCTGATCGTTTGACCGAGGTTGAGTGGGCTCCCACCACCAAGAGCGTTTTCTTGGTGCACATTCAGGTGGAAGCACTCGACCGCCCTGGTTTGCTTTCAGACGTGACTCGGGTGCTGAGTGAGCATCACGTCAACATTCTGTCCGCATCGGTTAATACGTCCAAGGCGCGGCTCGCACTGAGCCGCTTTGTCTTTCAGATGGGCGACACGACGCACCTCGATCGCGTGCTCAATGCGGTGCGTCGCATTGACGCGGTCTACGACGTGTACCGCGTGCGGGGCGACTGACCCGAGGACTCTTAGCGGCCGCCTTCTGCAACCGCCCACGCCGCAACCGCCTGCCCCGCCGCGTGACTCCGCAGCAGCCGGGCGGCCACCAAGACCGCGCGCTCGTCCTGCCCGCCGAGCGTCGCGCCCCCCGGCAAGGCAGCTCCGGTCAGCGTGAGCAGATCTGCCGCGGTTCGCTCCCGGCTGGTGATCCGCATCGAATCGTAGGTGCGAATGTCTCCGCGCTGCAGCGGCCGGGCTATTCGTTGTTGCAGTGCACCAAGTCTGACCCTGGTGTTGCTTCCGCGCGGTCGGTAGACCGCAACGCTGTTCGGCGGTTTGCGCAGCGCACCGTACACCCACGCGGCCGCGAGCTCGGCGATGACGTAATCGCGGCATCCACCAATCAGTGCCAGCCGGTCTCGCGGGTTCAAATCTTGCAGAAGTCCATGGTGGATGCCGTTGCTGGCGACCAGCATACCGTCGAGTCTGGCCGCGCAACATTCGGCTTCGCTGAGGCGTTGCGCTGGTGGTAAGGGGCTCATGGCACGAGTGTGGCAGAACACACAACAGCGCGGGCGCGGGTTCCAGAATGTGTGGATAACCTGCACCCGCGCTGGCGTGTGGACAGCGGGCGAACGCCTAGTCGATTGCGGCGAGCCAGGAGCGCTGCGTGGCCAGTGCCTGCTCTAGTCTCGCGATGGCTGCGGTATCGCCCGCGCTGCTTGCCGCAGCATGTTCCGCCGCGAGCGCCTCGATGGAGGCTTCCAGCTGCCCACGCAGACCGGCGGCGCGTGCCTTCGTCTCCGGATTGTTTTCTCGCCAGTGCTGTTCTTCCAACTGTTTGACGTGATCCTCGATTTCACGCAACGACTGGTCAATCCGCTTGATTGCGTCCCGCGGAACCTTGCCAATCTCATCCCACTTGAGCTGGATGGCGGCGAGAGCTTGCCTGGCCGCCACATGATCCGTGACCGTCAATATCGCAGCTGCCTCTTTAAGCAGCGCCTCCTTGGCGGCGAGATTGCCGGCAAACTCTTCATCAGTTTGGGCGTCGATGGCCGCTTTGGCTTCGAACAGCACATCGCCCGCAGCCTTGAACCGCGCCCACAGTTGATCGTCCAGTTTGCGCCCGGCGCGCCCGATCTGCTTCCAGCGATCCAGCAGCTCCCGATATGCGGGGATGCCGTCCTGGCCTTGATCTGCCAGCGCCTCTGCTCGGGTGATCAGCTCTTCCTTTTTGCGTTTCACCTCGCGGTTTTGCGAATCAAGCTCGGCAAAAAAGGTGCGGCGAGCAGTTTCGATCGTGCTGCGGGCGTTTCGGAACCGCTTCCACAGCGCATCCGCCTCAGATTTTGGCAGTTTCGGGCCGGTTTTCTGCTGCTCCTGCCACTCGGTGAAAAGCGTGTCCAGCTCGGCGCTTACCTGCTTCCACTGCACGTTTGACAAATCTTGCCCGGCCAGCACCTCAACGCGAGCGACGATGCCCTCTCGGACTGCTAGCGCATCAGCGCGCTGCGCCTCCTGCTCCTGACGATGCTGAGCTGCGAGTTCCCCCGCAGCACTCTCGATGTTTGAAACGCGAGCACGCAGCGCTGCGATATCTCCCACCGCGTTCGGCGACACGAGCGCCTGTTGCAGCTTCGTGATCGCGGGTGCCAGGTCGGCAGCGGCTGTGCCCCGCTTCAGGCGCTGCTCCAGCAGGGTCACCTGCCCTGCAAGATCCTGAAACTTGCGTTCAAAGTAGGCAAGCGCCTCCTCAGCGGTTCCGTCGGGGTATTGACCCACCTGGCGTTCGCCATCCGCCTCACGGACATATACGGTATTCGTTTCGTCAACACGACCCCACGAATTAGTTGCATTGGTCTCAGACACTGCGCTCATCACCTACTGTTTCATATTGTTCGACGACGCGTGATCGCGTCCTCTCAGCCTACTGGGTTTGCTGGGGTAGACGTTATTTTACGTCAAAGGAGTTAATGGTCACCGGCACCTTCGGTGCGCCGTCGGTTTGGCCGTTTTCGGTGCCCTGATTTGTGACCTGTGCGATGAGTTCGTCCAAGCCGTCAGTCACGGTGCCGATTACGCTGTAGCCGCCCGCGCTATCTGCCCCGATCGTGGAATCGCCATAGACGATGAAGAACTGGCTGTTCATGCTCGCCGCGTCGTTTCCCACCCGAGCCATTGCAATCGTGCCCTGGGGGTAGAAATTGTCCGCGGGGGCGTTCTCGATTGGTCCAAAATTGTAGCCTGGGCCGCCCTGCTGATTATCGCCGCACTGCAGAACCTTCATGCTCTCCGCCGTTGTGAGGCGGTGGCAGCTCAACCCCTGGTAAAAGCCCGTATTGATCAGATGAATCGTGCTGGACACCGCCTGCGGTGCCGCCGCGCCATCAAGTTCCACCGCGAGATTCACATCGTTCAACTGCAGATCCCCGGTCCACGTGCGCCCCTCAGCCAGCGTGCTCGGCGGCAGGCTGCCCTGTTCGGCGGCCTCGGCTGGTGCCGATGATGACGGTGTGGGCGCAGCCACGGCATCCATGTTATTGACCACAAGGACTTGAACCGCAATTGCCACACCCACGGCGGTCAGGCCAATGCCCGCCCAGATGCCGTTGTCTCGGCGGCGGCGTGCCGTCACCTCCTCATTCAATGCAACCCGCGCCTTGTACCCGCGCAACCGTTCACGCTGAATCTTTGCTTCCCGCTGTTGGGTGTTTTTTGCCACGTGTGTTCTCCGAAAATTCACTGGTTTGATCGGTCAGTGGGCGCACACGCACGCAGAGAGTCGCGTGGCGTCCCTGGTTAAGTATGTCAGTGCTGACTCGTAGAATGAGCATCGTGAGCACATCTGATTTCGCCCTCGGGCAAACACACACCCCGCTGGCGGTTCGAATGCGCCCACATTCGCTCGCCGAAATCGTCGGGCAGTCTCATCTGCTCGAACCGGGCTCGCCGCTTTGCACCCTCGCCCAACCCGGAGGGGGTCAGGCTGCGAAATCCGGTGCCGTGTCGATTATCTTGTGGGGGCCACCAGGAACCGGCAAAACGACAATCGCCCAGGCGATAGCGAAGAGCAGCGGCCGGCGCTTTGTCGAACTCTCGGCGGTGACCGCAGGGGTGCGCGACGTGCGTGCCGTCATGGAACGTGCGCTCAACGACCGCGACCTGTTCAGCGTTGCGACGATCCTATTTCTCGACGAAATTCATCGTTTCAGCAAGGCGCAGCAGGATGCGCTGCTGCCCGGCGTCGAGAACGGCTGGGTGACGCTTGTCGCGGCAACAACCGAAAACCCGTCATTTTCGGTTATTTCGCCGCTGCTCTCCCGCTCACTGCTCCTCACGCTGAAACCGCTCGCGGATGATGATATCGCTGCGCTGATTCGACGCGCTGTTGCAGACCCTCGCGGCCTCGGCGGCGCCGTAGACATTGAGCCGGAGGCGGTCAGCTCGCTCGCGCAGCTTTCATCGGGCGACGCACGCCGCGCACTGACCGCGCTCGAGGCGGCCGCGACGATCGCGCTGAGTGGGTTGTCGGCTGCGGCACCAGATGCAACCGATAACCACATGGGGGATGCCGTGGTTGCGCCGCCCGTGATCACTGCCGAAATCCTCGCGCAGTCCGTCGACCGGGCACTGCTGCGGTACGACAAAAACGGTGACGAGCATTACGACGTGATCAGCGCGTTCATCAAATCTGTTCGCGGTTCAGACGCTGACGCGGCCATTCATTATCTTGCGCGCATGATTGAAGCGGGCGAGGATGCTCGTTTTATTGCCCGGCGTCTCATCGTGCTTGCCGCTGAAGACATCGGGCTTGCCGACCCGATGGGGTTGCAGGTCGCGGTTGCCGCAGCCGAAGCCACCCAGCTCATCGGTCTCCCGGAGGCGCGCATCGTGCTCGCTGAGGCAACCATCTACCTCGCCACCGCGCCAAAATCGAACGCGGCTATCGTGGCGATTGACCAGGCCATCGCTGACGTGCGTGCCGGATCGTTTGGTCGGGTGCCGCAACATGTGCGCGACGCGCATTATCCGGGTGCGCGTCGGCTGGGGCACGGGGTTGGGTATCAGTACCCGCACAACGATGATCGCGGGATTCTGCCGCAACAGTACTTGCCAGACGAGTTGGTTGATCGACGATACTATGTTCCGACCGCGCACGGCAACGAACGGGTGCTGTCCGAACGGTACGCGAAGATTCGAAGGATCCTCGATCAGCGTTGAGTGGGTGCTCGGCGTGCGATCGCCGGAACTGCGCGCACTCCGCGGGGCGCGTGCGGCACGAATGGATCTGAACTGGGCTGAACTGGGGTAAGTCTTGCGGGTGCGGTGGTGCAGGCTGAACTGGGCTGAAAAAAGTGTTGAGCCGTGCTAGAATTGCCGATGGCCTAAAGGTTCCTTCACGTGCGGCTGCGATGATGAATCTTACGGTGTGCGCTCTGTAGCCGGGCAGCGCTGGCCAATCCCTCAAACTTCACACGACGAACGATCCGCTCGTATCGTGTTTTTCTGTTTGTATTTGTTGAAAGGAAATCGTGTCAACCACGTCACGTACCCGTAGTAAAACCCGCCTGTCGCGCTCGCTCGGCATCGCGCTCACCCCAAAGGCTGCAAAGTACCTCGAGAAGCGTCCCTACGCACCGGGTGAGCACGGCCGCACCAAGCGGAAGGCAGATTCTGACTTCGCCGTTCGTCTGCGCGAAAAACAGCGTCTGCGCGCGCAGTACAACATCCGCGAGGCACAGCTGAAGCGCATCTACCAGGAAGCTCGCCGTGCCGAAGGACAGACCGGTGAGAACATGGTCGAACTCCTCGAAATGCGTCTCGACGCGCTCGTGCTGCGTTCAGGCTTCGCCCGCACCTCGGCAATGGCTCGTCAGATGGTTGTGCACCGGCACATTCTCGTCGATGGGCAACTCGTTGA
This sequence comes from uncultured Microbacteriaceae bacterium, assembly GCA_964440395.1. Classification (GTDB taxonomy): domain Bacteria; phylum Actinomycetota; class Actinomycetes; order Actinomycetales; family Microbacteriaceae; genus CAYTSH01. Next base: position 5,645 of record CAYTSH010000019.1, read on the forward strand.
TCGCCCATCATTCCGCGTGAAGGTTGGCCAGCAGATTCACGTCAAGCCCCGCTCTGAAAGCAGTGACCTGTTCCAGGTTGCCGCTGCTGGCGGTCACGTCGATGTCCTGCCGAAGGTGCCGGGTTACCTTGAGGTGCAGCTCGACAAGCTCCAGGCCAAACTTGTTCGCCGCCCAAAGCGTGCCGAGGTTCCCGTGACCTGTGAAGTGCAGCTCGTGGTGGAATACTACGCGGCTCGCTAAAGCGCGCTGCGACGCAATGGGGATGGTGCATACGCCATCCCCATTGCTATATCCGCCCGCGGCACACCGTTGGCGTGCCGAACACACGATAGTCTTAACTGCGGGTCGCGTGCACAGCCGCGACCAACGGGCACGAAAGGAACGGGTATGCGAAAAATTGGTTGGCTCACCACGGGCGTTGTGGCGGGTTTCGTGTTGGCACACATTGTCAACAGCACGAGCAGCGGGCGGCGCCTATTCGCGTCAATCGACCAAGCGCAGTCGGAATTTTTTCGGGCGTTCGCAAACGGCTACCAGAGCAGAGATCTTGAACGTTCAGGGCGTCAAGCCTCGGCAGAGCACGACCTCGAAGACATCGAGCATTACGCCTAGCCCCCAGACAATCCGCGTTCGGGGTTCCGCACGAACAGCATCCACCATCACATAGAAAACGGCTTAGCATGCAGACAGCAGAAATTCGTCAACGTTGGCTCACCTACTTTGCAGAACGCGGACACACCGTGGTGCCCTCAGCCTCGCTCGTGAGCGACGACCAAACGCTGCTATTCACCGTCGCCGGAATGGTTCCGTTCGTTCCCTACCTCACCGGCGTGGTGCCGGCGCCCTACCCGCGCGCAACGAGTGTGCAGAAATGTATTCGCACCAACGACATCGAAGAAGTCGGGCGGACGCCCCGGCACGGCACGTTTTTTCAAATGAACGGCAACTTCTCCTTCGGTGACTACTTCAAAGAAGGCGCCATCACCTACGCCTGGGAACTGCTCACCAGCGCAGAATCCGACGGCGGCTACGGCTTCGATCCCAAAGATCTCTGGGTAACCGTCTATGAAGAAGACGAAGAAGCGATTGCACTCTGGCGCAAGATTGCCGGATTGCCGGACGAACGCATCCAACGATTGGGAAAAAAGACCAACTACTGGTCGACCGGCCAACCCGGACCAGCCGGTCCCTGCTCAGAAATTTTCTTCGACCGCGGCCCGGCATACGGTCGCGACGGCGGTCCCGCAACCGATGACGATCGCTACGTTGAAATCTGGAACCTCGTGTTCATGCAGTATCTCATCGGTGACGTCACCGGCCCGAAAGAGTTTCAAATTCTCGGCGAACTGCCACAAAAAAACATTGACACCGGCATGGGCTTGGAGCGCGTGGCGTTCCTGAAACAAGGCGTCGATAACTTTTATGAAATCGACCAGGTGCGACCAGTTCTGGACCGGGCTGCAGAACTCTCCGGCAAACGCTATGGTGCAAACCGGGAAGATGACGTGCGCCTGCGGGTGATCGCGGACCACGTGCGCTCCGCGCTCATGCTCATGAGCGACGGCGTTACCCCCTCAAACGAGGGGCGAGGATACATCCTGCGGCGACTCATGCGTCGCACGATTCGGGCGATGCGGCTGCTCGGCGTGCACGACGCCACCTTCCCGGAACTGTTCAGCGCGTCTCGCGATGCCATGAGTGCGGCCTACCCTGAAGTCGCCGAACACTACGCCCGCATCGCCCGCTCCGCGCACGCCGAAGAAGAAACGTTCCTGCGCACCCTCAGCAGCGGCAGCACAATTCTCGACCTCGCCGTGGCGACCGCTGCCAAAACCGCGCAACCCACACTCCCAGGTGAAACCGCGTTTCTGCTGCACGACACCTACGGCTTTCCCATCGAACTCACCATGGAAATCGTCGAAGAATCCGGCATCAGTATCGATCGGGCCGCATTTGACCGCCTCATGCAGGAACAGCGCAGTCGTGCAAAGGCCGACGCTAAAGCCAAAAAAACGACCCTCGCCGACCTGTCGCTCTACAGCAACCTCAGGGCGCTCGGCGAAACCACCTTCACCGGGTACGAAGAACTCACCACCGAGAGCGAAGTGCTCGGTGTGCTCGTCAACGGCGAATCCGTTGGGCACGCCCAAGCCGGTCAGCAAGCAGAAATTGTTCTCGCCCAGACGTCGTTCTGGGCGGAATCTGGCGGGCAAGACGCAGACAGCGGTGTTATCGACGGGGCAAACTTTAGCCTCAAGGTCACCGACGTCCAGCGGCCGGTAGCCGGTCTGATCAGCCACAGTGGAACGGTGACAGCAGGCACCGTGGCCGTCGGAGACCGAGTGGTTGCGCGCGTAGATCCCGCATACCGCCACGGCGCAACCCAGGCGCACAGTGCAACCCACATCATGCACGCCGCCCTGCGGCAAGTGCTCGGCGGCGAAGCGCACCAGGCTGGTTCCTACAACAAAGCCGGCTATTTCCGCCTCGACATCAGCTGGGCTGAGGCCATCAGCGCTGAAACCCGCAGCGAAATCGAACAGGTTGCAAACGACGCCGTCCAGGCAAACCACGAGGTCGTCACCCGCATACTCCCAATTGCAGAGGCGAAAGCGCACGGCGCGATGGCGCTGTTTGGCGAAAAATACGGTGACACCGTGCGAATGGTAGACATCGGCGGTCCCTGGTCCCGCGAACTCTGCGCCGGCACCCACGTCAGCCGCAGCGCAGAAATCGGGCTGATCAACCTCGTGAGCGAACAATCCGTTGGCTCCACAAACCGACGGGTGGAAGCCCTTGTGGGGCTCGACGCATTCAACAGTTTCGCAGTTGAGCGCAGCCTGGTCAACCAGCTCACCACCCAGCTGAAAGCACCAAAAGAGCAGATCATTGAGCGAGTTCAAGAACTGAGCAGTCAACTCAAGCAGGCCGAAAAACAGATTGCCGCACTGCGTGCGGCACAACTCAGCCAGCGCGTCCCCGAGCTGCTCGCAAGCCAAAAGCGCGTCGGTGCGCACCTCGCCGTCATCGCTGACCTCGGTGAAGTCTCCACAGCAGACGACGTCCGCACGCTGGCACTAACCGTGCGCGAACAGCTTCGCGACGCATCCGGCATTGTGGCGTTCGGCGCGCACGTCGCCGGTAAACCCGTCGTGATCATCGCGACCACCGCGAACGGCCGAGTCGCCGGCCTGCACGCCGGCAACCTGGTCCGCGGTGCCTCCGCGGTGCTCGGCGGTGGCGGTGGCGGAAAACCAGACCTCGCCCAGGGTGGTGGCGTGCACACGGATCGAATCGAGGCAGCACTGCGCTTCGTACACGACGAACTGCAGGCATAACCCGTGCGCACCGGCATTCGACTTGGCATCGATGTGGGCACGGCGCGCATCGGTGTTGCCAGAAGCGACCCGCACGGCATCCTGGCCACACCGGTCGAAACAATCACGCTCAAACGAGCAAAACAGCAACCGACCGAACCCGCGACGCGAATTGTTGAACTTGCCGCAGAGTATGAAGCGATTGAAGTGATCGTTGGCCTGCCGCTCAACCTGCACGGGGCATCCACCCAATCGACACAACACGCGCAAACACTCGCGGCCCAACTTGTCGAGCAGCTTCCCGCCGGAATCACCGTGCGAATGGTTGACGAACGACTCAGCACCGTGAGCGCGCAACATGCACTCCATGGCAGCGGAAGAAACAGCAAACAGAGCCGCGCAGTCATCGACCAGGTTGCGGCTGTTATTATTCTGCAACAGGCACTCGACAGCGAACGCTCGAGCGGTAAACCGCCCGGCGACGCGATCGTTGCAACGAAGCACGACAGCGCCGATGACCCCACCGCTGGGCGGGGAAACAACCCGAAGGAACCGACGTGAACGAACCCCTCGACCCCAACCGGCCGCGGCCACTCACCCGACGAGAACTCCGCGAAGCCCGCACCGCTGCCATCCAGGCCGTCCCGCACCAGCCGGAGACAATCCAGACACACGAGCAATCCGGCCAGCAGCCACCCGAGGCGACGCAGCTGGAACCAATCGTGCTGCCCGAAGAGCTGCGCAATCCGGTGCCGTTTGACGACGAAGCCGAACGCGGCGTCTCCACCGCTTCGGCAACCCGGCACACCCGGCACAACCGGCGAAACGGCAGGGCGGTGCGGCGCGCCGTCGCCATCATCGCCATCGTAGGACTCGTGTGTGGCGGGCTGGGCTGGGGGCTGACAGTGGTTTGGGGGAGTATTGGCGCGCCACTCACCCAATTTTTCGCGAAAGAACCAGCCGCCCCCGACTACACGGGCGAGGGCACCGGCTCCGTGCTGATCACCGTCATCACCGGCGACACCAGCTATAGCATCGGGGAGACACTGCAGCAGAACGGGGTGGTCAAATCGGCGCAGGCGTTTGTCAACGCAGCACTGGCGGCCAGCACCGAGCCGGCGTTCTTCCCAGGAACCTACCAACTGCGCCAGCGCATGAGCGGTCAGGCTGCCCTCGATGCACTCCTCGACCCTGCAAATCGTGCCGAAAACCGTGTTGTCATCCCCGAGGGCACGCGCGCAACTCAGGTGTTTGAAAAATTGAGCGCAGTATCCGGGATTCCCTACGACTCGTTCATCGCAGCCGCTGCGCAACCCCAACAGTTTGGTGTGCCAGACTCCGCGGTGAGCATCGAAGGCTGGTTGTTTCCCGCAACCTACGAACTTGCTGCGGACGATACCGCGGAATCCATCCTGCAACGACTCGTTGCTCGAACCTTCACGGCACTCGATTCGGCCGCCGTGCCGGTTGAGCGCAGAGAAGAAATCCTCACCATCGCCTCAATCATTCAGCGCGAAGCGCGCAGTGAAGAAGATTTCTACAAAGTGAGCCGGGTGATTCAAAACCGACTCGAGGCCGGCATGCAACTCGGTATGGATTCGACCGCGAAATACGGACTGGCCGAGGATACCGCCTCGGTGTGGTCTAGCGATGAGCAACTCACCGACGATAATCCGTGGAACACCTACGTGATCCCCGGGCTGCCGGTCGGCCCAATCGCGAATCCTGGTGACCTGGCAATCGACGCGGCCATGAACCCGGCTGACGGCGAATGGCTCTACTTCGTCACCGTCAACCAGGATACCGGCGAGACCGTCTTTACAAACACGCTGGCAGAGCATGAGGAGCAGGTCGCCGTGGCCAGGGAATGGTGCGCCGCGCAGCCAGATAACCCCGCATGTTGAACGAAACGCCGCCGAACGCGCGCTTCGCGGTCCTCGGAAACCCGATCTCCCATTCGCTCTCACCGCTCATTCACCGCGCGGCGTTTGACGCGACCGGCTTTCGCGCGAGCTACACCGCCCTGCAAACCAGCGAGGAGCAGTTTCGGGAGCGCATCGCCACCCCCGGCTTCGACGGCTATTCGGTCACCATGCCGCTCAAACGCCTCGCAGCGCAGTGCGCAGCCAGCGGGGATGGGCTTGTGCGCGAAACCGGGGTGGCGAACACGCTCGTGCGCGTGAGTGAGCCGCAACAACCGCCTACCTTTCGTGCGTTCAACACCGACGTCCACGGCTTGCGGTTCGCACTGCAGGAGGCGCTAGCGGCGCTGCCGCCGGGCCTAGCCCATTCCACTCCCGAGCGTGCCCTTGTGCTCGGCGCCGGTGCGACCGCCCTGTCGGCACTGTTGGCGCTGGGGCTGCTCGGCGTGCAGCGGGTTACGATTGCCGCTCGTCGACTTGAGGCTGCGCGTGCGCTGGTGCCGCACGGCGAGGCGGTTGGCGTTGCGGTTTCTGTCGCGTCGCTGTCGGCGTTGCCCGGTCGTTCAATCGATGGGGTGGATGCCGTGCCTGCCTTGGCCGAGTTGCCTGCGCTGTGCGTGAACACCGTTCCCGGCCCGCACACGGCTGAGATAGCGCTGCCTGACGCGTGTACGTCGGGTGCGCTGCTCTACGACGTGGCCTACGACCCGTGGCCAACGCCGCTTGCTCGTCGCTGGTTGGCTGGGGGAGGCGCCGTCCAGTCCGGTATCACGATGCTTCGCGAGCAGGCGGTGATTCAGCAGCGGGCGTTTCGCACGGGCACGGTCGCTGAGGTGCCGCGCGACGTGTGTGATGAACATGTGCTTCGTTCTGCAATGAACGTGGCGCTGAGCGACAGCGGTTTTGCCGCTGCGCTGGTGCCAGCCTTTCCCGGGATGCCGACCCCGGCATCCCGACCCCAATCGAACCGATAGGATACCAAGTATGCTTCGTTGGCTTACCGCAGGGGAATCGCACGGCCCCGAATTGATCGCAGTGCTTGAGGGACTTCCGTCTGGCGTACCTGTTTCGGCTGAGGCCATCCAGGACGATTTGCATCGCAGAACGCTTGGCTATGGCCGGGGTGCGCGCATGAAGTTCGAGCGGGACGAGTTGCATATTTCTGGCGGGGTTGTGCACGGTGTGACGATTGGCAGCCCGGTTGCGCTGCGCATCGGCAACACCGAGTGGCCGAAATGGGTTGAGGTGATGAGTGCGGCACCTAAGGAACTTACGCAGAAATCGCGTGGGCGTGGCGCAAAATTGACCCGGCCCAGGCCCGGTCACGCCGATCTGGTCGGTATGCAAAAGTACGGGTTTGATGATGCGCGTCCGGTGCTTGAGCGCGCAAGCGCGCGGGAGACCGCAGCGCGGGTTGCGCTGGGTGCGGTTGCCCGCTCGTTTCTCGGCGAGCTTGGTATTCGACTGGTTTCTCACACGGTCGGCTTGGGCACGGTTGCCGTGCCTGCAGGGACCGCGCTGCCGACGCCGGACGATGTTGCGCGGCTGGATGCGGATCCGTTGCGGTGCGCCGATCCTGCCACTTCGGCAGCGATGGTCGCCGAGGTGGATGAGGCGAAAAAATCTGGCGACACGCTCGGCGGTATTGTTGAGGTGCTCGCATATGGGCTGCCCCCGGGGCTCGGATCTCATGTGCATTGGGATCGCCGTTTGGATTCGCAGCTCGCCGCCGCAGTGATGGGCATTCAGGCGATTAAGGGCGTGGAGATTGGCGATGGCTTTGAAACGACGAGGCGTCGCGGCTCGGCCGCGCACGACGAGTTGCATCCGGGTGAGGCGGGTATCACGCGTGAAACGGTTCGCGCGGGTGGTGTTGAGGGCGGCATGAGCACCGGTCAGGTGTTGCGCGTGCGCGCCGGCATGAAGCCGATTGCGACGGTGCCGCACGCGCTGCCCACGATTGATGTGGCGACCGGTGAGGCGGCGAACGCGCATCATCAGCGCAGTGACGTGTGTGCGGTTCCCGCCGCGGGGGTTGTGGCCGAGGCGATGGTTGCTTTGGTGCTGGCGAACGCGGTGCAGGAAAAGTTTGGTGGCGACTCTATTGCAGAAACGCGCCGCAACCTGCGGGCCTTCCTTGAGCACATTCCCGTGACGTTGCAGACCGCGACCGATCACGGCTGATGCTGCCCGGGGAATCGAAGCAGGCCGGGTCGCAACCCCGGCTCGATCGTAACCTGCCGGTGGTGTTTATTGGCCCCATGGCGGCTGGCAAGTCGAGTATCGGTTTGAGGACGGCGAAACTCCTCGGGGGTCGCTTTGTCGACAGCGACCAGGTAATCGTTGGGCGTCACGGCAGTATTTCAGAACTGTTTGCCACCCGTGGCGAGGCGGTGTTCCGTGATATTGAGGCTGCGGTGGTGCGGGAACTGCTCGCCGAGCACACGTGTGATCCCCGCAGCGCACCGCAGCCTCGCACCGTGATTGCGCTGGGTGGTGGCGCGGTGCTGCATCCGGATACGCAGGCTTTGCTGCAGGCTGTGCCGGTGGTGTTGTTGATGACGACTGAGCAGGCGGTGCGGACTCGGGCGAGCGTGGCGAATCGGCCGCTGTTGGCGAATGATCCGGGTGCGTGGTCTCGGATTCTGCGGGAGCGGCTGCCAATTTATGAACGACTCGCCTCGATCACGATCGATACTTCACGACTTCCCAAAGATCAATTGGCGCGGCAGGTGGTGCGTTGGCTTGAGCCTGACGCAGAGCACTCAGATGCGCCGCCCGCTCGCTCAGGCAAACCACTGGAGATAATCGAATGACACGTGCAGTATCTACCGAACCGCAGCCCGACGCGCCACTGAGCATCCAGTGCACCGGGCAAGAGCCGTACGAGATTCTCGTGGGCCGTAACCTGCTGGCCGACCTGCCGCAGGCGCTTGGTGATCGGGTGCGTAACGTGCTGATCGTGCACCCACCGACGTTGGCTGCTGCCGCCGCTCGGCTGCGAGAAGCGCTGCTGGGGCAGTATGCGCAGGTGTTGTTGGCGGAAGTTCCGGACGCTGAGGCGGCGAAACGGGTTGAGGTTGCGGCGTTTTGCTGGCAGATCATGGGGCAGGCGGATTTCACCAGAACGGATGCCGTGGTTGGTTTTGGGGGCGGCGCCGTCACCGACCTGGCCGGGTTTGTTGCGGCCACTTGGCTTCGCGGGGTGCGTCTCGTGCAGGTGCCGACCACGGTGCTGGGGATGGTTGATGCTGCCGTGGGTGGCAAGACGGGGATTAACACTGCGGAGGGGAAAAACCTGGTGGGCTGTTTCTATGCCCCGGCTGCGGTGTTGGCCGATTTGGCGCTGCTGGACACCCTGCCGGAGAACGAAATTCGTGCCGGGTTTGCGGAGATAGTCAAGTGCGGTTTCATTGCTGATCCGGAGATTCTTGACGCCATTGAGCAGCATCCGGTCGAGGTGTTGAATCCTCGCTCGGCGGTGTTTTTGGATGTTGTTGCGCGCGCGATTTCGGTGAAAGCGCGCGTGGTGAGTGCAGACTTTACGGAACAGGGGCTGCGCGAGACGCTGAATTATGGGCACACGTTGGCGCACGCTATTGAACATGCAGAACGCTACCGTTGGCGGCATGGTGCGGCGGTTTCGGTTGGGATGGTATTCGCTGCAGAACTTGGCAGACTTGCCGGCACGCTTGATGACGCTGCGGTTGATCGCCACCGCAGCATCCTCAATCTTCTTGGCTTGCCGGTGGGTTATCCGGCGGGGCGCTGGCCGGGGTTGTTGGCAACCATGCAGCGGGACAAGAAAGCCCGCGCGGGGATGCTGCGGTTTATTGTGCTTGATCGGATTGGGAAGCCTGCGACGCTTGCGGGGCCTGACGACTCGTTGCTTTTTTTGGCGTATCAGGCGATTGCAACCTAGCCCAGGCATGTGCGGTAATCTTGGCTGATTTGGCTTGCAGCGGCTAAACTCTCAAAGGCTCGTAAACAAACGCCGCATGGCTTCGGTGAGAAACGGAAACGGAAAGACACATGGCAACAACGAATGACATCAAGAACGGCACGGTTCTCAAGCTTGAGGGGAACTTGTGGACGGTGCTGGAGTTTCAGCACGTCAAACCGGGTAAGGGTGGTGCGTTTGTGCGCACCAAAATGAAGAACGTGACCACCGGCAAGATCATCGATAAGACGTTCAACGCGGGCTTAAAAATTGAGACGGCGAACGTTGATCGTCGCGACTTTCAGTACCTGTATCAGGATGGCGCGGATTTCGTGTTCATGAACAACGCTGACTATGAGCAAATCACCGTGCCGGCAGCAGTGGTTGGCGATGCGGTGAATTTTATGCTCGAGAATCAGAATGTCACCATTGCGTTGCACGAGGGTGAGCCGCTCTATGTTGATTTGCCGCTGACCGTTGAGGTGTTGGTAACCTACACCGAACCCGGGCTGCAGGGCGACCGTTCAACAGGCGGCACGAAGCCGGCAACCATTGAGACTGGGTATGAGATTCAGGTTCCTTTGTTCCTTGAAACCGGCACCAAGGTGAAGGTTGACACCCGCACGGGTGACTACCTTGGCCGCATCAAAGAATAAGAAAGCGAACATCGTACGTGAGTGCACGAACGAAAGCGCGCAAACGCGCGCTAGACATGTTGTTCCAGGCTGATTTGCGCGAACAACCCATCGCCGAGGTGGTGCAGGCTGAGGCGCAGCGTGCGGTGAGTGAGCCCGATCGGCAAGCTTCGTGGCTGTATGCCCGTGAGATTGTCGATGGCGTGGAGTCGAACCAGGCTGAAATTAACGAAACGATCGAGACGTATGCGCAGGGGTGGACGCTCGAACGAATGCCGCTCGTCGATCGGGCAATCTTGCGCATTGCGGTCTGGGAGATTCTTTTCAACGCCGAGGTTCCTGCACCGGTGGCTATCTCGGAAGCGTTGGCGCTGGCCCAGACGCTTTCCACTGAGGGGTCTGCCGGTTTTATTAACGGGGTGCTCGCCAGCGTTGCTGACCAGGCTTAAGCTGCAGCGCCCGAAAGTGACCCGCGTCGCTTTCGGGCGCCCCCTTGGGCAGGTAGGCAACCGTGCCGGCGCTTTGGTGCCGCAGCCGTGGTATTGACGCAGTGCTGCTGCGTGTAAGCTTGCTCAGAGTGAAACCTTTAACAGCTGTCCTGTGAGGCAGAGAAGGGAGTGCGCATGAGTGTTCGTGTTGTGCTGCAGGAAGATGATATCGCTCGCGCGTTGACCCGCATGGCGCACGAGATTGTGGAATCAAATAAAGGTGTTGATTCCCTTGTGCTGCTGGGCGTGCCTACTCGCGGCGTGCTGCTCGCCCAACGGATAGCTGCGGTGATTCAGCGGATCGAACCGAGCGCTCAAAACCTGGTTGGGCAGTTGGACGTTACCCTCTACCGGGACGATTTGGCGAATCAGCCAACTCGCACCCCGTCGGTCACGAAACTTCCTGAGGGGGGCATTGACGGCGCGACCGTGGTGCTGGTGGACGATGTGTTGTATTCGGGGCGCACGGTTCGGTCTGCGCTCGATGCGCTTGGCGATTACGGTAGGCCGCGTGTCGTGCGGTTGGCGACCCTCATCGACCGGGGGCACCGTGAGCTGCCGATTCGCGCAGACATGGTCGGAAAGAACATCCCGAGCGCAGTTTCTGAGCGCATTCATGTGCGGCTGCGCGAGCACGACGGTGTGGATGAGGTGACCATCGAATCATGAAGCACCTGTTGAGTACCCAGGGAATGAGTCGCGACGTTGCCGTGCACCTGCTCGATGTGGCGGAGGACATGTCGGCAACGCAGACTCGCGAGATGAAGAAACTCCCGACGCTGCGCGGGAAGACGGTGGTGAATCTCTTTTTCGAAGATTCCACCCGGACCCGGGTATCGTTTGAGGCTGCCGCGAAACGCTTGAGTGCGGACGTGATTAATTTCAGTGCCAAAGGCTCAAGCGTTTCGAAGGGGGAGAGCCTGAAAGATACCGCTCAGACCCTCGCGGCAATTGGCGCGGATGGCGTGGTTATCCGGCACAGTGCTTCCGGCGCGCCGCAGCGCCTAGCCGAGAGCGGCTGGATTTCTGCTGGCATCGTCAACGCCGGTGATGGCACGCACGAGCACCCCACCCAGGCGTTGCTGGATGCGTTCACGATTCGGCGGCGACTGCACGGCGTCGAGAGCCGCGGGAAGACGCTGGACGGCATCCGCGTGCTGTTGGTTGGCGATATTCTGCATTCTCGCGTGGCGCGATCGAACGTGTGGCTGCTGACCACGTTGGGCGCGGCGGTGACCCTGGTTGCGCCGGCAACTCTCATTCCGGTTGGCGCGGCAGACTGGCCCGTTGAGATACGGTACGACCTGGATGAAGCCCTGGCGACGGGGCCGGATGTGGTGATGATGTTGCGGGTGCAGGGTGAACGCATGCTGCACTCGTTTTTTCCCAATGAACGAGAGTATTCGCGGGTGTGGGGGCTGGGTGCTACCCGCTTTGCTGGCCTCCAGGAGTCGGTGTTGGTGATGCACCCGGGGCCGATGAATCGGGGGATGGAGATTTCTTCGGTGGCGGCGGACTCACCGCAGTCAACCGTGTTGGAGCAGGTCACCCATGGCGTGTCGGTGCGGATGGCTGTGCTGTATTTGCTGCTGGCCGGCGAGCGTGAAAGGCAGGAAGCATGAGTACGGATATTCTGATTCAGGGGGCGACTCTGCCCGATGGCTCCTGTGCGGATATCTTGGTTGCGCAGGGTGTGATCCGCGAGATTGGCTCGGTGCAGTCTCAGGGCGCGGAGCGAGTTGATGCGGCAGGCTTGCTTGCCCTGCCGGGTTTTGTCGATCTGCATACGCACCTGCGGGAGCCAGGTTTTGAGGAGAGTGAAACGGTTCGCACGGGCACGCAGGCTGCTGCTCGGGGCGGGTTTACGACGGTGTTTGCGATGGCGAACACGATGCCGGTCGCTGATACGGCCGGTGTGGTTGAACAGGTAGCGTCGCTGGGGGAGCAGGCTGGGTATGCCACGGTTCGCCCGATTGGCGCGGTAACCCGGGGGCTGGCGGGTGAGGCGTTGAGCGAGATTGGCGCCATGGCGAAATCTCGTGCTCGGGTGCGCGTGTTTTCTGATGATGGCAAGTGTGTGCACGATTCGTATCTGATGCGTCGCGCGCTGGAGTATGTGAGTTCGTTTGGCGGCGTGATTGCGCAGCACGCGCAGGATCCCAGGCTTACCGTGGATGCGCAGATGCATGAGGGCGCGGTTTCGAGTGAGCTTGGCCTTGCCGGTTGGCCGGCGGTTGCTGAGGAATCAATTATTGCTCGGGATGTTTTGCTCGCCGAGCACGTCGGCGCACGGTTGCATGTGTGTCACCTTTCGACAGCCGGTTCGGTGGAGGTTATTCGCTGGGCGAAGGCTCGGGGCATTCAGGTTACGGCGGAGGCAACCCCGCATCATCTTCTCCTCACCGATGAGCTTGTGCGGAGTTATGACCCGAAGTTTAAGGTGAATCCGCCGCTTCGCCGCGCGGAGGATGTGCACGCGTTGCGGGCGGGGGTGGCCGACGGCACGATCGACATTATTGCGACTGATCACGCCCCACACCCGGTTGAG
>CAYTSH010000020.1:0-10264 GCA_964440395.1 uncultured Microbacteriaceae bacterium
TCACCACCGACCACTCGGTGGTGCAACCCCTCCGCGCCGCAGGGACCATCCAGCCGGAAGAAGCCGAAACGCACCCCCAAAGCAACGTCATCACGCGCGCGGTTGGTTTTCACGAGGAGCCCGTTCCGGATTTTGTGCCGCTCGCCCTGGTCGCGGGGCAGCGGTTACTCATCTGCTCGGACGGCCTCACAAAAGAACTCACAGACCACGGTATTGCGCACTTTCTAGGCAGCGCCGCCACCCCCGAAGAGGCCTGCGGGGCGCTGGTAGAACAGGCGCTCGCGAACAGTGGCCGTGATAACGTGACTGTGGTGGTTATCGACGTGCTGGCGGCAGAATATCCCGAAACTGCGGGATTCGTAGAGTCGCCACCGCCCGCGGACAGCCGCGCAACCCCAACAGCCGAAACCCCCATCACCGATGCTGAGGAGCACTCATGAACTACCAAGCAGCACCCGACCGTTACGACACGATGCGCTACCGCCGCACTGGCCGGAGCGGGCTGATGCTCCCCGAAATCTCGCTCGGACTGTGGCACAACTTCGGCGATGACCGCGGGCTTGAAACGCAGCGCGCGATCCTGCGCCGCGCATTCGACCTTGGCGTAACCCACATCGATTTGGCGAACAACTACGGTCCGCCCGCAGGTTCCGCAGAGCGAAACTTCGGCACCCTGTTCGCCCAAGATTTCGCCGCATACCGCGATGAAATGATCATCTCGACGAAGGCCGGATACTACATGCACCCCGGCCCCTACGGCGAATGGGGTTCGCGCAAATACTTGCTCTCCTCGCTCGACGCGAGCCTGCGCCGCATGCAGCTGGACTATGTGGACATTTTCTACAGCCACCGTCCTGATCCGCTGACGCCGCTCGAAGAGACCGCCGCTGCTCTTGCGCACGCCGTGCACAGTGGGAAGGCGCTCTACGTTGGTATCTCCAGTTACGACGCGGCCAGCACCGCAGCAATGGTGGATGCCCTGGCTGAGCACAAGGTGCGCCTCCTGATCCACCAACCCCGCTACTCGATGTTCGACCGCACCATTGAGCCAGAGCTGCTGCCTACACTGGAGCGCCTTGGCGTTGGTGCGATCGTCTTTTCGCCGCTCGCGCAGGGCCTGCTCACAGACCGGTATTTGGACGGTTCAGTCCCCGCAGATTCGCGAGCCGCCCAGGGGCATTTCTTGCAGGCCGACCGAATCGAATCGGTCTACCTCGAGCGGGCGCGGGCGCTCAACGAGATCGCGGCCGGTCGCGGTCAGTCCCTCGCTCAGCTCGCGTTGAGCTGGATTTTGCGGCACGAAACCATGACATCTGCGCTCATCGGTGCGTCGAGCGTGGCGCAACTGGAGCAGAACGTTGCGGCGCTTCGCGCGCCCGCCCTCACTGCCGAAGAAATTGCGGCCATCGAGCCATTCGCCGTGCACGGCACCGGCATGTAACCGACTGTGCACGGCGAGCATCGCCTATCGATTACGAAACAGCGATGCGGCTCCCAGAATGACGAAGAGTAGCCCGATGCCCATCGATCCGAGGAGGAGGGTTTCGGTGGTAAGCCGGAGGTTCGGCAGCACGATTCGTGCCGTCATCACCGCCGCAACCACCAGCACGATCATGCCCCAGATCATCGTAGAAATCCTGGGGGTGGTGAGCCGGGCGGGCGGGCTGACGGCGTGCGGGTTCGCCGCGGCCGGAGCCGCCATGCTGGGGGCCGGGGTGCCGGGGATTGTCGTGCTGGGGGTTGTCGTGCTGGGGGTTGTCGTGCTGGGGACCGCCATGCTGGGGGCCGTGGTGCCGGGCGTGTTTGCGTCCGCCGGGTTCGTGGGCACGGTAGGGGTTGTGTCTTCATACATGATGATGCTCAATTCTGTGTCGAGAGTTCAATGTTCGATGCGAACGCGTTCAGGGTGATCACGATGTCGGCCGCAGCGTCGGGCTCTGGGTCGGCTACTACCTCGCCATCGCTGAGCAGGTAGCGGCTTGTAAACCACCCTGACGCCATCGAAGTGTTGCTGGCCGCCGCCCGCAAATCAACCGTCGAGATGGTGCCGCGAATGTCGAGCAGCACGGTCGCGTTCGCGGGCAGGATGATGTTGAGATCGCTGAACCTGCTCTCAACGATAACCCGTTTCGACGGCGCATCCGCGGGCGGTTTGGAACGCTCGTCGCTCAATCGGTTCCGCGGCGAAGTCGACGTCTTCGACTCGGGTGCGAGGCTGCGCAAATCAACGCTCGAGTCGCTGAAGCGATAGGTGTAGACGGTGCTGCCGTCGCTTGAGGAAACCACCGACGAAACTACCTGCTGGCGTTCCCAGAACCACAACGATCCGGTCGTGGTTGAGGCTATCGAGGCAACCAGGAGCAGCGCGCTGAGAAACGATAACAAGCCGCTGCGGTAGCCGCGCCACCCCACCCCGACGAGTATCAACCCGGTGAGGCCGAGCGCTGCGGTCGTGGTGATGGGAATGATCAAATCTTGACTCACGAGGAGGGATGCCGCGAATCCCACCGCACACGACAGCAACACGATGAAGCCGAGCGCAATCAGGATGCCGACGCCGCCGACGCTGGCGTGTTTCGGGCGGGCTAACCGTTCCGCAATCACCCGTTCGGTGTGCTGCTTAGTTGCGCTCTGGTACGAACCGTACCCGGGCGCACCCGCCTGCCCCGCGGCTGAAGCATGCCAACCGAACCCGCCGCCAGTTTCCGGGTGAGCGGTGCCGCCTGGGTGTGCCGCGCTGGCCGGGTGACCCGTGCCGGCGCCTTCGGGTGACTGGGTGCTGTCGGTGCTGTCGGTGCTGTTGGTGCTGCCGGTGCTGCCGGTGCTGTCGGTTCCGACCGTGTCGGTCGGGGTGTACGGTGCCCCTTTCGCGTTGCCTTTGTGGCGCACCGACCAGTAAATCAGCCAGCCCAGCCCGCCAAGTAGCAGAAGCTGCCACAGCAGGTGCAGGGCCCAACTGAACCAGGTTGCACCGGGCATCCACTCATTGAACAACAACAACGACCGGCCCGAATCAACCAGCTGCAGCAGCGCGAACACCGCCAAGCCAAGCAGCGCGATCGGCAACCAGCCATGCTGACCGGCACGATCAGTGTTGTGCTCAGCGATGATGCGGCCATGCTCGTCCGGGAGGAGCAGCCAAGCCACGGCATAGCCCAGAACGGCGACCGGCGTGGCGACAATCAGTAGGACAATCAGCAGTCCGCGCAGGAGAAGCGGATCAACACCCAGCTTTGCTGCGAGACCGATGCAGACGCCGCCGAGCCAGGACGGTTTTTGCCGCGTCACGCCGAAGGCTCGGATTCGCGAAAAGAGGGGCGAAGCCAATCGCTGCGGTTCGGGTTGCGGTTCGGGTTGCGGCGCTGGCCCGGGCGCTGGTTGCGGTTCGGGGGACTCGTTGGGAGTTTGGGGTGTGCTCATGATTCAATGGTGACGCACGGCGACAGCCTGCGCTATGAGGGGAATCCCTGAAAATACCCTCAGAAACCCCCAGCGAAGTGTGCAAAAACCCTGAATTGTGTGCGTTTCGTGGCGCAGCGTTCGCCGAATGTCGGTGGGTCGTGTTTGGATGGAACCATGACAACCACCGCACGTTCCCCCCGGGTGCCCCTCAGGCGGCAACCCGACGGTGTGCTCACCGGGGTTGCGCGGGGCATCGCCCTGCACCTGGGGGTGCCAGTGCTGCCGGTGCGCATTGGCTTCGTCGCGACGAGTGTTTTGGGCGGCGCCGGGGTGCTGTTCTACCTATGGTGTCTGGTGTGTATGCAGCCGGTCACCGAGTCGCGCAAGGCATCAACGATACTGCAGCGTCCCGCCCCCGAGTTTACGGCGTCCCGCCCCCTTTCGAGTCCGCAGCTGGTTGCGCAGGATTCTGCGCGGAAACTGCTCCTGGTGGGGCTGCTGCTGCTCACGGTTGCCTCGGTGCTTTTGCTGCTGGATGCGAGCGCGCGAATACCGCTCAGGCAGAGCATCCCACTGCTGTTATTGAGCGCGGGCTTGGCTCTCGCGTGGGTCCAGGTTGCGCGATACCGGGCTGAGCCCGAACGGTTTGGGGTGACCGTGCTCGCGACCGTGGGCGCGGTGGGGCTGGTGGTGGCCGGGCTGCTGCTCGTGCTGTGGAACGGTCGCGAGCCAAGCGTATGGATGAGCCTTGCCTCGTCGTTTGCGATGCTGGTTGGTGTGTTGCTGATTGTGGCACCGTGGTTGTTGACCCTGAACCGGGAACTGCTCTACGAGCGCACCGCCAGGGCGCGGGAGACGGAGCGGGCTGACATTGCGGCGCATTTGCACGATTCCGTGCTGCAGACGCTTGCGTTGATTCAACAAAAATCGGAGCCGCACAGTGAGGTAGCCCGCCTCGCCCGGGCGCAGGAGCGGGATTTGCGGTCGTGGCTGTTCGCCCCGAGCGCCAGTGCGGAGGTGGACACCGCAACCGAGCTTGCGCGTAGTGTTGCCGATATCGAGTCGCGATTTCCGGTTCGCATCGACGTGGTGCTGGTCGGGTCGCTGTGCAGCGCGGGTGGTGACGCGCTGCTGGGTGCCGCGCGAGAGGCGATGTTGAACGCGGCCCGGCATGCGGGGGGAGACATTGCGGTGTTTGGTGAGGCGCGACCCGAATCGTGTGAGTTGCGCATCAGTGACCGCGGCGCGGGTTTTGATCTTGCAAGCGTTGCGGTTGATCGGCACGGTGTGCGGGAATCAATTGTGGGGCGGATGCTTCGGGCAGGTGGCAGCGCACACATCGGTTCGGGGCGTGGTGGCGTTGGTACCGAGGTGGTGCTGGTGATGCCCCATGACGGGCAGGCACCGAAGCAGTCGTCAGCTGCTCCTGCCGGCGCGGCGGTGTCGCCTGCACGCGCGGGAGCGTCGTCTGCAAGCGCGGGGGTGTCGCCTGCAAGTGCGGGAGCGACCGGGCACGCAGCCGCGTTGGGGGAGTTGGCTCAATCGGAAGGAAACACTGGTGAACGACACGTTTGAAACGAATCTTGCGGGTTCAGCGGATGCCGCCGGCGCGGTGCCGGGAGCGGTCGCTGCTGCTGCTGCTGGCGGGGTCGCGGCGGCTGGCGGGGCCGAGGTGGCTGCCGGTGGGGTCGCGGCGGCTGGTGGCGGGGCCGAGGTGGCTGCCGGCGGGGTCGCGGCGGCGGCTGGCGGGGCAGAGGTGGCTGCCGGTGGGGCAGAGGTGCCTGGCGATCCCCTGCTGAGCGTGGTCATTGTGGATGACCATTCAATTTTTCGCAGCGGTCTGCGCGCTGAACTCGCCGGTCGGGTTCGGGTGGTGGGCGAGGCGGCGACGGTGGATGAGGCGGTTGCGGTGATTGCCAGATGCGCTCCAGACGTGGTGCTGCTCGATGTGCATCTGCCGGGCGGTGCTGGCGGCGGTGGTGCGGAGGTCATTGCGCGCTGCCCGGAGGCTTCCGCAGTGTTTCTGGCGCTGAGTGTTTCAGATTCCGCGGAGGATGTGGTGCGGGTGATTCGGGCCGGCGCGCGCGGCTATCTTACGAAAAGCACACCCGGTGATGGCGTGGCCGCCGCCGTTCGACGGGTTGCGGATGGTGACGCAGTGTTCTCGCCGCGCCTGGCGGGGTTTGTGCTCGACGCGTTCGGGGCCGTTTCCGGTGAAACCGCCCAGTCTCACGATGAGCTCGATCGGCTTACCGCCCGGGAACAGGACGTGCTGCGATTCATTGCCCGAGGCTATTCTTACAAAGAAATTGCAGCCGAACTGGTGCTTTCGGTGAAAACGATCGAATCGCACGTATCGGCGGTGCTGCGCAAACTGCAGTTTTCTTCCCGCTACGAACTCACCGCGTGGGCGTTGGAACGCAAGCTGCTCTAGGGTTCCGGTTGCGTTGACCGCGACCAGCGGATATGTTTGTAGAGACAACAAATTGCATCGGGGTGGCTGCGATGGCTTTCGCTTCCCCGCACAAGGAGGTACAGGATGCGAACAACCAAACTCGCTGCAGGCGCGCTTGCACTCATCGGCACACTGCTGCTGGGCGGCTGCACGAGCGGAGAAACCGCCGACGACAACACGCTCACCCTCTGGCATTTTGAGAGCGAAGAAAGCGCCATGACGAAAGCATGGAACGAAGCCATTCGCACCTTCGAACGTGAAACCGGCGCAACAGTGAAGGTCGAGGTGAAAAGTTTCGAACAAATCCGCTCCACGGCAAGTCAAATCTTAAACTCGAACGAGGCGCCAGACGTGCTCGAATACAACAAGGGCAACGCCACGGCGGGGTTGCTCGCCAGCCAGGGGCTGCTTGCCAACCTTGACGACGCGGTGCGCACCTACGGTTGGGATAAGAAACTTGCCCCAAGCCTGCAAACCACCGCCCGCTACGACGACAAGGGCGTCATGGGCAGCGGCTCCTGGTACGGTGTGCCAAACTACGGTGAGTTCGTGGAGTTCTACTACAACAAAGACCTGTTCGCCGAACACGGCATCGCAGTGCCTGGCACCGTCGCCGAGCTTGAGCTCGCCATGCAACAGTTCGTAGACAAAGGAATCACGCCGCTCGCGGCGTCCGCTGCCGAGTACCCGGTCGCGCAACTGTGGTACCAGCTCGCGCTCAGCAAAGCGGACCGCGACTTTGTCAACAGCTACCAGTTATATCAGGGTGCTGTTGACTGGCAGGGCGAACCGCTCAACTACGCCAGCACCACCATTGCCGACTGGACCAAACGAGGGTTCATTGCAAAAGAGGCCACCGGCATCAAATCTGAAGACGCCGGCGTGGCATTCATCAGCGGTAAACATCCCCTGTTCTTCTCAGGAAGCTGGTGGTTCGGTCGTTTTCAGTCTGAAATTGACGGGTTCGAGTGGGGCACGTTCCGTTACCCCGACAGCACGCTCACACTTGGTTCCGCGGGAAACATGTGGGCAATCCCCGAAACTTCGAAACATAAAGCGCTCGCAGAGCAGTTCATCGATGTCACCATGCGTCCAGAGATCCAGGCAATCCTGGGCAACGCCGGCGGGGTGCCGGTCGCTGCCGATCCAAGCGCAATCAGCGATCCACAAAGCCGGGCGCTCATTGAAGACTTCAACGCCATCACAGCCAACGATGGCCTCGCGTTTTACCCCGACTGGCCCACGCCCACATTCTACGACCAGTTGAACTCCGGTATGCAGGACCTGCTCAACGGTGTTGTCACTCCCAAAGAACTCAACACGAGGCTCGGCAAAGAGTATCAGGAGGGCGTCGATCAGGTTGTCACGCCATAACCCCTGGCTGGCCAACCGGGGGTACTGGTGGTACCTGCTCCCCGGGTTCGTGCTGCTCACCGTCATCGTGCTCGTGCCGCTCGTCTGGAACGTCTACCTGAGTTTCACCAGTTACCGCGGCATCAAACCACCAACATGGATCGGCCTGGATAACTGGCAGCGCCTGCTGGCGGACGAAAAGTTCTGGGCCTCGTTCGGGCACAGCATCGCCATGGTCATCGCCATGGTCATCCTGCCAACGCTCCTCGGGTTGCTGATTGCGGCGGTACTGTTCGACGTGATCGCGAAACGATTCGGCTCCCGGGTGGCGAGTGTGCTGCGGGCGAGCTTTTACCTGCCGCAAATTCTTCCGGTGGTTATTGCGGGCATCGTGATCGGCTGGATCCTGCGGCCGGATAACGGGGCGTTGAACAGCATCCTGCAAGCGATCGGGTTGGAATCGTGGCAGCGAAACTGGCTGGGCAGCCCCGAGACAGCCCTCGGGTCGATCATGGTGGTGATGGTGTGGGTGCAACTCGGCTACCCGGTGGTGATTTTCATGGCTGCGCTGCAGCGGGTTGACCCGGAACTGTATGAGGCCGCGGAGCTTGATGGCGCCGGCTGGTTGCAACGATTTCGGGCGATCACGGTGCCAAACATTGCGCCCGAAACGTTTGTGGTGGCGCTCACCTGCACCATTGCGGCGCTGAAAGTGTTCGGTCCCGTCTACACGCTCACCCGGGGCGGGCCGGGGACCGCAACGATTGTGCCGAGCTACTACTCCTACAGTGAGTTCTTTCAGAATCAGCAGGTTGGCTACGGTGCGACCATCGCAACCGCTTTGACGCTGGTGATTGTGCTCGTTTCGGTTGGGTTTCTTGTCGCGCAGCAGCGCGCGGAACGAAGTGTGGTGGATCGATGATGGATGCCGTTCGCAGTTTATCCCGCCGGTCCGGTGTTCGGGGCTCGGCTCGCGGCGCAACTCGGGGTCCCGGCACGCGCGTGACCCCCGCCGAATTGGCGGTGCTGGTGTGCACCGTGTTGGGTGCGCTGGTTGTGTTGCTGCCGTTTCTGCTTATTTTGCTCAATTCGTTCAAATCACCGACCGACTATGCTCAGGGCGGCCCGTTGACGCTGCCCACCGAGCTCTACACTGAGGGCCTTCGGAAGTTTTGGAACCGGGTGAATTTTCCTGAGAAACTTGGCAACTCGCTGGTGATAAGTGGCACGGTTGCGGTGGGTGCCGTGGTGGTTTCGGTGCTGAACGCGTATGCGCTCGGCATTGGCAGGGTGCGGGGGCGACTCTGGATTATTGTGTTGTTTTTGCTTGCGAATATGCTGCCGCAGGAAGCCTTGTTGTATCCGCTGTACAACATGATGAAAGCGGTGGGGCTCTATGACACCCGGCTGAGCGTGATCATCATTTTTGTGGTGATTCAGAGCGCGTTCGGGACGTATCTGTTGGCGAGCGTGTTTGGCACGTTTCCGCGAGAGATTTTGGAGGCGGCGGCGCTTGATGGCGCCGGCAGGTGGCGCCTGCTGTGGCAGATGGTGGTGCCAATTTCTCGGCCAACGTTGAGTGTGCTCCTGATTTTTTTCTTCATCTGGACGTGGAACGAGTTTTTGATCCCGCTGACGTTCCTCATTAGCGACGCCAATCAGACGGTGCCGCTGGCGATCAGTGCGCTCCAAGGTGACCGGCTGATGGATGTCACGACAACGAGTGCCTCTGCGCTGCTGGGGTTGCTGCCGACACTGGTGTTTTTCCTGATTTTTCAGCGTACGCTTGCCCGCGGCATTACGGCGGGTGCCGTCAAGTAGCGCCCGTGAGCGCGTCGGCGGTTACGATCGCTCCAAATGGATGCGGTTGTGCTGGTCGGGGAGAATGAGCCACGCGAGAATGTACACAATGATCCCAACACCGCCCACCAGCAGCCCGGCGATGCAAATGATGAGGCGAACGAGCGACTCATTCATGCCGAGTCGATCAGCGAGCCCGGCGCACACGCCGCCAAACCAGCCGGGGCGGCGGGTGATTCGCAGCGCCCGTATCCAGTTGAAGAATGGCGAAGAGGGTGTGGGGGGAATGTAATGACTCATGGCAATAGTGTAGGCAGCCCAGGTGCACGGGCGCCATCAGGGAATTCACCCATTAAACCCTGAATTGTTGGTGCGGGTTACCAGTCTTCGCCGGTGAAATCCTCGAGCTCAGCGGTGTGACGTTCGCGTTCGCGCAGTGCCACACTACCCAGCGCCACAACGAGGGTGCCCGCCCAGACCAGCCAGAGCAGTGCGGTTGAGCGGCCGGAGGTCGCGCGTTTGCTGCGCCGAATGGTGTTTGGCAGGCTCAGGAGGGCACCGAGTACGGCGCCGTTGACCAGGTATTTTCCGAATGACATTGCGAACCTCCTAAACGCTCAGGTGTGCCAGTCTAGCGCGAACCGCGCACCCCTAAGCGTTTTGGGTGCAACTCTCCGGCGAGGAGTTTCGGTGTGCCGCAGGTGCGCCACGACCAGAAGAATCCGCGCCGCTTCGCGGGGCGCTTCTCGGGGCGCTTCGTGCCTCGTTTCTCATGTCGGTTCTCACGTCGTTTCTCACGTCGGTTCGCGGGTCGGTGCGCGCCTCGGTTCGCGCTTTGGTTCCCACGTCGATTCTCACGTCGATTCGGCAGAATGTGTTGCGTTTTCGGGGCTGTACGAGCATGTTCTGCCGAATGGGTGATTCTGCGGGTCGTTTCGCGCCTCGGTGCGCGCGTCGGTCCGGCAGAATGTGCTGCACTTTCGGGAGCGTTCGAGCATGTTGTGCCGAATGGGTGATTCTGCGGGTCGTTTCGCGCCTCGGATCGCGCCTCGATTCGCGCCTCGGCTCTCACGTCGATTCGGCAGAATGTGCTGCACTTTCGGGAGTGTTCGTGCATGTTGTGCCGAATGGGTGATTCCGCGGGTCGTTTCGCGCCTCGGTGCGCGCCTCGGTCCTCACGTCGATTCGGCAGAATTTGCTGCGTTTTCGGGGCTGTACGAGCATGTTCTGCCGAATGGGTGATTCCGCGGGTCG
>CAYTSH010000020.1:10364-17839 GCA_964440395.1 uncultured Microbacteriaceae bacterium
TGCGTTTTCGGGGCTGTACGAGCATGTTCTGCCGAATGGGTGATTCCGCGGGTCGGTGCGTGCCTTGGTTCTCACGTCGGTTCGGCAGAATGTGCTGCGTTTTCGGGGCTGTACGAGCATGTTCTGCCGAATGGGTGATTCCGCGGGTCGTTTCGCGCCTCGGTGCGCGCGTCGGTCCGGCAGAATGTGCTGCACTTTCGGGAGCGTTCGAGCATGTTGTGCCGAATGGGTGATTCCGCGGGTCGTTTCGAGGGTCGGTGCGTGCCTCGGTGCGCGGGTCGGCTCTCAAGTCGATTCGCACGTCGGTGCGTGCCTCGGCTCCCACGTCGATTCGGCAGAATGTGCTGCACTTTCGGGTGCGTTCGAGCATGTTGTGCCGAATGGGTGATTCCGCGGGCGGGCGTCCCCACGTGTAAAGCGCGATCTGTTTTGATCGCGTTGCAGACGAATGATACATTTGCGCAATGTACGCAATTGAGAACCTGCACCGGAAGCGGGGAACTGTCCTTGTCTGAATTAATTGATTCACTCGTGCAGGCACTTGAAACTCATCCGGATGCGACGCCGCTTCGGTTGCACCTTGCCGAACTGCTGCTGGCGGAGAATTTGCAGCACCGTGCAATAGCCGAGCTTGGTGCCGTGCTCGCCCGTGAGCCAGCTAACACAAAGGCTCTCGAATTGCTGCAGCGTGCGCTGAATATGGCACAAGGAGCCGGGACACCGGCCTCGCCGGTTTCGTCGGGTTCGGATGAGGTGCCGCCCGTCGCTGCATCGCCGCTTTCCCATGAGCAGGATGCCGTTCCGCAGCTACCTGCACAGGCGCCGGTCCGAGGGCAGGAGTCGAACGAGTTTGCAGCAATCGACTGGAAACGGCTTGAACAGGAGGTGGGGGTACACATTGATCCGCCGTTTATTGACGTTGAAGAGGTTGATGATCAAGACGCTGACGCTGACGTTGACGCTGAAGACGTAGACCAAGACGTAGACCTAGACGTTGACGCTGATGACAATGACTTTGACGATGACTTTGACGATGACGATGACTTTGACGATGACGATAACGATAACGATGACGATGACGATGATGACGATGACGCTCGCTGGGACGACCAGAACGACAACGTCGACATTGGCCGGATTTCGCACACGGATCAAGCGCACCAGCTCTTTTTGGAACCTCCGCAGTTTGAAACATTGACGCTGGACGATGTGGGCGGACTGCACGCCGTGAAGCAGCGGCTGCGACTGTCGTTTCTGGAACCGATGCGCAACCCAGAGATCGCGAAAGCATTCGGCAAGAGTATGCGTGGTGGACTGCTGCTCTATGGGCCGCCGGGCACCGGGAAAACGTTCCTAGCACGGGCCGTTGCCGGCGAGCTTGGTGCACGTTTTTTGTCAATTTCAATTACCGATGTGCTTGATGGTGTGATCGGCGAGAGCGAAAAAAACCTGCGCAGAATATTTGATGTTGCCCGGAGTGTGGCCCCGTGTGTCGTCTTTATTGACGAGCTGGATTCGCTCGGCGGCAAACGTTCCGGGTATTCGAGTGCTCCGTGGATGCGCGGAGTGGTCAACCAACTCTTACAAGAATTAGATGGTGTTGGTTCGTCGAATGACGGCGTATTTATGCTCTCTGCAACCAACAGCCCCTGGGATATTGACAGTGCGTTGCTTCGTCCGGGGCGTTTTGATCGCATGGTTCTTGTCACGCCACCCGATGACGATGCTCGGGCGGCGATTCTTGAACGTGACCTGTCGGGACGCCCAATCGCCGGCATCAATCTCAAAAAACTGGTCGCAGCAACCGCGGGTTTCTCCGGTGCCGATTTGGCACACTTGGTGGCTTCTGCTGCTGAGCTTGCCATGAGCGATTCGCTGGAGCGCGGTGAGATTCGTCCGATCGAGATGAGGGACCTGGAGAGAGCACTCAAAACGTTGAGACCGAGCACTGGCGAGTGGATTAATAACGCCCGCAGCGTGATCGAGTTTATTAATATCGACGGTCGCTACGACGATCTTGAGGCCTATTTGCAGTCTGAGCAGCGGGGTAAACCTTCGCGTTGGCGGCGTTAATGCCTGGTTCGGTCGAGAGCCAACCAGGCCTGCATGACGCGGACCGAGTGATTCAGTCTGTCATTCAGCGGGTCGAGGTGTTTGTGAGTCAAGGTCGCCACTCGCAGGCACTTGAGCTGCTGCAGTCGACGCTTGCGAGCTATCCCGCAGATGTGGGCTTGCTGGAAAACCTTGTTTGGGTGCTGAACGGTTTGGACCGGTACGAGCAGGCGTTAGCGGTCGCAAGCCGGGCGCTGGCGGAGCACCCCGACCACAGCGGTATCCTGTTTTTGACTGCCTCTTCCCACGCTGGCCTGAATCAGTTTCGAGAGTCTCGGCGGTGTATGGAGTCGCTTCTGGAACGCTTCCCGGAAAACGGTCCCTACCACGCAATGTATGCGTTTGTGCTTGCAGAACCGTTTCGGGAGCCAGGCTTGAAACATTCTGGGGCGAGAATTGCAGACAATCTGGTGTTTTCTCGTGAGCGAAAGCGAGCGCTGCTGCATGTCCGGAAAGCTTTCGAGTTTGCACCCGAAAGCCCTGAGGTGTGTAATTTGGCGGTGCACACGTGCGTCGTGTTTGACCGCTCGTTGCGCTTGGCGATCAAGTATGCCAAGCAGGGTCTGTTGCTCAACCCGAACAATCTTGAAATGTTAAGCACGCTTGAGAGGTTGCTGCATCAAAAACGTTCGCGGCGCTTCATTCCCGGCGCCGGTTTTCGTGCCGATGTGAGCTTTGTCGGCTTTGCGACCCGGATGCTGCAGCTGGATCCGGAGCAGGAGTCCGCCCGAACTGCGCTGTTCAATATTTTCTGGTGGTACACCTCGCGTCTGGTTGCATTGCCCAGCATTGGTCTTGCATTGCTGATGTTCAATCTCGACGCCATGATCGAAGCCACGACTGTTCGCCGTCCGATCATTTTTGTGGTGATTGCCGCACTGTTGCTGGTGTTCCGGCTGGTTGCGTTTATCGGTATCGCTTCGCAGCTGCGGAGGGGGTACCGTCGAAGGTTGCTGTCTGAAACCCGGTTCCCCGTGCTGCAAAACCTGCTTAATGGCTTCGCTTTCGTGATGATGCTGGTGGTTGGTGTCTCCATAATGGTGGTGGATGCTGTGGTGCTTGATGCTGTGGCGCTGCGGTGGCTGACGGTTGCGTTGGTGCTTGGCGGCTTTGCGCAGTTGGCGGCGGTGACGTTGTGGCTGGGCAGCATGCCGGGGGTTTTGACGAGCGCCCTGGGGGCGGGGCGAACCTTGCAAGTGCAGCAGATGCTCAGCCAGCACCGGAAGCTCCTCAATGTGAGTATTTATTTCCGATTGTGCTGGGGGTTCGTGCCGCTGGCATTTTCGGTGCTTGGTTCGCTACCTTCGACTTTGCTGTCCGCGTCCTGGCTGCTGTGGGCGGCGATGTTGCTACCGCAGCTGCTCGCCAAAGTTTTTTGGGGGCTTGCCGAGGTGCGGCTCATTCGTGCAAGCCCGCCTGGCGGGGTTCTCGCGGCGAAGTCTCTGATGCCTTACCGCTTCGGCATTAGCATCGCAGCGGTGTGCTGCCTGGCGGTGTGCGCAATCATCGTGTGGAGTGTTCTGAACTTTTTGCGGTAGCCGCAGCATGTCAGTGAGGTTTGCCTGTTGTGGCTAGGAGTTTCGGGGGGTTGCCTCACCGGGCGATGCGTTCGGCACGGGCGGCTCGTTGTGTTGCGGTGTGGTGTGTCGCTCGGCAAATTCGCGAGTTTCGATGAGCATAGCGAGGCGTTCTTGCGCTGTTTTGGCTTTGCGGGTGTTCACCTCGGCAACAACGTGCCCGGACCAGCCCTTATCCGCAAGCGTTTGCAACACTCGGGCTACGGGCTGACCGCCCCTGCCGGGGAGCATGTGTTCATCAAAGACTTTGCCTTCGTCAAGCGACCCGGAACCGTCGCACAGGTGAATGTGCCGGAGCCGGGCATCCAGTGTGGTCATTATTTCGAAGGCGTCTTGACCGGACAGCGCTGCGTGTGAAAAGTCGAGCGTGGTCGCGGCGCAGTCAAACGCTGTGACGTCCCATCCGGGGGCGTAGGCTTGCACGCTGCGACCTTTCACCGCC
The DNA here is from genome assembly GCA_964440395.1 of uncultured Microbacteriaceae bacterium. GTDB lineage: Bacteria > Actinomycetota > Actinomycetes > Actinomycetales > Microbacteriaceae > CAYTSH01. Next base: position 14,496 of record CAYTSH010000020.1, read on the forward strand.
CAGGGGAACATGTTTTCGACCGCTATTTCTACGCCGAAGTGTGCGCTGGTGGCGGCGACAATGTCGAGGAACTGTTCGGCGTAGCTCGCTTGCCAGCGGAATGGTGGGTGCACCACAACGGTGGATGCCCCCAAATCTCGGCACAGTTCTGCGGTTTTTTCCAGTTTCACTTTCGGGTCTGTTCCCCAAACAAAGTGGGTGAGCAGCAGCACTGGTGCGTGCACGGAAAGGATCGGCAGTTGGTAGCGTGCCGATAATGTGCGCAGTTCCGACACGCTTTGGGTTCGTTTGTCGCGCGTCACCATGACCTCAACACCTGCAAACCCGGCCTGTTGGGCGAGTTGGAAGCCTTCTTCGAGGCCGAGCGGGTAGACGCTGGACGTGCTCAAACCGATTGTCATCATGCACACCAACCTACCCAGCTTGCCTGTGCGTTACCAACGACTTGGCTGGTAATCTTTCAGGAAAACGCCGCAGATGTCCTCACCGGCTTCGCCGCGAACGATCGGGTCGTATACGCGCGCCGCGCCATCGACCAGGTCGAGTGGTGCGTGGAAGCCTTCTTCGGCGAGGCGCAGTTTGGTGGGGTGTGGGCGTTCATCGGTGATCCACCCGGTGTCCACGCTGGTCATGAGAATGCCGTCGCTGGCGAGCATTTCTTTTGCGCTCGTTCTGGTGAGCATGTTGAGTGCCGCTTTTGCCATGTTCGTGTGCGGATGCCCTGGCCCTTTGTATCCGCGGCCAAACACGCCCTCCATGGCTGAGACGTTCACCACGTAGGTTCGCCGGGCGGGTGACGCGGCGAGCGCGCGGCGCAGACGGCTGATGAGGATGAACGGTGCGGTTTCGTTGCACAGCTGCACTTCTAACAGTTCGAGCGGATCGACGTGTTCCACGGTGGCTACCCAGCTGTTGTGGGTGTCCGTGTCGGGGATGAGCCCGCCGGCGTCGATTGCGGTGCCGTCGAGGTGTTTTGCGAGGGAGGCGGAACCGGGGGACAGCGCCTGGGCGAGCAGGGCTTCGGACTGGTGTCGGGCATCCATTGGTGGATGCTGCACGTGCGTTCCGCCCGCAGCCGCAAGCAGCGGGTGGGTGGCGATTGACGCGGCGAGTGCGTGTGGGTGCGGGTCGTTGGTGTGGCCGAAGGTGACGAGTTCGGGGAGCGGGATGTCTGTGGGCAGTGGTGCTTGTTCGGCGTCGACCAGGTGGCTGTAGGCCCCGGCGCTGCGGCGCACGGTTTGTGCGGCGTTGTTGATGAGGATGTCGAGCGGCCCCTGTTCGGTGACGCTGTCTGCGAGTGCGATGACTTGTGCCGGGTCGCGCAGGTCGATGCCGACGACGCGGAGTCGGTGGATCCAGTCGTTTGCATCGGGCATTGCGGCGAAGCGGCGCACGGCGTCGCGGGGGAATCGGGTGGTGATGGTGGTGTGGGCGCCGTCTCGGAGGAGTCGGAGGGCGATATACATGCCGATTTTGGCGCGCCCGCCGGTGAGGAGCGCGCGTTTGCCGGTGAGGTCGGTGCGGGCTTCGCGTTTGCTGTGGTTGTATGCGGCGCAGCTGGGGCAGAGTTGGTGGTAGAAGGCGTCGACGAGGGTGTAGCGCTGTTTGCAGACGTAGCAGGGGCGCGCTACGTGAAGTTCGCCGGCGGTGGGTTGGGTGGTTGTGGGGCTCGAGAGGTGGATGCCGTTGGTTTCGTCATCGATTCGTGTGGGTGCGCCGGTGGCGGTTGCCGCTATTACTGCGCGGTCGGCCGCTGCGATGCGGTTTCGTTTCTCCACGCGCCGCCCGCGTTTCACGGTTTTGAACATTGCTGCGGTCGCGCGGCGAACCTGCTGCACGTCGGGGTCGTGTTCGTTTTCGGCGTTGAGGCTTGCGAGGACGCGGAGGGTGATTTCGAGTTCGTGTGGGTCGATGCTTGGGGTTTCTGACACCCGACTAGCCTACTGGGTGCCCGTTCGGCAGGTTTTGCGGGTGTGGCGCGTGCTGGTGCGCAGGTTTTGCCGAATGGGCAACGGTGTGCGGAGCCGACTAAGCTGGTAGCATGCCTGAATTTGATATGAAACCACGCAGTCGTGAAGTGACTGACGGCATTGAGAAGGCTGCCTCCCGGGGCATGCTGCGCGCCGTTGGGATGGGGGATGAGGATTGGGAGAAGCCGCAGATTGGTGTGGCGAGTTCCTGGAATGAGATTACGCCGTGCAATTTGAGTCTTGATCGGTTGGCGCAGGGGTGTAAGGAGGGCGTGCACGCGGGGGGTGGCTACCCGTTGCAGTTTGGTACGGTCTCGGTGTCTGATGGTATTTCGATGGGCCATGAGGGCATGCATTTTTCGTTGGTTTCTCGTGAGGTCATTGCTGACTCGGTGGAGACGGTGATGATGGCTGAGCGGCTGGATGGTTCGGTGTTGCTTGCTGGGTGCGATAAGTCGCTTCCGGGCATGCTGATGGCTGCGGCGCGTCTGGATTTGGCGTCGGTCTTTTTGTATGCGGGTTCGATTGCGCCGGGTTGGGTGAAGCTTTCGGATGGCACCGAGAAGGAGGTGACCATCATTGACGCCTTTGAGGCGGTTGGCGCGTGCAAGGCGGGCACGTTGAGTGAGGCGGATTTGAAGCGCATTGAGTGCGCTATTGCGCCGGGCGAGGGTGCGTGTGGCGGCATGTATACGGCGAATACGATGGCGAGTGTTGCCGAGGCGATTGGGATGAGTTTGCCGGGTTCGGCTGCCCCGCCGAGCGCGGATCGTCGTCGGGATTATTTTGCGCACCGTTCGGGTGAGGCGGTGGTGAATTTGATTCGTCGGGGCATCACTGCGCGTGACATCATGACGAAGCCGGCGTTTGAGAACGCGATTTCGGTGGTGATGGCGCTTGGTGGTTCGACGAATGCGGTGTTGCACCTGTTGGCGATTGCCCGTGAGGCTGATGTTGATTTGACGTTGGACGATTTTAATCGCATTGCTGACCGGGTGCCGCATATTGCTGATTTGAAGCCGTTTGGCCGGTTTGTGATGAATGATGTTGATCGTCACGGCGGCATCCCGGTTGTGATGAAGGCGCTGCTGGATGCCGGGTTGTTGCATGGTGATTGTTTGACGGTGACCGGGAAGACGGTTGCGGAGAACTTGGCTGAGATTGATCCTGATCCGGTTGACGGGAACGTTATTCGCGCGTTGGATAATCCGATTCACGCGAATGGAGGTTTGGCTGTTTTGCAGGGTTCGCTCGCCCCTGAGGGTGCTGTTGTGAAGACTGCTGGGTTTGATCTTGAGGTGTTTGAGGGGCCGGCGCGGGTGTTTGATCGCGAACGTGCCGCCATGGACGCGTTGACCGAGGGCGCCATTGTTG
>CAYTSH010000021.1:0-17743 GCA_964440395.1 uncultured Microbacteriaceae bacterium
GGTGCTCTGATTCGAACTCGCTGATCAGCGTCTCCATCCATTTGCCTTCCGCCGCTCCCCAGAAGTCTTTCACCGTGAGCGTTACGTTTCCGGCGGCCGCGACGTCTGTTGACGCGGTCGTTTTTGCCGTCGTGCTGCCGTCTGCAGTGCCGCCGGGCGCGCAGGCGCTCGTGAGTGCAACGCAGGAAAGGATGAGCGCAAGTGCTGTGGTTCGTCGAGCTGTTTTGCCGTGCATGTTCACTCCGTCGTGTGGGTTGTGCGGGTCTTGTGGGTTGTGCGGGGGAATTGCCCCGGTTTGAGCGTGCGATGTTGCCGAAGTGGTGTGCGTCGGTGCCCAGGCAACCTTCGGTGTCTTGTGCCGCGAGGGGCGGCGGTGTGTTTACGGTAGCACTTTTGAACCAGTTAATCCAGTAATGATCCAGTGTGGTCACTGTGTGAACCAGTTTTGCCCTGTGCTACTATCCAGGCATGCCACTTTCCCGCACCGCGATGCTGGCGTATGCGCGGCTCTTGCACGAACTTGATTCCGGCGTGTTCGTGGCTGGCGGGCGGCTTCCTGGCGAGCGGGAGCTCAGCGAGCGGCTTGCCGTGAGCCGGGCCACGTTGCGCGCGGCTCTCGCCGAGCTGGAGGCGAACGGGAAGGTGCAGCGACACGCTCAGCGCGGTTGGTTTGTGCCGCCGCAGCCGATTGGTGAACCGCCGAGCACGCTCCAGTCGTTCTCGGAAATGGCGTTCGCGCGCGGGCTGACGCCAAACACCGAGGTGACGCAGCGGCTGGTTCGAGCGGCCACGCTGGTGGAGGCGCAGGCGTTGCGCGTTGCGCCGGCGTCACCGGTTTTGCAGCTTGATCGCCTGCGCGGCATGGAGGACACGATCATGTGTTTCGACGTGGTGGTCTTGCCGGGGCACTATCTTGACGCGCTGCGCGACGTCGATTTCACGAACGTTTCACTATATGACACGCTCTGGACGGAGTGTGGGGTGTCGATTTATCGCAGCGCCTACACGCTCACCGCCTCGGTCGCGGATGCGAGGATGGCTGCCCTGCTGCGGATGCGCACGGGGGATGCGGTGTTGATTGGCGAGGAGGTGGCGTACAACGATGACGGTTTGCCGGTGTTGCTTGGCCACAACACGTACCGTGGTGACGCGTATCGGTTTCAGGCGGATCTGTTCCGGCGCTCCGATCGCTATTCCGGCCTGTAGCGTCGGGAAAGTTGCACGCGGGCTGGGGCCGTGCTGGCGGTTTCCCGAATGTTCACCGATTCGTGCTAGGAATTCGCTCAGGCTGGGTATAGAGTGTTCAAAACTCATGATTCAACCTTGCGTTTCATGTGACACCGTTGCCTGATTCGCTTGCTCGAAAGGATGTATGTCATGTCACACGTCGAAGAACATCACGGTGAATCTTCCGATGCCCCGCGCACCATTCGCGACTGGGCTGATCTTGGTCAGGAAATGTGGTCGTACCTTACCGGCCGCCACGCCGAGGTGAGCTACGCATTTGATGACATGATTGTTGAGGTCCCCCGCGATATTGGCCCGCATGCCCCGCGGGCGGTGTGGAAGTTCAACGGCACCGTGCGCATCACCACGAGTGACGATCAAGCTCGGGGGTGAGTGCCGTGCCTACGTCCACCCGGTTTGATATCGATCTCACCTTCGAGGTTCAATTGCCGGTGGATGCCGTGGCCGAGGAGGGCTCTTCGGCTCCAGACCCAGCCGCCACCCGTGTGACTGGAACCATTCGGGCGGCTGGTCGTGAGATTGTGGTGCACTGCGATCGGCCGGATTTGTTACTGCTGAGCGGGATGAACCGCCTGAATCTGTTTCGCGGCATTGCTGAGGTGTTGGCGAGTCGTGACACGTCGGTCGCGCTGACCGGCGATGAGGGCCTCGTGGTGCGGATGGGGAAGGTGAAGAGCCCGCCGCTGCAGCGTTTGTTGGCACGCAGTCGCCATGTCGAGTTTGGTTCAAGTGCGCGGGTTGCTGCGATCGTCACGCGTGCCAGGGCGCAGCGGGAAGCTGCTCCGCCGGCCTCGTTGCTTCCACCGGAGACGCTGTTCCCGCTGGTGCCTACTCTCAATCGCCGCATCGTGCGGCGGGTGACGACGACCAACTATGCGTTCGGTTCCGGGCAACCCCGACTGTTTTTTGCGTTGCATTCGGCTGCGTGGGATGGCCGACCGCCGCGGTCGTTCGACTTGGAGAAGCGCGTGACGGTGATCGGTTCTGATGCGCAGTGCGACCTGGTGCTGCCGGGTGCTCAGCCAATTCATGCGGAGATTCGGCACACTCCGGAGGATGAATACGTGCTGTTTGCGTTTGGGCCGGTGGGTGCGGGCATTGACCCGAAGCACACGACCGCCGCGGGGGCTGCGGGCGGGGTGTTGCTGCGCACCGGAGCTCGGATTCAGATTGGCGATTGGCGGATGGCGTTTTTCCGCGAGGAGTATGCCGATCACGGTCGTCCGTATGGTGGTCGTGCTGGTGGTGAATGGTCGCATCAGCGGCCGCAGCCGCCGCGCGCGATTGTGGTGGATCCTGCCGAGTGAGCGGGGTGCTGCGCGTTCGGGCTGGGACGGGTGTCGGGCATCCAGGTTGTGGATATAATTCTTGACATTCGTTTCAAACTGTAATATGTTCGCTCCGTGAACAAAGTACGTTCCGATTGCGCCGCGCCGGAGTCTTCCCGGCCGGCGTGACCGGGCGCCACCCCGATCAGGGTCGAGTTGCCGGCCGTGCGGCCCACCCGCCGCACAGACACCGGCAACACACTCGGTCGCATTCAGAGAGGAACGCAACACATGGCCAACCATCGCACGATTCGGGGGATCGCCACCGTCGGTCTCGCCCTATTCGCCCTAGCCACCACCGCCTGCAGCAGCACGCCCGACGGCGGCAGCACCGCGGGCGGAGATGCGGGAAAAAAGATTGACTGCAACGTCGGCATCTCCATGCCCAGCCGCACCCTGGAACGCTGGATCAAAGACGGCGAACAACTCCAAAAACTCCTCAAAAATGACGGGTGCACCGTAGACCTCCAATACGCCAACGACAAAACCGACCAGCAGATTAGCCAAATCCAAAACCAGATCGCCGGCGGAGCCAAGATTCTGGTGGTGGCAGCAATCGACGGCGAAGTGCTCGCCCCCGTGCTCAAAGAAGCCAAACAGCAAGACGCCGTCGTGATCGCCTACGACCGCCTGATCAACGGCACCGAAGACGTCGACTACTACGCCACCTTCGACAACTACAAGGTTGGCCAGCTGCAGGGAACCTACATTGCAGAAACCCTCGACCTCGCCAACGCCGCCGCGCCGCTCAATCTCGAGCCATTCGCCGGCAGCCCCGACGACAACAACGCCAAGTTCTTCTTCGCAGGCGCCTGGGACGTCCTGCTGCCCTACATCGAACAGGGCAAGCTCGTCGTACCAAGCGGCAAATCGCCCAAAACCAACGACGACTGGGCAAGTATCGGCATCCCCACCTGGTCATCCGAGAAAGCACAGGCCGAAATGGACAACCGGCTCTCCTCGTTCTACACCGGTGGCAAACAAGTCGATGTGGTGCTCTCGCCCAACGACAGCCTCGCGCTCGGCATTCTCGCATCGCTCAAATCTGCGGGCTACAAGCCCGGCACCGAGTACCCGGTGCTCACCGGTCAAGACGCCGACAAAGCCAACGTGAAGGCAATTCTCGCCGGAGAGCAATCCATGACCGTGTGGAAAGACACCCGCACCCTCGGCGATCACGTATTCACCATGATCAAGCAAATAACCAACGGCGAAACCGTGGACGTGAACGACACAGAAACCTATAACAACGGCAAAAAAACGGTGCCATCGTTCCTCATCGACCCGGTTGTGGTCACCAAAAAAGATGTGCAAACGCAGCTGATCGACTCGGGCTTCCTGAAAGCCGCAGACGTCGGACTGTAGTCAATCACGGGTGGATGCTGCGGGCCAGACCCAGCCCCGGCATCCACCCATTGGGCGCCTGCTGCGACCCAACCCCGGATGCGGTGCACCTCGCACACCCGCCGAAACCGGTCGCCCACAACCGTTGCGAGAAAGGTGATTCAATTGGAGAACACACGACAGCAAGCGCCCGTGCTGCTTGAAATGCGGGACATCGGCAAACACTTCCTCGGTGTGCGAGCGCTCGACGGCGTTTCGCTCTCCGTGCGTCGGGGCGAGGTGCACGCGATTTGCGGCGAAAACGGTGCCGGAAAATCGACACTCATGAACGTGCTCAGTGGGGTGTATCCGGTGGGATCGTTCGATGGGGAAATCATTTTTGACGGCGCGGCCGCCCAATTTCGGGGCATTCGGGACAGCGAAGCCCAAGGGATCGTCATCATTCACCAGGAGCTTGCGCTCAGCCCGTTCCTCTCCATCGCCGAAAACATGTTTCTGGGCAACGAACGCGCCAGCCGCGGGGTGATTGACTGGAACCGCACCAACCGTGAGGCGCTTGAACTCCTCGCGCGGGTGGGACTCGCAGAAAACCCAGCCACGCCAGTCTTAGAACTGGGGGTGGGCAAGCAACAACTGGTGGAGATTGCGAAAGCGCTCGCCAAGCGGGTGAAACTGCTCATCCTCGACGAGCCCACCGCGGCGCTCAACGATGATGACTCGGCGCACCTGCTCGATCTCATCGCGCAACTGCGCGACCAAGGCATCACCTGCATCATCATCTCCCACAAGCTCAAAGAAGTGAAACGCATCGCCGACACCGTCACCGTCATTCGCGACGGCAAATCCATCGAAACCATCGATATGCGTGCCCCCGACGCCACCGAGTCACGCATCATCAAATCCATGGTCGGCCGCGAACTCACCAGTCTGTTCCCGCCCCGCGAACCGCAGATTGGCGCAGAAGTGCTCCGGGTGGAGCACTGGTCTGTCTCACACCCGGTCGATCAGGCGCGGCTTGTGGTGGATGACGTGTCGTTCACCGTTCGTGCCGGAGAAATCGTCGGCTTTGCCGGACTCATGGGTGCCGGCAGAACCGAACTGGCCATGAGCGTGTTTGGGCGCAGCTACGGCACAAACATTCGCGGCACCGTGTACAAGGGCGGCGTCCCCATCCAACTGCGCACCGTGCAAGACGCCATCCGGCACGGGTTTGCCTACGCCACCGAAGACCGCAAACGGTACGGACTGAACCTCATCGCCGGCATAACCGAAAATATTTCCGCAGCCGCGCTTGGCAGGCTTGCCCGATTTGGTGTGATTGACGCCAACCGAGAGGTTGCCGTTGCGCAATCCTTCCGCGAAAAAATGAACATCAAAGCACCAAACGTGGGCACCATCGTCGGCAAACTCTCCGGCGGTAACCAACAAAAAGTTGTGCTCTCCAAATGGATGTTCACCGGTCCCGACGTGCTGTTCCTCGACGAACCCACCCGCGGAATCGACGTGGGCGCCAAATACGAAATCTACGGCATCATTCACGAACTTGCCGCCCAAGGCAAAGCCATCGTGGTGATCTCATCAGAACTGCCCGAACTCATCGGTCTCTCAGACCGAATCTACGTCATCTCCGAAGGCTGCCTCACCGGCGAGGTCAACCGGGAGGACGCCACCCAAGAGCTGCTCATGCACTACATGACCGCGGGAAAGGAAACCGCCAGATGAACACCACACTTCCAGCCACCGGGCAGCATAACCTCGCGGACGGGGCGCGCCCACCGGCAAGCAAACGCGTCACCCGCCCAATGAACGTGCGGCAATACGGCATCCTCGCCGCCCTCGCAATCATCGTGGTGCTCTTTCAAATACTCACCAACGGCCGGCTGCTCCTGCCCGGAAACGTCAACAACCTTATTCAACAGAACGCGTATGTGCTGATCCTTGCCGTGGGCATGGTCATTGTCATCATTGCCGGGCACATCGACCTCTCCGTCGGTTCAGTGGTGGCCATGGTGGGTGCCCTCGCCGCACTCGCAATGAACGAATGGAATGTGCCGTGGTGGCTCGCGGTATTGCTCGCCGTCGCCGTTGGTGCACTCGTCGGCGCCTGGCAAGGATTCTGGGTCGCCTTTGTCGGCGTGCCCGCCTTCATCGTCACCCTCGCCGGGATGCTCATTTTTCGCGGGCTCACCCTGGTGCTCCTCACCGGCGGCACCATCAGCGGGCTGCCCGACCAATTCACCGCCATCGGATCAGGCTGGCTCCCCGGCCTGCTCGGCGAAGCCGGCAATCGCGACCTGCTCACCCTGGCGCTCGGACTGCTCGCCGTGCTCGCGCTCGGGGTGCAACTGCTCCGAACCCGCCGCGCCCAGGTCGCACTCAACCTTCCCGTCGAATCATCGCCGGCATTCTGGGGGAAACTCGTCGTTGCCAGCCTCGCCATCCTGGCCTTCGCCTGGCTACTCAGCGGCTACAACGGCACCCCAATCGTCCTCATCCTGCTCGCCGCCCTCATCCTGCTCTACACCTTCATCCTCAACCGCACCGTCTTCGGCCGCCACGTCTACGCCATCGGCGGCAACCGCTTCGCCGCAATGATGAGCGGTGTGCAAACCCGCTGGGTGGACTTCATGATCTTCGTCAACATGGGTGTACTCGCCGCACTCGCCGGGGTGGTTGCGACCGCGCGAGCAGGCGGCGCCGTCGCCTCGGCGGGACAAAACTACGAACTTGACGCGATCGCAGCCGTGTTCATCGGCGGTGCCGCCGTACAAGGCGGTGTCGGCACGGTCGTCGGAGCGGTCATCGGTGGGCTCGTGATGGGCGTGCTCAACATGGGGCTCTCCATCCTCTCCGTAGACGCCGCCTGGCAGATGGCAATCAAAGGATTTGTGTTACTCCTCGCCGTGGCGTTTGATATCTATAACAAGAAACGTTCAGGGCGCTAAGCCGAGCAGCGTGCCGCACACCGCGCAAACACCACCCCGGGGGCACCAACCCCACCACCCGTGGAGGGGCGCAGTTTTGGCGCGGGAGGTGCGGCATCCACCCTATTGAGTGAGGGAAAAGCATGCGGGCATACGCGCCACCCAGGGTGATGGTTCGCGGCGGCACCAGCAACGACCAGTTGCGCCGGCTCAACCTGTCAATGGTGCTCACCATGGTGCACCACAGCCCGGGATGTTCACGGGCAGAGCTCACCAAACGCACCGGGCTCACCCGATCCACCATCGCGGCACTCGTCGGCGAACTCAGCGACCTGGGGCTGGTGCGTGAAGGCAGCCCGGAAAGCGCGGTGGGGCGAGTCGGGCGTCCCAGCCCGCAAGTGTTCCCCAACCCTGGCGTTGCCGCCATCGCCGTCAACCCCGACGTGGACGCCATCACCGTGGGGCTCGTGTCGCTCGGCGGCGAAGTGGTTCGCCGCGTGCGACTCGACACCACGCACGTGCCGAGCGTCGCCGAAACCGTGCGCGTCGTGCGGCAGGCCGTCGCCGGGATTCGCCGCGAAGTTGGCAGCGACTACCTCATCACCGGGTTGGGTGCGGCAATTCCCGGGCTCGTGCGCACCGACGACGGCCGCGTGCTCCTTGCGCCGCACCTGGGTTGGCGCGACGCGGCATTCACGCAACCCCTCGCGAAAGCCCTGCACAGCGACGGGTTTCACGGCGCCGTTTTCGCGGGGAACGACGCCAGCCTCGGTGCGGTCGCGGAGTGCCTATTCGGTGTGGGCCAGCGCGTGAATGACGTGGTGTACGTGAACGGCAGTGCAAGCGGCATCGGCGGCGGCCTCATCGTGAACGGCGCCCCCCTGCGGGGAGCGAGCGGTTTTGCGGGTGAACTCGGTCACGCCGTCGTGAACCCTGCCGGTCGGCGCTGCCACTGCGGACGAATCGGCTGCCTCGAAACCGAGGTGAACCTCGGCAGCCTGCTGCGAGTGCTCGGCCTGAGCCGTGCCGACGGTGACGAGCTCGACGTGGCGCTCTCCATTAACCGGGATGCCGTGGTGCGGCGCGAAATTGACCGGCAAGTTGACTGGTTGGCCGCCGCGCTCGCCAACGTGGTGAACGTCTTCGACCCTGAGCTGGTGATTCTCGGCGGGTTTCTCGGCTCACTGCTTTCGGTGAGCGGTGGGGCGCTCGCGGAGCGTATCGCCGCGCAATCGATCGCGCGCCAGGGTCGCGGGGTGCGGGTGCTGCGCGCCAGTTTGCGTTCAAAGTTGCTGCTTGTGGGTGCGGCGGAGCTCGCGTTTGCGGCGGTGCTGGACGACCCCGGGGGCTTCGTGCGCGGCCTGACCTGATTGGTGCTGACCCGCCGTGATCGGCCGTGACCCGCCGTGATTGGCCGTGACCCGCCGTGGTCGGCCGTGGCCCGCCGTGATCGGCTCGGCGGGCGTGCCGGGGTGCGTGATGCTGGTGCGCGCGGTGGCGGGTGCTCATGTCGGGTCTGTCTTCGCTACGCGCCGCTCACTTCGCTGACCGTGACGGGGCGGCGTTCAGCGAGACTTACACCCGCCGCGAGGGCGAGCACAAGTGCGGCACGACCGTCGGCAAACGCTGGTGAAGGGACCACGGCATCCCGAATGGATCGCAAAAAATGCTCGAGCTCGGCGCGGTACGCCTCGGCGTAGCGTTCTAGAAAAAACGGTTGTGCGGGCCCTCGAGCCCCGGTTACTCCCGCGGCGTGCAACGAAACCGTGGTGTCGTGGCGGTTGCCGGCGTGCAGCGCGCCCAGCGAGCCGAACGCCTCCAGCCGTTGTTCGTAACCGAAAGTGCAGCGGCGCGCGTTGATGATTTGGCACTGCGCGCCGCTGCGACTCGTGAGCAGAATGCTTGCGGTATCAATGTCGCCGTGGCTGCGGGCACCGTCATCGAACAGCGCCGCGCCCGTGGCGTAGACGGTGTCGATGTGCCCCAGAAAATGCCGAGCCATGTCAAGGTCGTGGATGGACATGTCCCGAAACAGTCCGCCGGACTGCGCAATGTATTCGGCTGGTGGCGCCGCCGGGTCGCGACTGATGATCGTGAGCTGCTCGAGGGTGCCGATCTCACCCGCGGAAACCCGGCGATGGACTTCGGCGAAACTGGGATCGAAACGGCGATTGAACCCCACCATCACCTCATCGAGGCTCACGCTGCTGCTCGCGACCGCCTGATCAACAACGGCCAGACTGAGATCGAGCGGTTTCTCGCACAGCACCCGTTTGCCGGCCGCCCGGGCCGCCAGCACTAACTCCATGTGGGTTGGGGTCGATGACGCGACGATGACCGCGGTGACCTCCGGATCTGCGAGCACCTGATCCGGATCCCGTGTCCATGCTGCGCCGTGGGCGGCTGCGAGCCCCTCAGCAGCTTCGACACGGGGATCGCACACCCAGCGCAGGGTTGCGTCTGTTCGGGCTGCGACGTTCGCCGCGTGCACCTGCCCGATGCGGCCGCTGCCGAACAGTGCAACGCCGATCGGGAGGGGATTCTGTTCGGACGGTGTGCTCATGCGGTGCCCTTTCGGTTGAGTGCGCTGTGGAAGCGCGGCAAGTGTATCCGGGGGAAGCGTACCCGGGGCAAGCGTACCCGGGGCAACTGTGTCCGGGGCAAGTGTATCCGGTGTATACCGCCAGTACGTTGCCTGTGCGGCAACCCTAGTTGCCCCACAGCCCATTTGTTAGTACATTAGTACATACGATACCGGTCTCGCAATGCTGCGAGTACCCATATGCAAGGGAGCAAAATCGATGACAAAACGTTCAAGGCTGATCGCGAGTGGGCTGGGCGCTGTGCTGCTCGCTGCAACGCTCACTTCGTGCAGCGCGGCAGACGACGGCGCGGCAACCGACTCGGCGCAGAAAAACAACGATGCCAAAAGCGTGAGCCTGACCATCACCTCAAACGCAATTGTCGGTGGCAAGAACACGGTTGAAGCCGAGTGGATTGAAAACTATGTCATCCCCACGTTCATCGCCGATCAGAAAGCGAAGGGCGTTGACGCGAAGGTGACGTTCAACCCGAATGGTGTTGACGATGAGCAGTACAAGACCAAGATTTCGCTTGATCTCAGCACGAAAACGGGCGCAGACATTGTCAGTCTTGACGGCATCTGGTTTGGCGAGTTCGCCGATGCCGGCTACATCAAACCGCTGAACGATGTTGTTGGCGCCGACGTTGTTGAGGCGTGGGACGGCTGGACGCAGATCAAACCCGCGGTGCAGGCGCTGACCAGTTACAAAGATAACCGCTACGGCATCCCCGATGGCACCGATGGTCGCTTCATCTACTTCAATAAGACGCTGTTCGAGAAGGCAGGCTTGCCCACCGACTGGCAGCCCACGAGCTGGGACGAAATACTTAAGGCAGCTAAAGAGCTCAAGAAACTTGATGGGGTCACCCCGCTGCAGATTAATGCCGGCACGGCAATGGGCGAGGCAACCTCAATGCAGGGGTTGTTGCCGCTGTTGAACGGCACGGGGAAGAGCATCTTTGCGGACGGAAAATGGCAGGGGGCGACTGCCGGGCTCACCGAGACGCTTGATCTCTACGCAACCGTGTACGGTGCCGAAGGCTTGGGTGACCCGTTGCTCCAGCAGGAAGCGAAGGGGCGGGACAAGTCATTTGAACTCTTCGCGAATAACCAGCTCGGCATCATGATCGAAAGCGACTACATGTGGCGTTCGGTGATCAACCCGGCCACCGGAACCGCGCCCATGCAGGATCGTGACACCGCGGTTGGTTACGCACTCATCCCGGCGCAGTCAGCCGGCAAGGGTGTGAAGGGGCAAGACTTTGTGAGCATGTCGGGCGGATCCGGCCGCGTGATTAATCCGGGCACCAAGTACCCCCAACAAGCCTTCGAGTTGCTGAGCTTCATGGCCTCAAAAGAAGCGATCCAGAAGAAATTGGGCAGCACCCCGCAGATTTCATCCCGCGACGACGTCAACGCCGAGTTGCTGAGCAAGGACCCTGTGCTCACCTTCGTTGCCGAACAGATTCTTCCAATCACCACCTACCGCCCGGCGTTTGCTGAGTATCCGCGCGTCTCCGCCGCGCTGCAGGATGCGACGGCTGAAGTGGTCAGTGGCACCAGCGCGAAGGATGCCGCGGCGAACTACCAGCGGGCGCTGGAAGAAATCCTCGGTGGTTCCGGTGACATCTTCAAGTAAACCCGTGGTTGCTCCCGGGCAGCAGGTTGCTCAGCCTGCTGCCCGGAGCGTGATCGACGACGGAGACGTTGCCGGATTGGGGCGGGCGCGAGCCGCGGTTTTCGCTGCGCCCGCCCTCCTCCTCATCGCCGTGTTCCTCGTCTTTCCAGCGCTCTGGACCCTGTATCTCGGCATGACCGACTTCCGGTTGACCGGCATCCAGGCTGCGCACCCGCAGTTCGTCGGGTTGCAGAACTACATCAAGGCACTCAGTGATCCGAAGTTTCTGCATTCGCTCGGGCTCACGCTGGTATTTGTGCTCGGTTCTGCGGTCATTGGGCAATCCGTGTTGGGGTTCCTGATCGCCTGGACAATGACCCGCGTGCGCAAACTGACCCGAGCAATTGTCGAGTTCTTCGTGCTGCTGGCCTGGATCATTCCAAGCTCGGTGTCCACCTTCCTCTGGGTGGCGCTGCTGGATCGCAGCGACGGCACACTCAACCTCCTGTTGAACACGCCTGGCACCGCCTGGCTGTTGCAATACCCCATGCAATCGATCATCGTATTCAACACCTGGGCGGGCACCGCGTTCTCGATGCTCCTGTTCAGTTCGGCGCTTGCATCTGTGCCGCCATCGCAGCTAGAGAGCGCCAAAATGGTTGGTGCGGGTGCTTTTGCGCAACTGCGAGACGTGATCTTTCCACACATTCGCGGGCACCTGTTGACCAACACGTTGCTGATCACCCTGTGGACGTTCAACGTGTTCACGCCCTACCTCCTTACCGCGGGTGGGCCTGAATCACAGTCCGAAATCCTGCCCATCTTCATTTACCGCCTCGCCCTGCGAGGCGGAATGCTCGGCGAAGGGGCAGCTCTTTAGCTCAGTATGATCCTGATCAACCTGGTCATTGCACTCGTGTATTTGCGACTACTCAGGGAGAAAAAATCGTGACCACCCTCAGCCCACCACAATCGAGTCCAGCCCCCGCCCCCACTGCCCGCCCGCAGGTTCGCAACACCGCGGCACAAAACGAACACACCCACGCGAGGGAGGCGGTCAAAAAGTTCATCGGCAGCATGGGCACCGGTGTGTTTATTGCGTTTGTGCTCGCGTTTTTCACCATTCCAATTCTCTGGCTCGTGTTTGCACCGTTCGATAAAACGCCGAAGATGAGCGTGAGTTTGCCCGAGTTTACCCTGGCGAACTTTGTCACCCTCTTTCAAAACGCCACCGCACTCACCTCACTGCTCAACTCACTCGTGCTGGCGTTTGGCACCATGATTGTTGCGCTTGTGTTTGGTTCACTGGCGTCCTACGCGCTTTCTCGAGTAAAAATCCCTGGGCGCGAACTTTTACTGTATTCGCTGCTGCTGCTCTCCTCCATCATCACGGGCACGGCCGCCATGGTGCCCACGTTTCTCCTCATGGTGAAACTGCAACTCATCGACAACGAGCTTGGGGTGGTGTTGGTGCTCAGCGCGGGCATCATGCCCACCGTGATCTTCATCCTGAAAGATTTCATGGACTCCACGCCGCGCTCCTACGAGGAATCAGCCAGACTAGCGGGCGCCTCCCCCCTACGAATCCTCTGGGATGTGGTGATACCGATCGCACGTCCCGGCCTTGCCACCATCGCGGTGTGGGCGGTGGTGCAAGTCTGGGGAAACTTTCTGGTGCCGTTTATTCTGCTCCGGTCACCAGGAAAATCACCCGCGGCGGTCGTAATGTACACCTTCTACACGGAGGGTGGTCAACCAAACCTCGCACTCATTTCGGCGTTTTCGCTCATTTTTTCACTACCCGTCATCGCCATGTACTTCTTCGTGAATCGTCGATACGGGTTCAGATTCCATGGAGGAATTAAAAGCTAATGGCACACATCAGAACCAAAAACCTCATCAAAGAATACCCAGGCGGTGTGCGGGGCGTAGACGACCTCACCTTGGACGTGCGGGATGGTGAATTCTTTGCACTGCTCGGCCCGTCCGGCTGCGGCAAAACCACGCTGCTCCGCACGCTGGCGGGACTCGAACGATCAACAGGGGGCAGCATCCACATTGGGGAACGTGACGTAACCGCGCTGGAACCCGGAAAACGGAACCTTGCCATGGTGTTCCAAGACTACGCCCTGTTTCCCCACATGAGTGTCGCTGACAATGTCGCCTACCCGCTGAAAATTCAAAAGGTTGCGAAACCGCAACGACTGGAACGGGCGGCAGCCGTTGCCGGTTCGCTCTCCCTCGGGCACCTGTTGGAGCGGCGTCCCGGTCAACTCTCCGGCGGGCAGCAGCAGCGGGTCGCCCTCGCCCGAGCCGTTGCGAGCCAGCCGGAAGTGTTTCTCTTCGACGAGCCGCTCTCGAACCTGGACGCCAGGCTCAGGTTGGAAGCCCGCACCTTCCTGAAACGGCTGCAGCTTGATCTGGGTGTCACCACCGTATTCGTCACCCACGATCAGGCTGAGGCGCTCGCGCTCGCCGACCGCATCGCCATCATGCAGGCGGGAAAAATTCAGCAAATTGGCACACCGCGGGAGGTGTTTCAACACCCGGTGAACATGTTCGTTGCCTCATTCATTGGTTCGGTGCCGATGAACCTCATTCCGGCCACCATTCGGGATGCCCGGGTCGCCATTGGTTCCGCAGCGCTCCCGCTTCCAGCCGGCGTGTCCGAAACCGCCGTCGCCCCAGGCGACGCGGTAACCTTCGGGGTGCGGCCCGAATATCTCACCGTGCACGCCACTCCCGTGCCCGATGCGCTCATCGGTGAAGTGACGGTCACCGAAAACCTTGGCGCCTCGCTGCTGCTGTCGGTTGATGTTGACGGCGTAACCGTGAAAGCCATCGTTGATGAGGACGCGGAACCCCCAGCAGGCACCCGGGTATGGCTGAGCGCCACACCGCGGCGCACACTGCTGTTTGACGCAAACGAAGCCAGAATCGGCGGTGTGAGCGTGGCAGACCAACCCATTCAAGCCGACCCGGCTGACACGGCGCCTGACGCGGCTGCAGACGCCGCGGTGCCGGCGGCAGGTGTGATCGCGTGAACGAGCACGATGATGCGGGTGCGTTGCGCCAGATTTCGAGAGTGCTCACCCCGCAGGATCGGGCAGCGACACCGTACCTGTCGGTGCCGTTTGAGGTGCCGCCGGGGACGCGGAGTGTGGAGATTTTGCTCGAATATGACACCGCTGCGGGGGTGATCGATATTGGTTGTGAGGGGGCCGCCGGCTGGCGTGGCTGGTCGGGTGGCGCCAGGCGGCACATCATTATTACTGAGAATGAGGCGACGTGGGGGTACGTGCCCGGCCCGCTTGAACCTGGTGTGTGGGCGGTGGTGCTTGGTTTGCATAAGGTGCCAGCGAACGGGTTGGCGGTGACGCTCAGCGTGCGGGTTCCCGCGGTAAGTCGGGTGCTACCGGATCCGCCGGCGCCGCTTCCGGCGGAGGTGCGCCGCCCCGCCGCGGATCGACTGGCAGCGGTGCGGGGTTTCCCAGAGCCGCAGGGGTTGCAGTGGTTTGCGGCAGATTTTCACGCCCACACGCTGCACTCTGATGGGCAGTTGAGTGTGCGTCAACTCGCGGCGCTTGCCGTTTCAACCGGCCTTGATGTGCTTGCGGTTACTGATCACAATACGATCAGCCATCATGCTTGCCTTCCGGAGGTGTCTGCGGAGTTTGGTGTGTTTCTGTTGCCTGGCCAGGAGGTGACGACCGGTCGGGGTCATGCGAACGTGTTTGGTTCAATCCCGTGGATTGATTTTCGGCAGAATCCTGCGACCTGGTTTGCCAGGGTGACTGAGGCGGGCGGTGTGGGGTCTGTCAATCATCCGGTTTCGGATGATTGCGCTTGGCAGTGGGAGGTGGGTCGCGCCCCGGAGTGTGCCGAAATTATGCACAGTTCGTGGCGGGATGATCGCACGAACACGGGTGTGTGGGCGTGGTGGAATGCTTGGGGTTTTGACGCTTGTGTGCCTATTGGGGGGAGTGATTTTCATGACCACGGTGAGGGTGTTGTGCTGGGCACCCCAACCACTTGGGTGCTTGCGGAACGTGCCGACGAGTCGGCGATTTTGGATGCGTTGCGTGCGGGGCGAACTTCGCTCAGCTGGGGCGGGCCGGTTTCGGGTGCGGTGTTGTTGCGGGTGGGCGCGGATTTGCATGTGCGGGACGCGGCTGGGGCTGTGCTGGTTGATGCCCACGGCATCCGAACCGTTGTGGAGCTGCCTGTTGTGGTGTTGCCGAACGCAGCCCCGGGGCCGTGGCGGCTTGAGACGCCGGATCGTGACGTGTTGGCGATTGCTTGCTAGGGAGCGCTTACTGGCGGCCAGCGGCAAGCGGTTTTTGCACAAGCACGTTGAACTTTGTCGGGTCTGCGCACTCGCCGATGAGTCGTCTTTCGAGATCCTCGTTGCTGGTGATGATGGTGGGTTGACGCATCGACGCGATCGCCGAACAGATCTGTTGCGGGTCTTCAGGATTGAACGTGTACGAAAATTGTCTGCTCGGTGCGTCTGAACGGTCTGCGTTCAACTGAAACAGCCACGAGTTTAACGCTTGATCGGTGTCGGGGTTGCCGGTGTAGTTGACAACGAAACGATCCTTTCCGGGGGTGAACACGCGCGCAAGTTCCTTCGGAATGTCGTCGCGGGCAGCTGCCGCATCCTGACTGTGCAGTGTGAGTAGTAATGGTTTGGGAAACAATTGCAGGGGTAGTTGCTGCGCAGCGATTCCGACAACACCGAGTGCGTTGAGGAGGATAGCAGCGCTGAGCAGGTGTTTCGCGGGGTGCCCTGCGATGCGGGTGGCGGTAGCCCATCTTCCGGTTTCGCACAGCATGATGAGCAGGAGCAACCCGCTGCAGATCCAGCAAAGTTTGGTGGTGTAGTAACCCCACCCGGGTTGACCTGCGCTGATCCGTGACAGGGTGAGTGCGGCCGCGACGAGTGTTGCGGTGCCGCAAAGGAGGATCACCCCGGTGAGGGCGTTCCGTTCGAACCGTAGCAGGGTTGCAGCAAGCGTTGCCGTGAACGCGAGGAGCATGATGAGCGCAAACGAGGTGGCACTGAGAGGAACGATGGCGCCATCGGCTGTGAGCGCGTCGGCGTCTCGTTGAAGATCCGGCAGGATGACTGCGAAACCGTAACCGATCGCCACAAGGGTTGCCGCGCTCAGCGAGAGCCAGGGTATGCTGGGTTGCCAACCGGATCGTGCGGGAGTGCGCGAGGGGGTAGCGCTTCGAGGGGATTCGTGGCGTTTGCGGGCGCTGCGAAGCATGCGAACCGCGAGTGCCGCGCCGAATGTGACTGGAATGGCGGCGAGGAGCCCCCATGCGGCCGCCATGGTGACGCTCCCCACGACGAACAGGGTCAGTGTGGTGAGTTCGTCACGTTCACGTTCGAGCCACACAATCCAGAGGAGGGTGAGAACGAGCAGGGCAACGCTTGAGTTCATGAGGCCTAACTGTGCCGCACTTGAACTAATGAACCAGGTGTGCGGGAGCAGCCCTGCGCAGAGGGTGAGCGCGATCCGAAACGGTATGGGTGCTTTTGTGGTTCGTGTCCATGCTGTTGCGGCGAACAGTGCACTGATCAGCACAAACAGTGCCAGCCACAATATCGATTGTTGTTGGATGCTGTGCAACAGGCCTGTTGTGTTTGTTTGGTTCCAGCGTCCCGTGTTGTAGGAGAGCGCCAAGAGAATGTTGGTGAGCGGTGCCGGTGTGGGGTGGGCTGCAGGCTGTACGCCACCGTCATACCAAATGTGCCTCGCGGACACGGTGTTCCAGATCATATCGTTTTGCATTGACCACCAAAGTCGTTCAGCGTTGAACCTGGTGAGTAGGAGTACGATGAGTGCGCTCGCGGCAAGGGGGGTGGCGAGAATTGTGGCGCACGCGGTTTTGCTTATGTGTGGACGGAGTGGCGCCTGGGAGCGCACAGCTGCAATGGCAGTTATCATGAGTGCGGAGCTGATCGTGATTGCAGTGAGTATTCCGCTGGTTAGCCCTGGTGCCCAAAGGTGACTGAGCAGTGGGAGGAGTGGTGCGCTCCATACGAGGAGCCAGAGCGACAGGAGTGTTCCTCCGGCGATGCCGGCGAACCAGCCTATGCGGTTTGCAAGTAGGGCTGCCAGGAGCCAAGTGAGGAGCAGGTGCGCTGGCCAGGAGCTCACTCCGGTGATGGCGAGTAGTGCTACGCCGGTGCTGAGTGGAATAATTGCTCGGTTGCTTCGTTGCATGTAGTCCTTTTGCGCGTAGAGAGTTTCATGTTCAATCCTAACGATGTCGGTTGGAACGTTTGAATCAGAGGTTGCGCCGGTAGGTCACGCTTCCCGCTCGAATGCTCCTGTGCCGTCTTTGACGCGTATGCGGTGTTTTCAATCTTGGCGACTTCGGCTCCACGGTTGAGTGTTCCAGTGTTGTCGTCGCGGATGCTGCTCGGGTGCACGATTGCGGTTCACGCAGCCTCAAGGTTCTGTGTGCACGCGGCACGAATTGACGAATTGACGGATTCGTGCGGAGCGTGACAGATGCTTCCGCGCCTTCGCGCCGGTTTTCCCCGCGGCCGGCTTCTTCCTTCTGTTATCCGTGTGCCCTGGTCGGTATCGCCCGTCACTCGCCCGCCAGGCGCACTGTTCACTGGGAGTTGGGGTGGCATGCTTGTTGTAGACAGTGAGACGCTCTCACTGGAAGAGAGAAC
>CAYTSH010000022.1:0-10102 GCA_964440395.1 uncultured Microbacteriaceae bacterium
ACCCGCGCTCGCTCCGGTTCGACCCACACGCGCTACCGAAAACGACTGCTAAACAGGTGTGTGGGTGAGAGGTGTGTGGGTGTGTGGGTGAGAGGTGCGTGGGGGCGCGTGGGTGCGAGGTGAGAGCGCCCCGAGGGGGCGGAACGCGAAACGCCTGCCGTTGGTGGAACGAGCGCCCCGAGGGGGGACGGGACTGTTAGCGGGGGCGACGTGAGGAATAGTATTTGCCGAGCGTGGCATCCCGCAATTGAAAAAATGTGTCGGTCACAATGCTTTCACGAATGCGATCCACCAGCTGCACAATAAAAAATTCGTTATGAATAGTCGCCAGGGTGGAGGCGAGCATTTCTTTTGCCTTAAAGAGATGGTGCACATAGGCGGCGGTGTAGTGGGTGCAGGTGTAGCAGCGGCAATCATCCTCGATGGGGGTGAATGCGCGCCGAAACCGTGCCGAGGTGACGTTGATGCGGCCATTCGCTGTGTACAGGCTGCCGTTGCGAGCTTGCCGTGACGGTGCAACGCAGTCGAACGTGTCAGCGCCATGCTCAATCGCAACAAACAAATCGTCCGGTTCGCCAATGCCAAGCAGATGTCTTGGCTTCGCTTCCGGCAGCGTCTCATTCACCCAGCCGACAATGGTGCCGAGCTGCGATTTTTCGAGAGCGCCGCCGATGCCAAACCCGTCAAACATGCGGCGGCCATCCCACACGCCAGAACCGACCGTCGCGGACGGCACCGAAAGTTCCGCGATGCCCCGCGCGGCCAGGCGGCGCAAATCCTCATACTGGGCACCCTGAATGACACCGAAAAGCGCCTGATACGGGCGGTCGGCGCGCTCAATGCTCAGCTCATCATGGGCGCGCAGGCAGCGCTCCGCCCACAGGCGCGTGCGCTCGACTGAACCTTCCTGGTATGGCCTTGTGTTCATGAGCGTGGTGCACTCGTCAAAGGCGAACATGATGTCTGCGCCAATTTCGTGCTGCACGCGGAGGGAAATCTCCGGGTTGAACCGGTGCAGTTCGCCGTTCAGGTGCGACTTGAATGTGACCCCGTCGTCGTCAAGTCTCGCCAAGCGTGCCGCTTGAGGCGCGATCACATCGTCAGACTGCACCCCGGCGGATTCCATGGACAGCACCTTCTTGAAGCCAACGCCCAGCGACATCACCTGGAATCCGCCGCTGTCGGTGAACGTTGGTCCGCTCCAGTTCATGAACGCGCCCAGGCCGCCAGCGGAATCAAGAATGTCGGTTCCCGGTTGCAGGTAAAGGTGGTAGGCGTTTGCGAGCACTGCTTGAGCGCCCAGGTCGGTGACCGTCTCGGGGAGCAACGACTTTACGGTCGCTTTCGTGCCAACGGGAATAAACGCCGGTGTTTGGATTGATCCATGGGGTGTGTGGATGACCCCGGTGCGTCCCAGCGGAACCCCGCCATCCGACCGGCTCGTCATGCGTGTTCCGATGGTGAAGCCAAATGCCGAAGAATCCATTCATCCAGCGTAACGAATGCAGCGAGTGAAGGAAAATGTTCCCGAGGGGTGCGGCGGCGCAACGGGAGCCATTCAGGGGGTGATGGTGCAGGCCGCGAGTGGGGTGGGGAAGCCGCAATGGTCGAGGCGCCGCGTGGTTTGGAATGTGCGCGCTCATGGCGTAGGATTGTTAGTTGGCTGTGCGGACTCCCCCGTGCAGATCGCACTCAGTATCGAAGCGTAACCCGGTTGGGCTTCGAGGGTGCCGACAAGAGATCTTGGGCAAGACCTATGTCTTGCGGTATTGATGGAGGATCATTATGGCAGCAGTCTGCCAAGTGACCGGAGCCGTTCCTGGCTTTGGCCACAACATTTCACACTCGCACCGGCGCACCAAGCGCCGTTTCGACCCGAACATTCAGAAGAAGACGTACTACGTGCCGTCGCTTCGTCGCAATGTGACGCTTACCCTCTCGGTGAAAGGCATCAAAACCATTGACGCCCGAGGAATTGAGTCGGTCGTTCAGGACCTGCTCGCACGAGGAGAGAAAATCTAATGGCAAAGGCACAAGACGTTCGTCCGATCATTAAGATGCGTTCCACGGCGGGAACCGGCTACACCTATGTGACCCGGAAGAACCGCCGCAACAACCCTGACCGCCTCGTGCTGAAGAAGTACGACCCCGTAGTGCGCAAGCACGTTGAATTCCGAGAGGAGCGCTAAGCACATGGCGAAGAAAAGCATGATTGCGAAAAACAAGCAGCGCCAAGAGGTCGTCGCACGCTATGCGGCAAAGCGCCTCGAACTGAAGAAGGCACTGATCGATCCCAACGGCACCGACGAGAGCCGTGAAGCTGCCCGCGTTGGTTTGCAGAAGCTGCCACGCAACGCATCGCCGGTTCGTCTGCGTAACCGCGACGTGATCGATGGCCGCCCTCGCGGTGTGCTCAGCAAGTACGGTGTGTCGCGTGTGCGTTTCCGCGACATGGCTCACCGTGGCGAACTGCCAGGTATCACCAAGTCGAGCTGGTAACACCCGCTTAACGCCCTGTGGCCTCACCGTTCTGGTGAGGCCACACGACGTTAAGGCTCATGTGGACTGCCAGGGCGGTGCTGGCAACCGGCCTGGTAGTCTCAACGTATGAGGATCCTGTTCGACGCGCGCTACATTCGAACTGACTTTCACGACGGGATCAGCCGGTACAGCCAAGGGCTAGGCGCTGCGCTCCACCGACTGCTGCCGCTCACGTTCATCATTCACGACGAGGCGCAGCGGGAGCACCTTCCCGGTGGGGCAGACGTGATTCGCATCCACCCGCCCACGAGCGCGCGGGAGGCGTGGACCGCCCGGATTCTGAACGCGCATCAGCCAGACTTGGTATTTTCTCCCATGCAAACCATGGGAACTCGTGGCAGAACGTTTAAGGTGATTCTGACGTTGCACGACACGATCTACTACCGAAACCGCACCCCACCCAGCGGCATGCCCGCTCATATTCGAGCCGGCTGGTGGTTGTTTCATGTGACCCCTTGGCCGCAGCGTTGGTTGCTCAACGCCGCTGATCTGGTTGCCACCGTGAGTCACACCAGCAAGGCTGAGATTCAGCGCATGCGACTCACGAAGCGGGCGGTCATTGTTGTTCCCAATGCGGCGCCTGAGCACACCGCGCCCCAAACGAGCACGGCGATTCCCGGGCCGATTCCCGGGCTGTCTGCCGCGCCTTCTGCCGCGCCTTCTGCCGGGCCGTCTTCCTCGGCGATTCCCGCGGAGACTGCCGCGCCGTCCGCGGCACCCTCCGCACCGCGCAACCTGGTCTACATGGGATCGTTTATGCGCTACAAGCACGTTGAAACGCTCATTGCCGCAATGGCCGCGCTGCCCGGCTACCGGCTGCACCTGTTGAGCAAGATTCAACCGGCACGACGCCGTCAGCTGGAGAGGTTTGCGGCGAAACATGCGCCCGCCGCCGAAATTTGGTTTCACGGTGGCGTGAGCGACGCCACCTATTTTGAGTTGCTGCGTGACCGCGCCATTCTGGTCACGGCCAGCAGCGATGAAGGCTACGGCTTGCCGGTGGCTGAGGCGCTCACGCACGGCACCCCGGCGGTGGTGAGCGACATTCCCATCTTCCATGAGGTCGCCGGTGCCGGTGCCCTCTACGCGCCGTGGAACAGCCCGCTGCGGTTTGCTGAGCAGATTCGCCGGCTCGACGATGATGCACTGCGAGCGGCACTCGTTGCCGCGGGTCAGCAGCACATGCGGCAGTATTCTTGGGAGCAATCCGCCCGGCACCTGCGAGACGCCATTGAGGGGATGCTTCGGTAGCGTTCCTGCCAAAAGCCGCCAGTTTTGCTTGTGAACGGCATAGTTTCACGAAAAAAGCGGTGAGAAAGTGAACATTCCGGGCAAAAACGGGAAAACAAGCGCTAAAACTGATAGATTACAGGCGAACATTGGATCACGTGGGGGGCGAAAGCTTTCCGCGCCGAAATACACAAGGCTGTACCAAACGCAGCACAACCAGTCCAAGGAGGACACAACAATGTCATTGAACAAGACCGAGCTTGTTGCCAAAATTGCTGCCGAAACCGGTCAGAGCCAGGCAACCGTACTGAGCATCATCGATGGGTTCTTCCACACCGTTTCGGCAACCGTTGCTGCGGGTGGCAAGGTGACCGTTCCCGGCTGGATCGCGTTTGAATCGGCAGAAACCTCGGCACGTACCGGTCGGAACCCGCAGACGGGCGAAAGCATCCAGATTCCTGCTGGCAAGCGTGTTAAGGTGAGCGTGGGAAGCAAGCTGAAGGCTTCGGTGAAGTAAACACCCCTCATTTGGATCGGTGGGGCGCTCGCGCAAGCGGGCGCCCCACCGGCCGTTAAGGCGGAACACGACACAAGCGCCTAGGCTAGTCTGGTGAGCCTCTCGAAGCAGTATCTGATACCAGCCGGAATTCTCGCCACAACGGTGCTTACGCTCGCTGCCAGTTTGACCGTCACCGGTAGCGCCGCCAGCAGTGGCCTCTTCGACCCCGGTGTGGTGATTAGGGTTGGCCTGCCGCTGCTCTCCGGGCTCAACACGCTCACCACGAGTGTGCTCATCGGCGCACTCGTGCTGGCCACCTGGGCGCTCAACAGTCGCAGTGTCGAATATGCGCGCAGCATGAACGCGGCCTCCGTTGCGGCGGCACTCACCACGCTCGTTTCTGCCGCAACACTCATTCTCACCTGCGCGAACGTCACCCGGCAATCAAACCTGCTCGACGAGAGATTCAGCAGCATCCTTCTGCAATACGTGACCGAGATTGAACTGGGTCGCAGCCAGCTTGCCCACCTGCTTCTCGCCGCGGTCACAACAATCGCCGCGGTGGCGATTCGCGATCAACGAGCCGTGCTCGGTGTCACCATTGGTGCATTCTGCACCATCATCCCGCTCGCCCTGCAAGGTCACGCTGCCGGAAGTGCCGCACACGACATTGCGGTGAACGCGTTGGGGTTGCACCTGGCCACGACGGCAGTGTGGCTGGGGGCGCTGCTGGTGTTGAGCATCCTTCATGGAAGCGGTGAACGAAACCTGGCCACACTGGTGACCCGGTACTCGACGCTCGCGTTGCCGGCAAGCTTGCTGGTTGGCATCTCGGGGGTGGTGAGTGCGCAGCTTCGGGTGGGCAGCCTCGACAACCTGAACAACACCTACGGCCAGCTGCTGATCGCCAAGACGTTGTGCTTTGTGGTGCTCGCAGCCGCCGGCGCCTGGCACCGGACGCGCACCCTGCGGCGGGTCACCGCGGCGGGCGCGGCTCCGGGGCGCTGGTTTTGGCGGATCGTGCTTGGGGAACTGCTGGTGATGGGGGCGACTGTCGCCCTGGCCGCAAATCTCGCGATCACCAAGCCACCAATAGCCGAAATTCCCGGTCGCGATCAAGCAAACCCCACACCGGCACAGATCCTCACCGGTGAACCGCTGCCCACGGAACTCCTGCCCGTGCGCTACCTCACCGAGTGGCGATTCGACCTGGTGTGGGCCAGCGTGGTCATTGCGGGTATCGTTTACTACCTGCTGGGCGTGCGGCGCCTTCGACGACGCGGTGACTCCTGGCCGATCGCCCGAACGCTGCTCTGGTGCTGCGGCATGTTGCTCCTCGGCTACGCAACCAACGGGGCATTCAACGTCTACGAACGCTACCTGTTCAGCGTGCACATGCTCGCCCACATGCTGCTCACCATGGCTATTCCCATGCTGCTCGTATTCGGCGCCCCGGTTACGCTGGCATCGCGCGCCATCGAGAAACGAAAAGACGGCTCGCGGGGCAGCCGGGAATGGATCCTCTGGGCGGTGCACACTCCGTACGCGTCAGCCCTCACCCAGCCATACCTCGCCGCGGCGCTCTTCGCGGGATCACTCTGGGTGTTCTACTTCACCCCGCTGGCGCGCTGGGCCACCACCGAGCACCTCGGTCACCAGTGGATGATCATTCACTTCCTCATCACCGGTTATCTCTTCAGTCTCACACTTGTGGGCATTGACCCCGTGCGCCGCCGGCTGCCCTACCCGTTCCGGTTGCTGCTGCTCATGGCTACGATGGCCTTTCACGCGTTCTTCGGACTCGCCATCCTCAGCGGCAGCGGCTTGATGCTTGCGGACTGGTATGGCGCAATGGGTCGAACGTGGGGAGCACCCCCGCTGGAAGATCAGCAGAACGGCGGGGGAATCGCCTGGGGCATCGGCGAACTACCAACCCTCATCCTAGCCATAACGGTTGCTGTGCAGTGGAGCCGGCACGACAAAAAAGAAGCCAAACGTCAAGACCGCAACGCCGACCGAAACGACGACGCCGAACTGCGCGCCTACAACGCCATGCTGCGGCGCCGCGCCGAACGGCAACCCGCGCCCTAGCGGGTTACGTTACGACCCTGAGACGTCGCTGCGGTGGAAGTTGAGGAACGAACGTGACGCGGTCGGACCGCGCTGACCCTGATAGCGCGACAAATACTCCGCGGACCCGTAAGGGTGCGTTGCGGGCGAAGAAAGCTCAAAAAAGCACAGCTGGCCAATTTTCATGCCCGGCCACAGCAAAATGGGCAGCGTTGCCACGTTGGAAAGCTCCAGCGTGACGTGCCCCGAAAACCCCGGGTCGATGAACCCCGCCGTTGAATGGGTGAGCAACCCCAACCGGCCGAGGGAACTTTTGCCTTCCAGCCTCGCCGCGATGTCATTACCAAGCGAAACCCGCTCGAACGTGGCACCAAGCACAAACTCGCCCGGGTGCAGCACAAACGGTTCGTCTGCGGGAGTTTCCACGAGCGTGGTGAGCGCCGGTTGATCCAGCGATGGGTCGATCACCGCATACTTGTGGTTTTCAAACAGGCGAAAAAACCGATCCAGCCGCACATCGACACTCGAGGGTTGCACCATCGACGCATCAAACGGATCCAGCCCGATGCGGCCGGAGTTCAACGAACGCTGAATATCACCATCTGAAAGAAGCACACACATAGCCTAGCCGCGTTTGACTCGCGGGCGGAACACCCAATAAGCTAAACACCGTGCAACGCACGCTGCGAGTGTAGTTCAATGGTAGAACTTCAGCTTCCCAAGCTGATAGCGCGGGTTCGATTCCCGTCACTCGCTCCAAAACTGCCCGCCGGGGTCAACGTTCGCCCGGCCGTGGCTCATTCTGCGGGCGCCGGCAGTGGGCACACCGCGAGCTGACCGAGCTGGTCGGCCATCCCCGCCTCGTCCCAGGTGAGGGCAGGTGCGCCCTCGGGTGCTGCAGCGGCCACCACTGCGGCGAGCCGCTGCGCGAGCCGCAACGGAAACTCCGCACTCGCCGTGGAGTTGTTCAACGACACCACGATGGTGAGTCCGGTGTTGGGGTCATGCAACGCAGCGGAAGCGTAACCGGGTGCGGCACTGTAGGAACCCCAGAGGTCGCCATACTTGAGCAGGCCAAGCCCGGCAGCCCCGGACGCGTTTGCGGCCTCCTGCTCCTCGCTGATCGGCACCTCGATACCATCCGCGTTCAGGCGGGGGCGGAAGAGCGGGACAGGGGTGAGGACTTCGGCGGTGATTTTCTCGCCCACCAGCTGACCGTTCGTGTAGGCCGTGAGCACGGTGCGCACATCGCGCGGAGAGGTGATGAGCGCACCCGCCTGACCATAAATTGACGGCGACGTTTTCGTCAACACCTGCGGGGCGGCGCAATCAAACCCACCCTCGGTCGGATTCACCACCTGGCCTCGCAGCGAACCGCTCGGCATGGTCAAATCTTCGGGATCCGGGTATGACGTGTTGGGAAGACCAAGGCGATCAATCAGGTATTTGTTGGCCAGGGCATCCCAGGTTGTTGAAGCGGCCGCGCGCAGCGCACGACCCAACAGCACGGTTTCGGTTGGTGAAAAAGACACCTCAGTGCCGGGTGGGGCGATAGGCGACCGCGCCAGGGCGTTCGCGATCAGTTCAATCTCGGGCCAGTGCCGGGTGGGGTTTGCGACAAACAACGGGTGCAGGTAGCGGTCGTAGTTCGCGAGGCCCGACGAGTGTTCGCAGAGCTGCCGAAACGTGATGTCTTCGATCCGGGGCTGGTGCTTGAGCACCGTTGTGACCTTGTCGTCATAGGCCACCACGCCATCGGCGACCAGGCCGCCAAGAATGGCGCACGCATACACATCGCTCAACTGGCCGGCGCGGAACGTGGCGTTCGGCGAAAGCGCGGCATTGCCCGCCCCCGCGGTCACAGCGCCCTCCCACGACCCAGACCAGTCCGCCCATACGCCAACCACCGCTTCAGAAGAACCCGACAGCGTCAACGCCTCCCGCACCACGTCTTCGATGTGCGTTGCGGTTTCAGGGCTGAACTTCTGGCCCGACGGCTCATCAACCTGAATGGTTTCGGGGGCTGCGCAACCGGTGAGGGCAAGTGACGCGGATACGCTCAAAGCGCCGAATAACCGAGCGGCTTTCACCCAGTTGGTGTGCACGAATAACCCCCTTCAGGGCGGAACAGGCAAAATACAGCTAAAGTCTACTGCGTTGGCATCATGAAGCGACGCACGTGCTCGTCCACCCGAACGTCTGACGGGCGCAGCGGTCGGGTGAGGTACAACCCCTCAAGGCTCGTGATTCTGCTGAGGGCGACGTAGGTTTGCCCCGGGCTGAACGCCCGCGAACCAAGATCGATCACCGCTCGATCAAACGTTTTTCCCTGCGCCTTGTGGATGGTGACCGCCCAGGCAAGCCGCAGTGGAAACTGCACAAACTCCGCCACAACGTCTTTGCTGAGCGTCTTTGTTTCGGCATCGTAGGAGTATTTGTGGCGCTCCCACGTGGCCGGTTCCACCTCAAAGAGTTCGCCGTCGACCTCCACCCACACGTTGCCCTCGATGCGCTCCACCGTGCCAACCGTGCCGTTCACCCAACGCTGATCGGCGTCGTTTCGTAAAAACATCACCTGCGCGCCGGGTTTGAGCTCAAGGGATTCCTCGGCCGGAAAGGATCCCGCACGAAACTCGCCGTTCACTTCCGCCTCTGCGCGCAGCGCCGCGCCGGGGAGCCGTTCGAGCGCCCCAGAGTTGATGCGGTTGACGATTGCGTTGGTGGTTGCAAGCGTCATGACATCGCTTTGCGGGGCGGGGCGCGCCCCGGCGGCATTGAGTTCGGCTGCCATCTCGGCGGTGACAACGCCGTAGCGCACCCCGTTCAGCAACTGTTTGAAGCGGTCGTCTCGTTGCCGGTGGATGTGCGTCAGCTCCACCCGGTTCAGGGTTGCCTCCTGCCAGACGAGCGCATCGAAAAACCAGGCCGACCGATACCGATCCGCGTAGTAGGCGCGCTCTTCGGGGTCACGCGGCGGCACCGGCGGCAATTGGAACGGGTCGCCAAAAAGAATCACTTGTACGCCACCAAACGGCTCGGTGCGCTTGTTGCGCGCCTGCCGCAGGGAACGGTCGATGGCATCCATGAGATCGGCGTTCACCATCGAAACTTCGTCGATGACGAGCGTGTCTATCGCGTTGAGTATTTTTTTGAGTTCCGCTGGCTGTTCCAGGGGGTGGTCTGCAATGACGCCGGTGGGGAGCCGGAACAGCGAGTGAATTGTTTGGCCGGCAACGTTGAGCGCGGCTACGCCGGTGGGTGCGCACACTACGATTTGTTTATCGGTGTTCCACGCGAGATGGTTGAGGAGTGTTGATTTGCCGGTGCCCGCTCGCCCGGTCACGAAGAAGTGGTCGCGGCTGTGTTCGATCCGCTCAAACAGGCTCTGCTGTTCTGTGCTCAGCGTGATCGCTGCCATTCCTGCTCCTTGGTGTGGGTGCATACCGTCTACCCCACTTTAGTCGCCGTGTAGAACCTGTGCACAGTTGGTGCCGCGCCCCCTGGGGATAACTTTCCGCTGCGGCGGTTCAATTGGTGGATGCCGTGCTCGCTTTCCGTCGATTCGCCCTGTTTTTCGGGCTTTTTTGCCGGAATACTGCGAGGTGAGGGGTTATCCCCAGGTGTGGATAAAGCTTGTGGAGAAGGTGTGGATTATTGTGATTTTGCCGTAGTAATTCAATCTAAAGTTTATGTGTAAGCTTGCTGGGTGCTGGGTGCTGGGTGCTGGGTGCTGGGTGCTGGGTGCTGGGTGCTGGGTGCTGG
>CAYTSH010000022.1:10202-11509 GCA_964440395.1 uncultured Microbacteriaceae bacterium
GTGCTTCCCCGACCGTCTTGCCGAACCTCTTACCCGACACGTGGGCTGAACGCGTGCCGCGCATGACACAATGAGATCATGCCCACATTCACTGATGAGTACGGTGTGCACATCACCTATTACGAGTGGCTCGTGCCACAGCCCAAAGCCGTTGTGCACATCTCGCACGGGGTCGGCGAATACGCGCTGCGTTACAGCGCCCTCGCGGAGCACCTGCGCGCCGCGGGCTATTCCGTGGTTGCCGATGACCACCGCGGGCACGGGCAAACGGGGCTCGACCAGCACGGCGGTGACCACAGTAAGCTCGGCAAACTTGGACCGGGCGGGCTGCGCGCCGCCGAGGCAGCCATCCGTCGACTCGGCGTGCTCACCCGCATCGCCCACCCCGGGGTGCCGCTCGTGATGCTCGGCGATTCGTGGGGCTCGCTCATGGCGCAGCGGCTACTCAACCGCCACCCGCACGATTATGACGCGGTGGTACTCGCCGCCACGGCGTATCGCATGCCGGGATTCATGGAGAGCGGCAACCTGAACAAGCGCCACCAGCACCTCGGCACCACGGGCAATGAGTGGCTCAGCCGCGACCCCCGGGTGCATGCCGCGTTTGCCGCTGATCCGCTGTGCTTTCCCGCAAACATTCTTAAACTGTTTGGTGTGGTTGACGCGTTGCGACTGATTGGGGTGCCGGCGCGCGCGCTCGCGGCAGATCCGCCGCTGCTGATCATGTGTGGCAGTGACGATTCGCTTGGCGCTGAACGTTCGGCGGTGAAACTTGCGCAAGCGTATCGTGTTCGCAGCGGGCTGAGCGATGTGACCGCGGTGGTGTACGAGGGTGCGCGACACGAAATCTTTCACGAACTCAATACGGACGAGGTGCTGCGCGACCTGACCACCTGGCTCGATGAGCGGTTTGCTGGTGCCGGTGGCGGGCATCCCGAAGCGAATGGAGGTGCCGAGTGATGCACGGCGAGTTTAAGGTTCCCGGCGGAAAGCTGGTTGTGGTTGATTTGGAGCTGGTTTCGGGTCAGCTGCGCGATGTGCGCATTGCGGGGGATTTTTTTCTGGAACCAGACAGCGCCTTAGACGCCATGAATGAGTCGCTTGAGGGGATGCCGTACCCAGCCCCAGCCGGAGCTTACGCTGAGGCCGTGCGTGCCGCCCTGCCGCCCGGGGCGCAGCTGCTCGGTTTTGACGCCGCAGCGGTGGAAACCGTGGTGCGGCGGGCGCTTACCGGTGCAGACCGGTGGCGTGACCTGGAGTGGAGCTTCGTTCACGACGAGCCGCGCGACCCGGCGATGCAGCTTGCG
>CAYTSH010000022.1:11519-17083 GCA_964440395.1 uncultured Microbacteriaceae bacterium
GCTCAAAGACGCTGAACTGACAGGCAGAAATCGGCTGGAAGAGGTGCTCACCGCGCGGGTGGGTGAGGGGCTGCGTGGCCCGACACTGCGGGTGTGGGAATGGTCCGATCCTGCGGTGATCATTGGTAGTTTTCAGTCGCTGCGCAATGAGGTGGATCGTGAGGCGGCCGCGGCTGAGGGGGTGGCCGTGGTGCGGCGCATCTCTGGCGGTGGGGCGATGTTTGTTGAGCCGCAATCTGCCATTACGTATTCGTTGCACGTGCCGGGATCGTTTGTGGCGAACATGAGTTTTGCCGACTCCTACGCGTTTTTGGACGCCTGGGTTTTGGAGGCGCTGCGCTCACTCGGCATTGCCGCAACGTATCAACCGTTGAACGATATTACGAGCCCCCAGGGAAAAATTGGGGGAGCTGCGCAGAAACGGCTCGCTTCGGGTGCGGTGCTGCACCATGTGACGATGAGTTACGACCTGGATGCTGACAAAATGTTGCGGGTGCTGCGAATTGGCCGAGAAAAATTGAGCGATAAGGGCACAGCAAGCGCGAAGAAACGTGTTGATCCACTTCGAAGCCAGACCGGTTTGCCGCGGGCGGAAGTGATTGCGCGGATGCTGGCGACGTTTCGCGCACTGAGTGGTGCCGTGCCCGGGCAGATCGACGGCGAAGAGCTTGCGCTTGCTCGGAAACTTGCTGCCGAAAAATTCAGTTCCGCAGCGTGGCTCCAACGCGTGCCTTAGCGGCGTTCGTGTGGGGCGCAACTGTTGCGTGTGACCGGGCTGTGCATCGCCATATTCCTTGGTGCGATTCGGTCGTGAATTGGGTGATGCTTTGCTGATGACCGACTGAACGGCGGGCGATGGGTTGCGGAAAGTTCTTTGTGAACAGGGGAAACATTTGGGGCGCAGGCTGCGTGCGATCAGACTATGATGTGTACAGTTAGTTCGCCGACTGTGCGCACGGTTCGAACCGTGCCGCAACGACAGGTTCGGTGCTCGCAGAAATATTGAGGAAACATATGTCTAAGTCAAAAACGGTCCGGCTTGGCCTCACCCTCGCCGCACTCACCGCGGCCGGGGCGCTCGTGCTTACCGCCTGCTCTTCAAGCGGAGAGCCAAGTTCGTCAGAGACGTCGAAATCCGGCAACTCCGCTGCACCCATTGTGTACGGTGACAACTACGTCACCATCAACGGCAGCGAACCCCAAAACCCTCTGCTGCCCACGAACACCAACGAAACCGGTGGCGCTCACCTCATCAACAACCTTTTCTCCGGCTTGGTGCATCACGATGCGAGCGGCGAGGCCAAGAACGATTTGGCAGAATCGTTCGAGGTGAACGACGACAACACGCTTTGGACAATCACCATCAAAAAGGGTCGCAAGTTTAACGATGGCACCCCGGTGACCGCGCAGTCGTTTGTTGACTCGTGGAACTTCGGTGCAAACGCGAAGAACGCCCAGCTTGGCCAGAGCTTCTTCTCCATGATTGAGGGCTACAGCGAGGAGACCGAGTCGGACCTCACCGGCCTCACGGTTGTCGATGACCGCACCTTCACGGTCAAACTCACCTCGCCAGACGCGCAATTCCCCACGAAGACCGGCTACTACGTCTACTTCCCAATGCCCGCGGTGGCCTTTGAGGATCTCGAAGCGTTCGGTCAGTACCCGGTGGGCAACGGACCCTACATTTTGAAAGATGAGAACGCTTGGAAGCATAACGTTGAAGCAACGCTGATTCCGAACCCCGACTACCAGGGCGAGTTCAAACCAAAAAATGACGGACTCGTATTCAAATTCTACGAAAGCCTCACGAGTGCCTACGCCGACCTGCTGAGCGACAACCTCGACGTGTTGGACACCGTGCCCACCGAGTCGCTTGAGGTCTACCAGGCGGATCTTGGTGACCGCGTGATCGAGGCAACCACCGCCCGCAACAACACCTTCACCATCCCGCAGAGCCTCGAGCACTTCTCTGGCGAGGAAGGCAAGCTGCGTCGCCAAGCAATTTCGATGGCCTTCAATCGTGAGGAGATCACCCAGGTGATTTTCAACGGCACGCGCACCCCGGCGCACGATTTCACCTCGCCGGCGCTGCCCGGCTTCGACCCGAAGCTCAAGGGCAACGAGGTGCTGGAATACAACGCCGCCGAAGCCAAAAAGCTGTGGGAGAAGGCAGACAAGATTGCGCCGTGGACCGGCACCTTCGAGATCGCCTACAACGCGGATGGCGGACACCAGGAATGGGTTGACGCCGTGTGCAACGGGATCAAAAACACCCTCGGCATTCAGGCGCAAGGCAAACCCTACGCAACATTCAAAGAACTGCGCAATGATGTGGTGAACCGCAACATCACCACCGCCTTCCGCACCGGCTGGGTTGCTGACTACCCGCTGCTCTCCAGCTTCCTCACCGACCTCTACAGCACCGGTGCCGGCTCGAACGACGGCGACTACTCCAACGCGAAATTCGACAAGCTCATGACCCAGGCTGCCGGACAGACGGATGATGAAAAATTCTTCGAAGACCTCAATAAGGGGCAAGAAATCCTGCTGCAAGACCTGCCCGTGATCCCCCTGTGGTACCAGCAGATGGTTGGCGGTCACTCCACAAAGATCGAATCGGTAACCCTCGCCTGGGATGGTAAACCGGACTACACGGAAATCATCAAAAAATAAGCTGAGTGGCGCATGATCACCGTGGGCGGGTCGGGACTGTTCCGACCCGCCCACGGTGCGCACTGGAAACATCGGAGACGCACTATGGTTATGAAAAGCCCCCACGCCGCTGTAGGAGGAGAATCGTTATGCTGATGCACATTGCCCGGCGACTGTTGCAAATGATTCCAGTGTTTTTTGGTGCAACCTTTCTGATCTACTTCATGGTGTTCTCCCTGCCCGGAGACCCCATCGTTGCCCTGTTTGGTGATCGGCCACCGTCGCCCGCCGTGGTTGAGCAGCTTCGCGCGCAATATCACCTCGACCAGCCGTTCTTCGTGCAGTACCTCTACTACCTCAAGGGAATCTTCACGTTCGATCTTGGCAAGTCATTCTCTGGCCAGCCCATCACCGAGATTATCGCAGCCGCATTCCCCGTCACGTTCAAACTGGCCATGCTCGCGATTTTCTTCGAAGCGGTCGCCGGTATTTCAATCGGTCTCATCGCCGGACTGCGCAAAGGCAAACTGTTTGACACAAGCGCGCTCGTTGTGAGCCTCCTGCTCATCTCGGTGCCCACCTTCGTGGTGGGTTTCGTGCTGCAATACGTGTTCGCCATCAAACTTGGCTGGTTCAATGCCACGGTCGGCTCCGAAGCCCCGCTGAAAGATTTGATTCTGCCGGCGCTCGTGCTCGCCTCCGTTTCGTTCGCCTACATTGTGCGCCTCACGCGTTCAAGCGTGA
This sequence comes from uncultured Microbacteriaceae bacterium, assembly GCA_964440395.1. Classification (GTDB taxonomy): domain Bacteria; phylum Actinomycetota; class Actinomycetes; order Actinomycetales; family Microbacteriaceae; genus CAYTSH01. Next base: position 14,916 of record CAYTSH010000022.1, read on the forward strand.
GCGAAAACATGGGAGCGGATTTCGTGCGCACCGCAACGGCAAAAGGGCTCAGCCGCGGACGCGTCGTGCGGGTGCACGTGCTGCGCAACTCCCTCATTCCCGTGGTTACGTTCCTCGGTGCCGACATCGGCACGCTCATGGTTGGTGCCATCGTGACCGAAGGTATCTTCAACATCAAAGGTGTGGGCGGCACCGTATTTCGTGCCATCAAGATCGGCGAAGGCCCCACCGTTGTCTCCTTCGTCGCAATCATGGTGCTGATCTTTATGCTCGCAAACCTGCTCGTCGACCTGCTCTACGCGCTGCTTGACCCGAGGATTCGCTATGCAAAATAACCCGACCAGCCCTGAACGTTTCGTCGCAGACCCGGCAGACTATCAACAGCAAGCAGCGGATGCGCTTCCGCTCGACACCAAACCGAGTAATCAATGGCGGGATGCCTGGCTTGCGTTGCGCAAACGCCCCCTGTTCTGGCTCTCCGCAGTCATGATTTTCGTGATCATGCTCCTCGCGCTCTTCCCCGGGTTGTTCACCTCCGCGGAACCCAATGACGGCTGCCTCCTGGCAAACTCGAACGGTGCGCCAACCGCAGGGCACCCCTTCGGGTTCACCAAGCAAGGATGCGACGTCTATGCGCGCGTGATCTACGGAACCCGGGCATCCATTATTGTTGGCCTCTCAGCAACCCTGCTGGTTACACTGGTCGGCGTGACGCTCGGCGCACTCGCCGGCTACTACGGCCGCTGGATTGACAGTGTGCTCTCGCGCGTCGGTGACATTTTCTTCGCGATTCCCACCGTGCTCGGCGCCATCGTGCTCATGCAGTCGTTGAACGGCACCCGGACCGCGTTCACCGTTGCCCTGATTCTTGCGGCGTTCGGCTGGCCAAATGTGGCCAGAATCACCAGGGGTGCGGTGCTCTCCGCGAAACAGTCAGACTATGTGACCGCTTCGATCGCGCTGGGTCTCAGCCGCGGCAAAGTGCTGCTGCAACACGTGCTGCCAAACGCCCTCGCCCCCGTGATTGTGGTTGCAACCGTCTCGCTTGGCACCTACATTGTTGCCGAAGCGACCCTCTCGTTCCTCGGGGTGGGGCTTCCCCCCACCGTGATGAGCTGGGGGAACGACATCGCGCAGGCGCAAAACTCGATCCGCACGAACCCCGCAACACTGCTGTATCCCGCCGGCGCGCTCTCACTGACCGTGCTCTCGTTTTTGATGCTTGGCGACGTGGTGAAAGACGCCCTCGACCCGAAGGTGCGAGCCCGATGACCCACTCCTCTGCAACCCCGACCGGAGAGACCGTGAATACTCGAATTGGTGAACCACTGCTGCAGGTGCAGGACTTGCAGGTGACCTTTGACACGCAAGGTGGCGAGGTGCACGCCGTGCGCGGCGTCTCGTTTAGCCTAAACCGGGGAGAATCCTTGGCAATTGTCGGCGAGTCTGGTTCGGGGAAATCGACCGCCGCAACCGCCATGATTAACCTGCTGCCCTCCAACGGCCGCGTCACTGGTGGGAGCGTCACACTCGCAGGGCGCGAACTGATTGGGTTGACCCGCAAAGAGATGGAATCAATCCGGGGAACCAAGATTGGTTACGTGCCACAGGACCCGATGTCGAACCTGAACCCGGTGTGGAATATCGGATTCCAGGTCATGGAAACCCTCATCGCCAACGGGCAGGCGTCGAACAAGCGCGAGGCGGAGCAGCTCGCCATTAAGGTGCTGCAAGAGGCGGGACTCCCGGGCAGCGACAAGCGGCTGCGGCAGTACCCTCACCAATTTTCTGGCGGTATGCGCCAGCGTGCGTTGATCGGAATCGGGCTCTCCGGCGACCCCGATCTGCTCATCGCAGACGAGCCCACTTCTGCACTCGACGTTACGGTGCAGCGCGTGATTCTTGATCACCTCGCCACCCTCACGAAAGAGCGCGGCACCTCGGTGATCTTTATTACGCACGACCTCGGACTGGCGGCAGAACGTGCCGAAAAGCTCGTAGTGATGTACAAGGGACGCATCGTTGAATCGGGAAACTCCCGCGAGATTCTGCAAAACCCCATGCACCCCTACACTCAGCGCCTGGTCTCCGCCGCACCAAGCTTGGCGTCCAGGCGCATCCAGGCAGAGAAACAGCGCGAGACGGTGACGGTCAACGAACCTGCTGAG
>CAYTSH010000023.1:0-10107 GCA_964440395.1 uncultured Microbacteriaceae bacterium
CAACTGCCCACAATTATGGTGGATGCCGTACTCACCGACGCGCTGTCAGACGTGCTTCGTTCCGGTGCGGTTGAGTCCCCTGCGGGCGCGACTGTCGGCGCGGAACCCGCCGTTACGGCGGCAGTCAACCGCTTTGTGGCGTTGTGCGCGGTTCACGCCCTGCAGAGCGATTCAGCAACCGGTCACGTGGTGGTTGCTTTGGATCGTTCGTTGGCCGCTGAGAGTTCGGCGACTCCGTTGATTGTGGCAACAATTCGGGCGCTGCCTTGGCTTTCATTCGGGCCGCTTCCGGGTGGTGCCACACTGCAACCGCCCGCGAACCCTGATGGGGCCGCGGGCGAGGCTCTGCCAGCGTTTTCTTTGATCGAGCAGGAGATGCCGGAGTGGCGTCGTTCCGCGCTCAATCTGGCGCTCAATCAGGAGCCGCAACTCGCCACCCTGGCACAGGCGCTTGAGGTGCCAGCTGAGTTGCAGAGTGACCAGCGCATGCGACTGCTCTGGCTGTTTGGTGCCGGCCATGCCGGCTCTGAGGCGATGTTTGCGCGAGCTTCGGACACTTTCTTTGCCGAGAACGCCGCACTGCTGGGGGGGATCGTGATCGCGGATTCCACACAGGCGGTGGTGTTGAGCTCAGAATTTAATATTCCCGTCTATGTCACCAACTCGCTGCCCTATTCTGTGCGCGTGTTGGTGCACACCGAGGCGACGAATAACCGCCTTACCGTGGCTCGCCCTGACGCGGAACTGACCGTTCCGGCACGTTCACAGAAAAGTGTCAGCGTTCCTATTCAGGCTCGCGTGTCGAATGGCGAGACCACATTGATGGTCAGCGTGCGAACCATGCAGGGTGAGCAACTTTCCTCGGCGGTCACGATTCCCGTCACGATTCATGCGCAGTGGGAGCGGCTGGGGCTCAGTGTATTCGGTTTGTTGCTGAGCACGTTCCTGGCGTTTGGGGTGTGGCGAAGCGTCCGAAATCGGAAAAATCGTAGTGCACGTGGTGCAGTAGAGAGTGGGCAAGCATGACCGTAACGGCACCGCGTACGGGGAGGGCGAGTGCCTGGCTTGCTTCGGGCACCGTCATTTCCCGTCTGATGGGGTTTGTGAAGGTGATGGTGTTGGCGAAGACCATCGGTGCGGTGGGGGTTGGTGCGAACGCTTTTGCGTTGGCGAATTCACTGCCAAACAACCTTTACCTCATCATTGCTGGTGGGGTGGTGAACGCAATGCTGGTGCCGCACATTGTTCGGGCGGCACGCAACCAAGACGGCGGCTTATCGTATATCAACAAGCTCATCACCCTCACGGCGCTGGTGTTGGGCGTGGCAACGCTGTTGGCGTTTGTGTGCACACCGGCGATTGTTTCGGTGTATGCGTTTTCTGCGAAGTCGAGTGCTGACGGGGCAAGCCTTGCCTTGGCTATTGCGCTGGGGTACTGGTGCATGCCACAACTGTTTTTTTACGGCATGTACACGGTGTTGGGCGAGGTGCTGAACGCGCGCAGCATGTTTGGTCCGTTTACCTGGGCACCAATTATCAACAACGTCATCGGACTTGCTGGCCTGGTTGCCTTCACAGTGCTATTTGGCGCGGATCCGAACGGAACGGCAACCGTTGCTGACTGGAGCAACCAAAAAATTATGGTTCTTGGCGGCTCCACCACCCTCGGTGTGATCGCCCAGGCCTGCATCCTGCTGCTCTTTTGGCGCCGTGCCGGGTTGCGTTTTCGCTTCGATTTCAAGTTGCGCGGCGTGGGGCTGCGTGGGGCGGGGCGGAGTTCGCTGTGGGCGTTTGGCCTGATGATTGCCGCGCAACTGACGCTGCTGGTCACCACGAACGTCGCCTACATTACGCACAGCACGCAGTATCCTTCGCTCAGTATCTCCACAACGGCTTGGCTGATTTTTGTGTTGCCGCACTCAATCATCACCGTTTCCATTACCACCGCCCGGTTTACCAGCATGAGCAAGCACGCCAGTGACAATGACCTGGATGCTGTGCGCACCGATGTTTCCGAACTCTTGCGTTCCACCATCGGCTTCATCATGCTCACTATGTTTGGAATGCTGGTGCTCGTCATGCCGCTGAGTCGACTGTTCCTCTCAGACCCCCAACAGGTGCGGGACACGGCAATTGTGCTTGCGCTCAGCACCATTTGGATGGTCTTTTTTACCATTGTGTTTGTTCTCCAGCGCACGTTTTACGCACTCGGTGACACCAGGACACCTTTTCTTTTTTTCGTGTTCCAGTACGCGGTGCAAATCGTCTTGGCGCTCCTCGACGCCTGGCTTATTCCCGACCAGTACCTGGTTGCCGGTCTCGCCGTGGCGCAGGGCGTTGCAATCGCGGCAACCGTACCGGTTGCCGCGATGCTGTTGCGCCGCAAGGTTCGGTTCGGGGCGGAGCGCGCAAGGATTGTGCGGAGCATTGGCACGTTTTTTCTGGCCGGCCTGTGCTCGTTCGTGGTTGGCATCGCCGTGGCTTGGCCGCTTGGTGCGTTTCGGATGACCGGGTTTGCCTCGCATTCACCCGGCACGGCGGTGCTCACCATGGTGGCGGTTGCGATCCCCATGGCGCTCACCTACTTGGGCTGTCTCGTGTTGCTGCGCTCGCCCGATGTGCAGGCGCTTGGCGCCCTGGTGCGCCGCCGCGGGTGACGGTTCGCTATCCCCCGCAGCCCAACAGCACGCTTCTGGCGGTATCTTTTTCTGCACTACTGAGGCTCAACCCGTAGCGCAGAATCACTTCCAAGCTGCGCTGCACATACTGGCAGGCTCCAGCATCGTTTGGTGGTAACCATTCGGCGAAACCCGAATCGCTCTTTTCGCGATTCTGCTCCGCGGTGGTTGCGAGGAGATTTTCAGGATCGTTGGCAAAGGTTACCCGCTTGGTTGTGTCCCATTCTGCCGCCCCGTGTTGCCAAGCCCACGATAGGGCAACCACGTGGTCAATTTGCACGGCTAAGCTGAGTTCTTTGCGCGAATCAAACGCAAACACCGAACTCGTGTAGGGATCGCGCAACGTGCCGCCAATGACCATGCAGCGGTTGCCGCGCGCAGTTTTCACCTGTTCCAGGTCACGCTGCAGCACATCATTTCTGGTATCACAGCCGTTATGATCCACGTCGTTCCAGGCACTCCCAAACGAGGAACGCGCATAGGGCTGGCTGGGCGGTTCACCACTGTCCGAAACGAGTTCAAGAGCCGCAAGTAGCCGAGCGATTTCAGGATTAGCCGCACCGGCATCCCCCTGGTGATTGATTTTGGGCTCCGCGGGCGGCAACTTGGCATCTGCCACACCCCCCAGCCCCGCCGCGGGGTCGCTGAGCGTGTCGGCCGCTAGCTGCAACAGTTCGGTGAGTTGGTCGCTTGTGGCAGCCAACCAGGCGTCGGCCTCGGCACCCCACTGCAACGCCGCGGCCACCGTCGGGTTGCGGTTGAGGAAGGCGGACACATCATTCGAGCCGGTTCCGAACGCCCGCACGCCAGCCGCGGCACACAGCAGCAGGACGGTTACCCAGAACACGGCAACGCGACGCGTGCGGGTTCGAGTCCGGCGACGCGGTCTGTGGTTGCGCTGCTGTTGCTTCACTCGTCCTGGCTCAGTCTGGGTGTCAATCATTCGCTCCGTGCGGCGCTGCGAAGCGGTGGCACGCTCCTAAAGTCTAGCGTCGGTGGGCCGGGCGCGTTGCCGGGTGCATTGCCGGGCGGACCCGCCGGCATCAGCTCGAATGTTCGCGTTGGTGACCGGTTCCGGCATTTGGCACAGCAGCCCCGAGCCAAATGCGCCCCAACCGGAATACTGCGGCAATAGGATTGGTTGTAGTTGTTGAATGAAATGGAGATTTAGAATGCGTGAAGTACTCATTATTGGCTCGGGACCCGCGGGGTACACCGCGGCAATTTACGCCGCGAGAGCCGGACTTGCCCCGCTCCTCTTTGCCAGCTCGGTCACCGCGGGCGGTGAGTTGATGAACACCACCGAGGTGGAGAATTTTCCGGGATTTCCCGAGGGCATTCAGGGGCCAGAACTCATGGACCGCATGCAGACTCAGGCTGAAAAGTTTGGCACCACTGTTCTTTATCAGGACGTGGTTGAACTCGACGTGTCCGGGCCGAGCAAGCGGGTTGTGCTGAGTAACGGCGATGTGCACGAGGGGAAGGCGCTCATTTTCGCTACCGGCTCTGCCTATCGCAAGCTTGGCCTGCCCGACGAGGAGCGCCTGAGCGGTCACGGGGTGTCTTGGTGCGCAACGTGCGACGGATTTTTCTTCAAAGGCAAAACCATCGCTGTGGTTGGCGGCGGCGATTCGGCAATGGAGGAGGCAACGTTCCTCACCCGGTTCGCCGAAAAGGTGTACGTTATTCACCGCAAGGACACCCTGCGAGCTTCGAAAATCATGCAGCAGCGGGCGTTTGAGAACGACAAGATTGAGTTTGTGTGGAACAGCGAAGTGGTTGGTATCGATGGGGTGGATGCCGTGAGCGGCGTCCAGCTCAGGGATACCGTTTCCGGCGACTTGCGTGCGCTGGAACTCCAAGGTTTGTTCATCGCCATCGGCAATGATCCTCGCACCCATCTTGTGCACGACAAGCTTGAACTCACCGCCGACGGAACCATTGCGGTAGCTGGCCGCAGTTCCCGCACGTCTGTTCCGGGCGTGTTTGCCGCGGGTGACGTGATCGACCCGACCTACCGCCAGGCTGTCACCGCGGCAGCTTCTGGAACCATTGCCGCGCTGGACGCGGAGCACTACCTTGCCAGCCTTAACGATTCACCCAACTCATAAGGAGCACCACATGTCCCACGCAAAACCAACCACAGAAGCGTCATTTGCTGCTGATGTGCTGCAATCACCCATCCCTGTTCTGGTCGATTTTTGGGCCGAGTGGTGCGGACCCTGCCGCATGGTCAGCCCAATTCTCGACGAAATTGCCACTGAACGTGCCGACTCGCTGCGCATCGTGAAGGTAAACGTTGACGAACATCCGGGTTTGGCTGCGCAGTACAAAATCACCTCCATTCCGGCCATGAAACTCTTCAAGAATGGCACGGAGCTGCACACCATCATTGGCGCACAGCCGAAGCCTGCCATTTTGGAGGCAATTGATCAGGCGCTCTAGGCCGAATAACTAAAACCGCGGTATTCACCCCTGAAGCTTAGGGCGTGAATACCGCGGTTTTGTTTGCGGAGGTTTCCGATGAGGAAGTGGCTCAGAGTGGCTCGTAGTGGCTAGGAGGAGCCTCCGCCAAAGCCTTCATCGCCAAGTTCGCCAAGAATGCGATTGAGGTCCTGCACGGTAGCAAATTCGATGACCACCTGACCCTTCTTGGCGCCGAGATTCACCCGAACGCGCGTGTCGAGCCGATCGGAGAGCCGGTCAGCAATCTCGTTCAATTTCTCCATGCGCGTGCCAGCTTTTGGCTTATTTTTGCGGGCGGGCGCGTGTTTCACCAACGCTTCAGCGGCACGCACGGAAAGTTCCTCGCGAACAATCTTGTCCGCAAAGTCCACACGCTCACCGGGGTCATCACTCAGCGAGAGAATCGCTCGCGCATGGCCGGCTGACAGCACCCCGGCGGCCACTTTATTCTGCACGGAACTCGGTAATTGCAGCAGGCGCAGCGTATTGCTGATCTGCGGCCTTGATCGCCCAATTTTCTCAGCGAGCTCCTCCTGGGTAATCCCAAAATCCGCCAGTAATTGTTGATATGCCGACGCTTCTTCCAGGGGATTCAACTGGGCGCGGTGCAGGTTTTCCAGCAGCGCGTCGCGCAGCATGTCCTCATCGGCAGTGTCTCGAATCACTGCGGGGATGGTTTTGCGACCAACTGCCTTACTCGCGCGCAGGCGACGCTCACCCATGATGAGTTCATATGCCGGCTGACCCGCGGGTGGGGCAGGCGTAATTTCGCGCACCACGATGGGTTGCAGCACACCAAACTCTCGAATTGAGTGCTCCAGTTCAGCTAACGCCTCGGGATCAAACTCGTGTCGTGGCTGCTGAGCATTCGGCACAATGTCGTCGGGCGACAGTTGCGCGAGCCGCGCCCCGGGAACCTGCACCAGATCGAGAGAAGTGGATGCTCCTTCCGCAGTCGTTCCGATCCGCTGTTCAAAGAACACGTCCACCGGACGCTTACTGCCTTCTTCAGCGCTTGGAATAAGTGCACCTATCCCCCGCCCAAGGCCAGTGCGTTTCTTTGTAGCCATGCTATCCCCTTTCCTGTCGTGAACCACGGTGTCCGATTTCCGCAGCGGCTTCGAGATAGGCCAATGAGCCACTGGAGTTCTCGTCGTATTCAATCACGCTCTGCCCGTAGCTTGGCGCCTCCGAAATGCGAACCGAGCGTGGAATCACCGTGTGTAGCGTTTCATTCGGGAAGTGTTCGCGCACTTCGTTTGCTACCTCCTGCGCCAGGTTTGTGCGCTGGTCGAACATGGTGAGCAGAATCGTTGAAACGCGCAGATCTGGATTGAGGTGCGTTTCAATGAGTTGAATATTCTTGAGCAACTGGCTCAGACCCTCCAGCGCATAATATTCGCACTGAATGGGAATGAGCACCTCCTCTGCGGCAACGAATGCATTGATCGTAAGCAACCCCAGCGATGGCGGACAATCGATAATGACATAGTGGTAGGGCTCTGCACGCGAGGCCAGGAAGCGATCGAGCGCCCGTTTCAATCGCTGCTCCCGAGCCACGAGCGAAACTAACTCGATTTCCGCCCCGGCCAGGTGAATCGTTGCGGGCACACAGTCGAGAGTTGCAAACGCAGTGCTCGACTGGACCACCTCTGCCATCGGTTTATCGGCAATTATCACGTCATACACGCTGCTGGTGTCTTCCCGGTGCTCAACACCGAGCGCGGTTGATGCATTACCCTGAGGATCTAAGTCGATCACCAGCACGCGGGCGCCCGCCTTCGCGAACCCCGCAGCAAGATTCACAGTGGTCGTGGTTTTGCCCACACCACCTTTTTGGTTTGAAACCGTAAAAATCCTCGTGCGCTCCGGAAATGGCGCCGGGTACTCACGCAGATGCCTGCGACGGCGCGCTTTTTCGGCAACTTGTCGACCAAGAGGAGCGGTTGATTCTATGCTCATGATTCCTTTAGGTGAGTGGATGGCTTCGGCGCGTTTCACGTGAAACATTCCGGTGTTTCACCGTGGGTGCGCGACCTACTCCCCTACTGTAGCGCGAAAAAGGCGAGTTTCTTCACGCACCACACCAGCACCCAACAGCAGAACCTCGGGGCGCGTCACCCGGAACTTGTTCAATTGTTTCTGCGCAGCCGCAATTTCTTGCGCAACGCTCGCGCCCTTCAATAGCACGAGTTCGCCACCCGGTCGCACGAGGGGAGCGACAAGTGGAATAAGGGTTTTGAGCGCACTCACCGCGCGTGCCGTGACCTGATCAAACTGTGCGTCGGCGGGATTCACATCCTCGGCGCGAGCACGAAGCACGGCGACATTTTCGAGTTGCAGATCGGCGACCTGCTCCTCGAGCCACACGGTGCGGCGTTCCATCGGTTCTACGAGGGTAAACTGCACGTCTGGCCGCGCAATCGCAAGCACCAATCCCGGCAGGCCGCCGCCGGAACCAATATCCCCCACGCGGCCAGGCCTCAGCACCGGTGCGACCAGTGCGCAGTTCAGCAGGTGCCTCGTCCAGATTCGCGCCGGCTCAAGCGGACCAATCAGTCCACGTTGTTCACCATGCGTGACCAGATTTCTGCAAAATTTTCTAAGCAGGTCTATCCGATCGCCAAGCAGCTCTGCTGCGGCAGCGGGTTCCGTTTCGCTAGTCGTCATGTTTCACGTGAAACTACGGCGCAACGGAAACGACAATGTGGCGATCTCTGCCTTCGCCATCTGATTCAGAATGGTAGCCGAGTTCTGCAACATAGTCGTGGATGAGTTTACGTTCGTAGGAAGACATTGGTGGGAACGCAACCCGATCCGCGCCCTCACCGAGTTGTGTAATCGCAGTGGCAACGAGCTCACGCAATTCTGCGCTGCGCGCTTCACGAGAGCCGCCGATGTCCAGGATAAGCCGGGAAAACTCGCCGGTTTTTCGCTGAACAGCAAGGCGAGTAAGTTCTTGCAACGCCTGCACTGTCTCCGGAGCCGACAGCAAGCGCAATTGCTCTACGTTGGTGTCGGTTACAGCAATATACGCGCGACCGCTGCGAATGGAAATATCGATATCTCCGTCGACATCGGCAATATCGAGCAATTCCTCAATGTAATCCGCCGCGATATCTCCCTCATCAACAAAATGATCGTTTGAGTCAGGTTGAGCTGCCGGGGTTCCGACGAGTTCGTCTTCCATAACGTGTTCCTTCTTGGTTGGCTTCTGGTCGCGGTTATCTTGCATCGGGCTCGGTACTACTTGCCAGACTTTTTCGCGCGTTTCTTTCCCATTGGTTGCTGCCGTTGTGCTTTCTGCGTCGCCGCATTTTGGCCATCGGCTTGCTCGACTTCAGTGAGCTTGCCACGCTTTTTCAGGCGTTCTTGCTGTTTGCGCCACGCCTCACTGCCTGGGTTGGGCAATTGTCGGATGATGATAGCCTGCTGCACCATCGCCCAGAGGTTTGAGGTGAACCAATAAATATTCAGTGCGAGCGGAAAGCTAACGCCCGAGAAGAGAAACATGAACGGGATGATGTACAGCAGCACTTTCTGCTGCCGATACATCGGCGATTCTTTTGTGGCATCGGAAATGTTTTGTGAGGTGATCTGCAACTGGGTGTAGAACTGCGAGGCAATCATCAACACAACGAGAACGCTTGCGATCACGATCACTGAGGTGGGGCCACTGTCGAGCGATTCGAGGAAGGTTGCACGAAGTGGGGCACCAAAAATGGTTGCCCGGGCAAACGACTCGGCAAAAGCTGTGGTCATCAACCCGATGCCCTCAAGCTGTTTGCTCGCATCGCTCAGCACGCGGAAAAGCGCTAGGAAAATAGGCATCTGAATCAACAGCGGCATGCACGAAGCGAACGGGCTGGTGCCATTTTCTTTGTACAACGCCATCATCTCGCGAGTTTTGGCCTCGTTGGAGAATTGATCTTTTTTACCCCGGTATTTCTCCTGGATCTTTTGAATCTGCGGCGCAATTTCCATCATTCGCCGCTGCGATTTGATCTGCCGAACAAACAGCGGGATTAATGCTGAGCGCACCACCACCACGAGTCCCACGATAGAGAGAACCCAGGTGAGACCTCCGTCAGGATCGAGCCCCACTGCGGTGAACAGCTGATGCCAGGCAACCAGGATGAGTTCAATTGCCCAGCGCAGAGGCCAGAGGATGAGATCGAACAGGTTCATGAGAGGAACTCATACCTTTCTCACGGTTCGCACAGTGACGAACCCGTGTTTGGTGGTGACATAACGTGAACTGCGACTCGGTGGAACATCATCGATTCCACCGGATGACCAGGGGTTGCAGCGAAGCAGTCGATACGCGGTGCGAACAAAACCGATCAGCACGCCGTGCTGCTGAAAGGATTCCAAGCCGTAGCGCGAGCAGGAGGGGTAGTAACGGCATACCTCGCCGTACAGCGGTGAAATGAGGAAGCGATACAACAACAGCAGAGCTATGCAAGCATTTCTCGGCAGGAGCACGATATGGTTCAGCAACATTCGCAGGGTGACCATAGCTGTCACACCCGCTGCTTCTTGGCCAGACGTCGAAAGACGCTTCGCACTTCAGCTTCAAGTTCGGTGAACGAGGCAGATTGGCTTCGTGGAAGAAGTCGAAAGACCACATCCATTCCGGTTACGGGTGCCTCGCATTCATCAGCTTGCTGACGGACAAGAGCTGCACAGATAGCCTTCATTCTGCGGCGAACTACATTGCGCTCGTGGGCTTTTCCAACCGCCTTGGACACGATAAAGCCGAACCGAGCAGGACTGGTTGCTTCAGTCATAACAACATACGCAATGCTGCATCGGTTCGGCAAGCGTGCGCCGGATCGAACCACGTGTTTATACTCAGCTCCACGAGTCACGCGATGTGGGTGCGGTAACACGGTGCACTCAGCCGTTCGCCAGCCTCAAGAAATTAGGCCGAGAGCTTCGTGCGACCCTTGGCGCGGCGAGC
>CAYTSH010000023.1:10117-17056 GCA_964440395.1 uncultured Microbacteriaceae bacterium
AAGAATTGCTCGACCTGCGCGGGTGCGCATGCGAAGGCGGAAGCCGTGAACCTTTGCACGACGGCGGTTGTTTGGCTGGAACGTTCTTTTGCTCATGACAGACTCCTACAATTTACCGACCACGTAGCTAGCCGGAAGTCGATGGGCGCGGTGGCACCCGTCCAAAGTCTTAAAATTACGCGGTATTTTGCGTCACGTCAAACTGCGGATGCACACGGGGCTGGTCAGAGCGCCGAGGATTCAAAAAACTCACGGCTAATTTGCAGGTTTCTTGAAGACTTGAACCACGGTCTGACTATTCGCTACGGTTGTGAGTAAGTTATCCCCAAGTCACGCATGTTTTACCGAATTTTCGCCATATTTTGTGTGCAGAACCACCGATAAACGTGTGAATAACATCAATCGATAGAGGAATCATGTCTACACCTGAAGATGTCACCCAGGCTTGGCAGCTCATTGTGGACACACTCATGTCGGACGATCGTGTCACGCCAGCGATGCGCGGCTTCGTCACACTTGCAGAGCCGCGAGGGGTTATGGCGGGGACCCTTTACCTTGAGGTACCAAACGAGTTCACGCGCAGCATGATTGAACAGCGCATGCGCGTGCCGCTTATGTCGGCAATCACCACAACCACCGACACGACCGCAATCAACACATTCGCGGTCGTCGTGAACCCGGAGATCGAAACGGAACCCGAACAGGTTCCCGAAGCATCCACTAGCGAACACACCCAGTCCAGTTCGGCCACCCGTCGGGACAAATCCGACACGCAGCAAAGTCTCGAAGATTCACGACTCAACCCCAAATACAGTTTCGACAACTTCGTGATCGGCGGTTCAAACCGGTTCGCCCACGCCGCCGCCGTCGCGGTGGCCGAGGCGCCGGCAAAGGCATATAACCCCCTGTTCGTGTATGGGGAATCAGGTCTCGGCAAAACCCACCTGCTGCACGCGATCGGCCACTACGCGCAGAATCTGTACCGAGGCATCCGCATTCGATATGTGAGCAGCGAGGAATTCACGAATGACTTCATCAACTCCATTGCCAATAATCAGGGCAACCAGTTTCACGCCAGATACCGCAATATCGACATTCTGCTGATCGACGATATCCAGTTCCTGCAAGGCAAGGCGGAGACTCAGGAAGCCTTCTTCCACACGTTCAACACGCTGCACGATCACAACAAACAGGTGGTGATCACCTCCGATCTGCCACCCAAACAGCTGGTTGGCTTCGAAGATCGCATGCGTTCGCGCTTCGAATGGGGTCTGATCACCGACGTGCAGACTCCTGACCTTGAAACTCGTATCGCAATTTTGCGCAAGAAGGCATACAACGACCAGCTGCAGGTTTCCGACGAAATCATGGAGTACATTGCGTCGAAAGCATCGTCGAATATTCGGGAACTCGAGGGAACGCTCATTCGCGTTACCGCGTTTGCGAGCCTTAATCGGCAAGTCGTTGACCTGCCACTGGTGCAGACAGTGCTGAAGGATCTCATCACCCTCGACGAAGACAACGTGATTTCACCGATAGACATCATCAATCACACCGCGGATTACTTTAAATTGTCTGTGGACGACCTCTACGGCTCCTCCCGGTCGCAAACGTTGGCCACCGCGCGGCAAATTGCCATGTACCTCTGCCGTGAGCTCACTAATCTGTCGTTGCCCAAGATTGGACAGCTCTTCGGAGGCCGTGATCACACGACAGTGATGTATGCGAACAAGAAGATCAGCGAGCTCATGAAGGAGCGCAGGTCAATCTACAACCAGGTCACTGAGCTCACCAGTCGGATCAAGCAACAGAGCCGCTAACCCATCGGTTGCCAGCCCCAGCCTGATTCAACCTCCTCCTGAACCAATCGCTTTGAGTCAGCTATGTGAATTGAGTTAGGAAACTTAGGGTTATCGAGTTCTATTAAAACAAGTTAAACCTTAATAGTCTTAACCCCTGTGGAAAATGTGGATAACTTTGATATCGCCATATTTTTGTAAGTCAATCGACCGCTTGGCCCTGTTGACAGTCTGTAGATAGTTGAGATTCCGCAGTGGAAACGTCACCGGGGCCCAGGAGCACTTTCCACATCGCAAGGCGCTTCTTCCACATTGCAGGGCCCAATTCTGAAAGTTATCCACAGCACCCCTGCGGAAAGAATGACAAGAATCCCGATATCCCAGGATTTTTTGTCACAATTTTTTTGCGAACCCCTGTGGAAAGTGGCGAAAATCTTGTCAATAATTCGCAAGCTCGCCGCCAGGTGCCCCAGATATGCCAAGATAAAGATGGCCAGTTCTCTAACCAACACCCAGGGGTACCGCGTGAAATTTACCGTCAACCGTGATGTCTTCAGTGATGCAGTGTCGTTCGTGGTCAAACTACTCCCCGCACGCACAACCCTCCCCCTCCTCAGCGGAGCGCTCATCGAAGTGAGCGGGCAAACCCTAACGCTCTCCTCATTCGACTACGAAGTCTCGGCCCGCACGCACATTGACGCGGTTGTGGAAGAGCCCGGCCGTGCACTGGTATCCGGTCGCATGTTGAACGATATCGCCAGCAAACTTCCGCACGCACCCATCACCGTCACCACCCACGACAACCGAATCCAGGTAACCTGCGGCTCCGCCTCGTTCAGCCTTCCCGCGATGCCCGTCGACGAATACCCCACCGTGCCGCAAATATCAGAAGTGTCAGGTCACGTGCCCGGCTCCGATTTTGCCGAAGCGATAGCCCAAGTGAGCGTAGCCGCATCCAGAGACGACGTAACACCGGTCATTACCGGGGTCCTATTTGCCATCACCGAAAACAGTCTCGATCTCATCGCAACCGACCGATACCGCGTCGCAATGCGCAACATCGACTGGGAAAACTCGCTCAGTGCCGACGAACTCACCGCCCTCGTGCCGGCCCGCATCGTGACCGAAGTGGGCAAAACATTCGCCGCAAGCAAGACCGTTGCCGTGGCAATTGTGAGTAAAGATGAGCGCGAAATCATTTCGTTCTCGGCAGACAACAAAACAGTCACCTCCCTACTCATCAAAGGCAACTTCCCTCCCGTTCGCCGACTGTTCCCCGAGGCTGTTGCCGAATATGCAGTGATCAACACCGCAGAACTGATCGAAGCGACCAACCGAGTCGGCCTGGTGCTTGAACGGGATGCGGCAATCCGCCTGAGTTTCGAAGACGGCACGCTGACACTGGAAGCTGCCGGCTCAGAAGCAGCCCAAGCATCCGAATCAATCGATGTCGAACTCACCGGCGAAGACAAGGTGGTGTCGCTCAAACCGCAATTTTTGCTCGATGGGCTCCGCGCAACCCACTCCGAATACGCCAGAATTGCGTTCACCAAAACAGACTCCCCAAACAAACCGGGTCCGGTACTGATCACCAGCCAGTCCAGCCGCGACGACGCAGGGCTAGACACCTACCGCTACCTTTTGCAGCCAAACCTGCTCCTGAGATAGCGGCCGTGCGCGGATACATGTTGCGACAATCCTTCGCGCCGCTCGCGCACAGGCGGCGGTAGCCATGCAGGTGCAGCACCTGAGCGTGACGGATTTCCGAAACTATCAGTCTGCGGAACTCGCGCTGCGACCGGGACTCAATCTGCTGCTCGGACATAATGGGCAGGGCAAAACGAATCTGGCTGAGGCGATCGGATACTTCTCGACACTCAGTTCGCACCGGGTACACGGAGACCAGGCGCTTATTCGTGCCGGCGCCAACGCGGCAATCGTGCGAATGCGGGTGCAGTTCCGTGGGCGCCCGGTGCTGCTTGAGCTGAAGATTAACTCGTCCGGTGCCAATCAGGCTCAGATTAACCGCGCCGCGCAGAAACCGAGGGAGCTTCCCCACTACTTTTCGAGCGTGCTGTTTGCGCCCGAAGATCTGGCGATTGTCCGCGGAGAGCCTGCGGTGCGGCGAAAATTTCTTGACGAACGCCTCATTGCCGACTCGCCGCGAATGATCGAGGTGCTTGCCGAATATGACCGGGTGGTGAAGCAACGCAACTCGCTCCTGAAATCCGCAAAGATTCGGGGGCTTCGTGACCACAGCATCCCGACCATGGAGATATGGGATGAGCGGTTGGTGGCGCTCGGTTCAGAAATTATTCGTGCGCGACTGTTGCTTGTCGCCACGTTGCAGCAGCCGCTGCGGGCGGCGTATTCGTATTTGGTGCAGGCAGATCACGCCCCCACGATGGCAATGTTGCACAGCATCGATTCGATTGTGGATGCCCGGGCTGAGCACTCGGTCATCGCGCCTGCCAGCCCACTCCCCGCTGTGGCGGGGCAAACGCTCGACGTCATTGCCCAACAGTTTCGGTCGAGTCTGGAACGGGTGCGTGCCAAGGAGCGCGAGCGTGCCCAGACGCTCGTGGGGCCGCATCGTGATGATTTGCAGCTGGAATTGAATGGTCTGCCAGTGAAGGGGTATGCGAGCCATGGAGAATCGTGGTCGTTTGTCTTGGCGCTGCGCCTCGCCGCCGCGGAACACATTCGGACGCAGAGTTCGCACGGTGATCCGGTGCTGATTTTGGATGATGTTTTTGCTGAACTTGATGTGCGTCGCCGAAACCGGCTGCTTGCCGCGATTGTTGGGTACGAGCAGGTGCTCGTCACCGCAGCGGTTGCCGCGGATGTGCCGGATGGTTTCACGTGGAACATTATTCATGTGGACCGCGGAACGTTGCGTCAGCAACGGGGTGAGCAATGAGCGATCCGGAAACTGCCCGCCTGTATCAGCACTTAAAACAGCTGTGGACGGGGAGAAAAAGTTCCCGGCGGACGAAGCGGCAGCTGCGAGCCGGCGAGTCCCAACCGTTTGATGCCGGCCGAGACCCGCTGCCGATTGCGCTAACGCTGGACACGATCGCCAAAGATTTTGGCTGGTCCGCCAAGCTTGCGCACTCGACGCTGCTGCTGCGCTGGGCGGAGCTTGTCGGTCCCGAACTTGCCGAACACACGACGGCAACAGATTGCGTCGACGGCGTTTTGCTGGTTGCCTGCGACTCGACAGCGTGGGCCACGCAGCTTCGGTTGATGCGCAATTCGATCCTGGCGGCAATTGCTCTTGAACACCCTGACGCCGGTGTGACGAGTATTCGATTCATCGGACCTGACGTACCTTCCTGGAAACATGGCTTCAGATCGGTTCCAGGGCGCGGTCCGCGCGATACCTACGGGTAGGCAGGCAAAATCGTTCAACCGCGCAGAAAACGCCCGCTAGGCGGCAAAAATGCACCATAATTTGTGCTGATTCTTGGTATGATGGAGTGTTAGTCGTTCCAGGTCAGGAGAATCGTTTCACAATGAACCAAGAAGCCAACACCGATCGCGCGGAACACGAATACGGCGCAGGGGATATTCAGGTACTGGAAGGTCTCGAAGCCGTTCGGAAACGGCCTGGAATGTACATCGGATCAACCGGACCGCGGGGCTTGCATCACCTGGTCTATGAGATCGTCGACAACTCCGTTGATGAAGCGCTTGCCGGGCACTGTGATCACATCGACGTGACCATCCTTGCCGACGGCGGCGTGCGGGTGGTGGATAATGGTCGCGGTATTCCAGTTGACCTGCACCCGATTGAACAAAAATCCACCGTTGAGGTGGTGTTGACGATTCTGCACGCCGGCGGCAAGTTCGGCGGTGGGGGGTATGCAGTCTCCGGCGGGTTGCACGGCGTCGGCAGCTCCGTTGTGAATGCACTCTCCACAAACCTTGAGGTCGAGGTTCGTCGTCAAGGCAATGTGTACCGGCAGCGCTTCACCGTGGGCGTGCCCGATGCGCCGCTCGAAAAAGGTGAAGCATCGAGTGAGACGGGCACCACGATTAGCTTTTGGCCAAACCCGGAGATTTTTGAGACCGTCGAGTTTGACTATGACACCCTGCGGAATCGTTTCCAGCAGATGGCGTTCCTAAACAAGGGGTTGCGGATTTCGCTGCGCGACGAGCGGGTTCGTGAGGAGCTCGTCGGCGAGGAACCCGCCCAGCCGCGGCACGACGTGTTTTTGTATGAGCAGGGACTCGTTGACTACGTGATGTTCCTGAACGCCGCAAAGCGGGCCGACGTGGTAAACGATGAGATTATCTCGTTTGAGTTGGAAGATCCCGACAAAAAAATCGCGCTCGAGGTGGCGATGCAGTGGACGACCTCGTACACCGAGAGCGTGCACACCTACGCCAACACGATCAACACGCACGAGGGTGGCACCCACGAAGAAGGGTTCCGCGCTGCCCTCACCACGCTCGTCAACAAGTATGCGCGTGAAAAAAATATTCTTCGCGAAAAAGACGACAACCTTTCAGGCGATGACGTGCGCGAGGGCTTGACCGCCGTGGTTTCCATCAAGCTGGGTGAACCGCAGTTTGAGGGTCAAACCAAGACCAAGCTCGGCAACACCGAGGCGAAGGCGTTTGTGCAAAAGGTCACCGGCGACCAGCTGGGTGACTGGTTCGGCCGCAACCCCGTGGTTGCTAAGGAAATTATTCGCAAAGCGATCCAGGCGGCAACCGCTCGCATGGCTGCCCGAAAAGCCCGCGAAACAGCTCGACGCAAGGGTCTGCTTGAGGGTGGCGGTATGCCCGGAAAACTGAAGGATTGCCAGTCGAAAGACCCATCAATCTCCGAAATTTTCCTCGTCGAGGGTGATTCCGCCGGCGGCTCAGCCGTGCAGGGCCGAAATCCTGAAACGCAAGCCATCCTCCCCCTTCGCGGCAAAATTTTGAACGTTGAGAAGGCGCGGCTCGATCGCGCGCTTGGCAATGCCGAAGTGCAGGCGATGATTACCGCGTTTGGTGCGGGAATTGGTGAAGATTTTAACGCCGAAAAAGCCAGATACCACAAGATTGTGCTCATGGCAGACGCGGATGTTGACGGACAGCACATCACCACGCTGCTGCTCACCCTCAACGGCCGGCGCACCGAACCGAT
>CAYTSH010000024.1:0-16880 GCA_964440395.1 uncultured Microbacteriaceae bacterium
CCGCAATGTCAGCAGGAGTGACCGCACGTGCGGTCACTCCTGCTGACATTGCGGTTGCCAAGATGTTGATTCGATTCGCCACTCCGGCTTCTCCCACCACCTGCGCGCCGAGGATGCGGTCGTTCGCGGGATCGACAAGCAGTTTCATCGAGAGTTGTTTCGCACCGGGATAATAGCCGGCGTTCGATTGCGGATGGGTATGGATGCTGCGGTGCGGTTTTCCGGCCGCTCGCAGTTGGCGTTCGTTCCAACCCACGCTGGCTGCCGCGGTGCCAAACAGACCGATGATACTGGTGCCAAGTGCGGGCGGCGTCTCGGTTGGGCTGGTTGCTGGTTCTGTTGCGTCGACTGCGAGGGTGTCGACGATCACATCGGCAACTTGGCGGCCGTGGCGATTTGCGAGGCCTGCCATTGCGACTATGCGCGTTTCGCCGCTGATCGCATCGCGTTTTTCGGCCGCATCGCCGACCGCGTAAATACCGGGAACGTTTGTGCGATGCAGCTGGTCTGTTGCGATACCGCCAGTGGCCCCCAGGGCAATTCCGGCAGATTCGGCGAGTTGTGTTGCCGGCCGGCCACCCCGAGCGTCAATCACCACATCTGGCACGCAGCTGCTGCCGTCTGTGAATGTGACAGTGCCGGCGGTTGTGTCGCTGACGGTCACACCGAGCCGAACGTCAACACCGTTGGCGCTGAACAGTTCGGTGAGTGGCTGCGCCATTTCGACGTCCAGGGGGCTGAGCAGGCTGGTGCCGCGGTGGGCAAGGATGGCTCGGGCACCGCGAAGTGCGAGATTTTCTGCAGCTTCGAGCCCGATAAAACCGCCACCAATCACGAGTGCCGTGGGGGTTGCGCTCACCGTTCCGAGTGTGGCGATGATCTGATCCAGTTCTGGCACGGTTGTGAGCGTGTAGGTGGGAATGGTTCCGAAGTCTGCTGGCGGCAGGGGCGCCATTCCTGTTGCGATGACCAGGCGATCAAAGGGATGCACGACTGGTTCGGTTTGCCCCGCGGCTTGCACGGTGACGGTACGTGCACTGGGATCAATCTCGGTAACGGTGTGTTCAGTCCGCACATCAATACGGAAGCGGCGGCGGAGTTGTTCGGGATCTTGGGTGAGCAGCGAGTCACGAGATTCGATCACGCCACCAAGATGGTAGGGCAAGCCGCAGTTTGCGAACGACACGTAGGGGCCACGCTCAAACACGGTAATCGTTGCCTCCTCGTGACGTCGACGAAGACGGGTTGCGGCGGCCATGCCGGCGGCGACCCCACCGATAATGACGAAGTGCATGCTGTTCCTTTCCATTACTGGGCTCCCGATTCGCGGCACTGTGTTGCCGGCAATCTCTCCGGCGTTCGGTCACTCTGTGTGGCTGAAACGACGACACCCGTTAGACAACATGATACCCCATGGGGTATCATTCGAGTGAACGTTTTGCTCGCGAAAGGATCCACCATGTGTTACCCCGTCCGTTGCCAAGTGTGCGCCAAAATAACCTGGGAGGGTTGCGGCGAACATGTCGACGAGGCACTCGCCCCCTTCAGCGCAGCCGAACGGTGCACCGGGCACTAATCAGCCCCAGGCCTGCCACGTCACGGGTCTCAACTCGCCAACGCATCCGCCCCAACTCGCCAACGCATCCACCCCCGGCTCGCCTCGGTACGGGTCTCAACTCGCCAACGCATCCGCCCCAACTCGCCAACGCAGCCACCCCCGGTCGCGGCAACATCAGCACTGCGCCGCAGGCATCGAATCCTGATTTGCGCTCCCAGGATTTGCGCGTACTATTCTTCAAGTGGATGTACTGTCAGAAACGGCACCACCGCGCCTGAAAAAAGTTTCCCGATTCAGGCCGGCGAGAATAGTGTTCGGGTCATTTTTCCTCACCCTCCTCACCGGAGCGCTCCTCCTAGCGCTGCCAATCTCAGCGGCAGACGGAACATCGACCAACCTCCTCGACTGTTTCTTCACAGCCGTCTCCGCCGGAAGTGTGACCGGCCTCACCACCGTCACCACCTCCGAACAGTGGTCAAACTTCGGCCACGTCGTGATCATCCTGCTCATCCAGGTAGGCGGACTTGGCACAATGAGCCTGGCCAGCATCATCGGCCTCGCCGTGGTGCGCAAACTGTCCATCAGCACCCGCCTGGTTGCCGCAACGCAAACCCGCACCGCAGACACCGGGATCGGCGGCACCGCGAACCTCCTGCGCAACGTGCTGCTCTGGGCGCTCGCCATCGAAAGCGCCATCGCTGTGCTCCTGACCCTGCGGTTCTGGCTGGGGTACGGGCATCCATTTGGGGAATCCGTCTGGTTCGGTGTGTTTCACGCCATCTCCGCGTTCAACAATGCGGGGTTCACACTGTTCCCCGACAGTCTGCAAGGGTTCAACACCGACGGCTTCATCCTGCTGCCCATCTGTGCGGGCATCATCCTCGGCGGGCTCGGCTTCCCGGTTCTCATGCAGCTGCGCCGGCACTTCCGCGTGGTGCGGCTCTGGACAATGAACACCCGACTCGTGCTCACAGGCACCCTCGCCCTGCTCGTGCTTGCGTTCGCGTTCACCGCGCTGATGGAATGGAACAACCCAAACACGCTCGGCGGCATGGCCTGGCACGAAAAACTCCTAGCCGCCTTCAGCCAGGGCGTGCAAACCCGAACCGCCGGTTTCGACGTGCTCAACGGCGCCGACCTGCACCCGATCACCTGGATGGCCTACGACATTTTCATGTTCATCGGCGGCGGCCCCGGCGGCACAGCCGGCGGCATCAAAATCACCACCTTCGCCGTGCTGTTCTTCATCATGCTCACCGAAATCGGCGGTGGCCGCGCGGTGAACGTCTTCGGCAAACGCCTCTCGCGCGCCGCGCACCGCGAAGCCATCACCGTGGTGCTGCTCTCCATGGGACTCGTCATCAGCGCCACGATGATCATCGGCGTGCTGAGCCCATTCTCACTCGAACAAATCATGTACGAGGTGTGCTCCGCCTTCGGCACGGTCGGTCTCTCCACCGGCATCACCCCGGATCTGCCCCCGGCAGCACAGGTCGTGATCATGATCGTCATGTTCGTGGGCCGAATGGGTCCCATCACCTTCGCATCCGCCCTGGCAATCAGACCAAACGCGGTTCAATACGAACTGCCCCAAGAAAGGCCGATCATTGGTTAATTTCACCCGACACAGTCAACGCCAGGCCAGCGTGCTGGCAAACGCAAACTCGGTCGCCGTTATTGGTCTTGGCCGCTTCGGAAGCGCACTCGCCCTGGAACTCATGGCAAGCGGAACCGAAGTGCTCGGCATCGATGGCGACGCTGACATCGTGCAAAACCACAACGGCCTGCTCACCCACGTGGTTCGCGCCGACTGCACCAAAGAGGAAGTCCTCCGCCAACTCGCCGTGCCCGAGTTCGACCGGGTGGTCGTGTCGATCGGGTCGGACCTGGAGGCCAGCATCCTGACCACATCGATCCTGCTGCGCATCGCAGGCCCCAAACTCTGGGCGAAAGCCGCCAGTGCGGCGCACGTCACCATCCTGCGCCAACTGGGCGTGGAGCACGTGATCTACCCGGAAAAAGACATGGGTCGCCGGGTCGCCCACCTCGTGCGCGGCTCCATGCAGGACTACATCGAAGTGGATGACAGTTTCGCGCTCGTCAAAACCACACCCCCCGCCGAGGCGCTCGGCGTGCCCCTGTGCAACTCGCCGCTCTGGTCGAAGCGCGGCGTGAAAGTAACGGCGTTTCGACGCGAAGGCGCCGGGTGGGAATGCACCACGCCAGACACCGTCCTGCAGGAAGGTGACACCATTCTGATCGCCGGCGCGACCAAGAAAGTGGAGTCATTCGACCCACTCGGCTGAGCGGGGTCGAACCGTTCTGCGGCAATTCGACCAATTCCCGGTAATTTGACCAATTCCCGGTAATTTAGGCTGAATTTTACCTATTATTGATCAAATTACCGCGAACCGGCCGCAACGGCGGGCGTGGTTGGCCCGCCAGGCCGGGGTCGGGTTGGCCGGGGCGGGCAAGACAGGGTTGGCCAGGCCGGGGCGGGCTGGAGCCGGCCTCGCCGCCGGGGCCGGGTTCAATCCGCCCCGCCGCCGGGGCCGGGTTCAAGCCGCCCCGCCGCGGCCGCGCCCCCCGCCAATTCCCGCCAACCAACAACTTAAAAACCAAGTTGAACGTTAACTTAAAACATGGTTCACTTGTGTGCAGCACACCAGCCCAGCATGCAAGGAGGCATCATGTCGAACATAACTCGCACCAGCATCCACCCCATTGATGCCTACGGCGCCGTCGGCAACGGGCACACCAACGACGCCGCGGCAATCCAGGCAGCCATCGACGCGGCAGCGGCAGCCGGCGGTGGCACCGTCATCGTGCCGGCAGGACGCACCTACCTCAGCGGTTCCCTCACACTCAAAAGCAACGTGGAACTGCACATTGAACGCGGAGCAACCCTCCAAGCCAGCGGAGACTGGGCAGACATCACCGAACGCCACACCGTCAGCGCGCTCTCCTCTGGAGTCGTGCACGACGAAACAGAACTCACCGGCGCGTTCCTCACCGCCTACAACGCCCACAACATCGCGGTCACTGGCGCGGGCACCATTGACGGTGCCGGGCGGCACTACATCCTCGAAGACCTCGGCGAAATCTACCGAATGCCCGTCAACCGCCCATTCACCCTCTTCTTCATTGGCTGCAGCGACGTCACCCTCACCGACACCCTCTACCAAGACGGCGCGCTCTGGATGGTGCGACTCACCGGCTGCGACAGCGTGAACATTCGCGGCCTGCGCATCCGCGGCGACATGAAACTCCCCAACGCCGACGGGATCGACCTCGACCGCTGCCGCGATGTGCGCATCAGCGACTGCGATATCCGTTGCCCCGACGACGCCATCTCGCTCAAAACGTGCGAAGAATTCCCCGACCACGGTCCGTGCGAAAACATTACCGTCACCAACTGTGTGCTCGAAACACGCTCCAGCGCCCTCGTTATCGGCGTCGACGCCCTCGCCCCCATCCGCAACGTGGTGTTCAGCAACTGCGTCATCCGCAACAGTCACCGTGGGCTTTCACTCAACCTTGGGCAAGACGCGCTGTACGAAAACATTCTCTTCCACAACATCACCGTCGAAACCCGCGTGTTCGACGAAGCCTGGTGGGGTCGCGGTGAAGCGATCTACATCTCCGCCTACCCGTGGCAGGAACGCATCGGGCAGGTGCGCAACGTGCGTTTCAGCAACATCCTCGCCCGCGGTGAAAGTGGTGTCCACGTCTCCGGCGTCGCCCCGGGACACATCAGCGGCATCGTGTTTGAAAACGTGCGTGTGGAACTCGACAAGTGGGGCGACACCCCCGGCGGGTTTTTCGATCGCCGCCCCTACAGCGGCAGCCCCGACGTGCTCGAGCACCCCATCAGCGCGTTCTATATTGAAAACGCCGCCGACGTCACCCTGCGCAACTGCGAAGCCGCGTGGGGCGACAACCTGCCCAGCTATGCGGCCCACGCGCTGCACACAGTGAACAGCGACGTGCGCGTTGAAGGATTCCGCGGCGATGCGGCCAGGCCGGGAGAGCTGGCAGCGGAACGTCACGATTAGCCGCAGCCCGCACCCGCACCCGCACCCCACACCCACACGCACCGAAAGGCACTAATATGACTACTCACCTTCACCTGGACAGCGGTTGGCAGCTGCGCGCAGTGTCCTGGCCGGCGGAACACTCGCAGGCGGCGGCGCTGCCGGCGCGCATCCCCGCGCAGGTGCCCGGCACCGTGCACACCGATCTGCTCGCCGCCGGACTCATCGACGACCCCTACCTCGACCTGAACGAGATGAACACCGAATGGATCGGGCACACCGTGTGGGAGTATTCGACGGTGTTCCAGGGTGAAGCGCTCGCAGCGGGCGGCGGCGCGAGCGAAGGGGGTGCGAACGAGCAGGGCGCGAACAAGCAGGGCGCGAACAAGCAGGGCGCGAACGAGCAGGGTGCGAACGTGCAGGCTCTGCCGGCGCGGCACGAACTGGTCTGCGAGGGGCTCGACACGGTGGCCACCATCACGCTCAACGGGCACCACATCGCCCACACCTACAACCAGCACCGCAGCTGGCGGTTTGACATCACGCACGCGGTGCTGCCTGGCGAAAATCGGCTGAGCATCCGCTTCGATTCCGCCTGGGAGTACGCCGAATCGCAGCGGATCGCCCTTGGCGACCGACCAAACGCGTACACCACGCCGTTTCAATACATGCGCAAAATGGCGGCAAACTTTGGCTGGGATTGGGGGCCGCAGCTGGTCACCGCGGGTGTGTGGAAGCCGGCACGCATCGAGACCGTGCGCGGCGCCCACATCATCGGGGTGCAACTCGACGCCCGCCCGCATGGTTTGGATGAGGGCGCATTCCCGCGTACTGCCAACAAAGGCACCATCGCCGCAACTGTCCGCCTGGCGGGCAACGTTGAGGCTGGAAGTCGCCTGCGCGTGAGCGTGACCGGCCCGGGCGGTGTCGAAGCGCGCACCGAGCAGCTGCTTGCCGCCACACCCGCACCCGCCACACCCGCCGCGCAGCTCGCGCCGTCAGACGCCAGCATTGAGGTGCAGATGAGCGTTGAACTTTCAGATGTGCACCTGTGGTGGCCGCACGGTCACGGCGACCAGCCACTGTATGACGTGACGGTGGAGTTGCTCACTGGCGAGCATCCATCCAGCGCGCACCACCGCCGGGTGGGCTTTCGCACGGTGGAGCTTGACACGGCGGCCGATGCTCACGGCAGCGCGTTCCGTTTCATCGTGAACGGTGCGCCGATTGTCATTCGGGGTGCCAACTGGATTCCAGACGACTGTTTCATTCCGCGCCTCACAGCGGCACGCTACCGCGAGCGCGTCACACAGGCCCGAGACGCGAATCTGAACCTTCTGCGGGTGTGGGGCGGCGGCATTTTTGAACGCGACGAGTTTTTTGATGCCTGCGACGAGCTGGGTGTGCTCACGTGGCAGGATTTTCTGTTTGCCTGCGCCGCATACCCTGAGGAGGCACCACTGTGGCAGGAGGTGGAGGCGGAAGCCCGAGATAATGTTGCGCGCATCGCCCACCGCCCCAGCCTGGTGTTGTTGAACGGTTGCAACGAAAATATTTGGGGATTTTTCGACTGGGATTGGCAGGGACCTCTGAACGGTGCCACCTGGGGTTTGGGTTATTACACCGAACTGTTGCCGCGCGTGTGCGCGGAGCTTGCCCCGAATGTGCCGTATTGGGCGGGCAGCCCGTTCTCGGGCACGATGGATATCACCGCCAACGCAATGGGGTTTGGCAATCAGCACCTGTGGGAGGTGTGGAACCGGATGGATTACGCGAACTACCAGCAGTACCGCCCCCGGTTTGTGTCGGAGTTCGGGTTTCAGGGACCGCCCACGTGGTCTACCCTCACCCAGGCGTTGCCGTCGAGCGATGTGGCAGCGCTCGCCCCTGACTCTCCGGCGTTGCTGCTGCATCAGAAGGCGGATGATGGCAACGGCAAGCTCGCCCGGGGCTTGGCACCGCACCTGCCTGAACCGCACAATATTGCGGATTGGCATTATGTTACCCAGTTGAACCAGGCACGCGCGATCGTGTTTGGCACGGAATGGTTCCGTTCGCAAAGCCCGACCTGCATGGGCACGATTGTGTGGCAGTTGAACGATTGTTGGCCGGTCACGTCGTGGGCTGCGGTGGATGGTTTCGGCCGTCGCAAGCCGTTGTGGCATGCGTTGCGTCGGGCGAATGCGCCGCGGTTGCTGACGCTGGTGCCGCGTTGGCAGGCGGTGACTGAAGCGGTTGGTGTTTCTGCCCCGCTCAATGGGGTGGATGCCACTGCCGCAGCCCCCAGCCAACCGCCAGCTTCTGCCCGGCTCACTGATGTGCAGCTCGGGGCGCAGCTGACCGAGACGACGCTGCGTGCACGGGACGGGGAACTGGTTGCGGTGAATGATGGGGCGGAGCCGTGGAGTGTTCACGGCACGTTGGAGCGGGTGACTGGTGACGGCGTGTTGCTGCGGAGCGTTGCGTTTGCGCAGACGCTTGCGCCGGGCGAGCGCCGCGTGCTCGCTTCGACGGGTGATGTGGGTGTGCCGGGCGCTGCGGACACGTCGGCAATTCTCGCTGATGAGGTGCTGGTGGTGCGTGCAGATGGGGCAATCCCCCAGGTTTACCCGTTTGTGGAGGACGTGAACCTGCCGGGGCTCGCCGCAACTGTCGTTACCGCCGAGCTGGGTTCCTGGGTTGATGGGGTGCAGGAGGTGACTCTCAGCGCGAACCGGGTGGCTCGCGGTGTGTGCCTGTTTGTGGATCGTGTGGTTCCAGAGGCGTTCACAGAGGTGAGCGATATTGATGTGCTTCCTGATACTCCGGTGACGGTGACGGTGTGGACGCCGACACCGCTGACAGCGGAACAGGTGCAACCCGGGGTGGTGCTGCGCTGGCTGGGTGATACCATGCTCGAAGTGTAGCGACGGCTTTGAGGCGCGCGATCACCCACCCGGCGCTGTGTGTCACGAAGTGAGACATCCCGGTGTTTGGTGCGACAGCTTCTGGCGGCGCTTCGGACTGAGCGTGATGGATCAGGTGAATCGCGTTCGGCGGCACGAAATGATCGGCGAAAAAGAGGATTTGGCTATGCTGCCATTGCGCAGCATCCGCAGATCAGATTTATGACGAATGCTGGTTAGACGTGTATCCGGCGACGAAAGCCACCATAAATCTCTTATATAGTAGCGTGATTGCTGATGCGAACTTAGATGACGCGAGCTCAAAAATCTCCCAACACAATTCAACTCTCGGTGCACCATTCGACCCAGCTGCGGGCTTCTCAGGCAGACTCTCTGCCAGCTTCCCGCTCGCCGGTTTTATCATCGGATTCATGTTGGGCTTCGTATCCGTCTGCAGCAGACTACGGCACTGTAGTTCTGACAGCGCTTCACACTCCTGTCATGACCGCCGCCGGGGCAATCCTTGGCTGCCTGATCGCAGCTACAATGATACGTGAACATCGTTTGTTCACATATTGCAAGGCTCGATAAGAAGCTGTTTTGACGGATCGTCGCCTCAACTGTTGAGACGACTTGATTAAAGAAAGAAGAACAACACTATCGAACACAACTTCGTTCACTCACACCTGGCGGAACCGCCATGGTTCTGGGATAATGTCGTCTGCGCTGCCGACAACCGGAATCGGTATCGTCGAGGCAACAGCTTAACCGGCCACGCAAGCCGCTATTGGTGGCTCCACAAGCAATGGTGAGGAAACGAATCCACTGCTCGCACGCAGCATCCGCTTCTGGGCGCAAGAGCCCTCGAGAGGCTACCACAACCCAGATATCAATCAGAGAGGATTAACATATGCGCATCGGAATCATTAAGAAATTAGCGGGGGTTGCACTCCTTTCGCTCCTGCCGCTTACGGCTTGTAGCGCACCGAACGCAGAAACAGCTCCTGTAGGCCCACGCACAAATACCGCAGGTTCTGCACCCTCAATCGATTCACTCAATAAGCTCATCGACTCAGTTCGAAACGATGTGAAGTCTGATTTTCAAAAGAAAATCCTCGATAAGGCAAAACAAACCGGTGAAATCACCGAGTCAGATTGGAAAGAGGCGAACAACAAGTTTGTCACCTGCATGGCCGAACTTGGCGCGTCAGTCCAACTACAGTTTGATGGGGCTCGTGTGCAATATCTTCGAGACGCTGAGACAGGCACCAAACGTGATGATGAAGCGGCAAAACAAAAGCGAGCTGATCAACACCTTGAG
Organism: uncultured Microbacteriaceae bacterium; assembly: GCA_964440395.1. Taxonomy (GTDB): domain Bacteria; phylum Actinomycetota; class Actinomycetes; order Actinomycetales; family Microbacteriaceae; genus CAYTSH01. Next base: position 9,799 of record CAYTSH010000024.1, read on the forward strand.
TGTTACAGTAAAACAAGCATGGGCATCAACGAGGTGTACCAATATCTCAATGAATCTTCGGCGTCCACTGACGGAGACGAGATACAACGAGCAGTTCTCAAGTGTCTGATCGAGAGAAAGCTCGTTCCTGAGTCCACTACCTATGACGAATTTTTGGCTGACCTGCAAAAAGATGGTCCAAGAGAATTCTCTCCGAGCGGTCAAGAAAATGAAGAAGAAATCGCGAAATGTTGGATTGAAAACACATAACCGGTTGCGCATGTCGTTCCGCGCTTACCCTGCATCCCAAAACAGTTCGGCCAAGTTGCCCAGCCCGGCAGCACGTGAACGCGGAACATCGCACCGATTCCCGATAGTTTTCGCCGGTGTCACCCACTCAATCAAGGGGCGGTGCTGCGCTGGCTGGGTGATACCATGCAGGGGGCGTAAGCCGCCGCTTGGGGCGGCGTGCGCGAAGGTGAGGCACAGGAGGACGTATGGCGCGGGTGACGTTGGCGCAGATCGCTGAGCAGGCGGGGGTTTCTGTCGGTGCCGTTTCTTACGCGCTGAACAATAAGCCGGGGGTTTCGGCGGCGACCCGTGCCCGCGTGGTTGCGGTTGCGCAAGAGCTTGGCCGGTTCCAGAACGGTTCGCGCCGGGCGCACGGGTTGTCGACGCGCGCGGATACGATCGGGTTGGTGTTGGAACGCCCGGCGAGCATGCTTGGCGTGGAACCGTTTTATATGGAGTTCATTTCTGGCGTGGAGGAGGTGCTCTCAGAGCGCGGGATTGCGCTGCTGTTTCAGGTGGTGCCGACCACTGAGAGCGAGATTGCCACCTACGAAAAGTGGTGGATTCACGGCCGGGTTGACGGGGTGCTGCTGGTTGATCTTGCGCAGGACGATCCGCGCGTTCCGTGTGTGCGCCGGCTGGGTTTACCGGCGGTGTGTGTTGCCAGCACCGACGCGAACGCAGTGCTGCCGACAGTGTGGGTGGATGACGCGGCGGCGGTCACCGAAGCCACCCGGTATTTGGTCCGGTTGGGGCATCGGCGCATCGCCCGGGTGGCCGGGCTGGCCAGTTTGGCGCACACGTCGCTTCGTGACGCCGCGTTTGCGGAGGTTGCCGGCTCCATTGCTGGGGTGGATGCTCGAATTGTTTCCACCGATTTCAGTCCCGAGGCCGGGGCGAACGCCGTGCGCAACCTGCTAAGCCTGGCAGACCCACCGACCGCGATCATGTTCGACAACGACATTATGGCGGTTGCCGCCCTGGGTGTTGCCACAGAGATGGGGGTGCGGGTGCCGACGGAGCTGTCACTACTCGCGTGGGACGACTCCCCCGTTTGCGCAATAACCCACCCGGCACTTTCGGCAATGAAACGGGACATTCCGGCGTTTGGTGCCGCCGCGGCGGCGCTGCTGCTCGACACCATCGCGGGCGAACCGCTGCGCCACGTGCAGGTTGCCCGCGGAATGCTGCACCCGCGTGCAAGCCTCGCTGCGCCGCTCCAATAACTCCCACCAACCCCAAGTTATGCTCTAAGAATACTCAAAGAAGAACGGGGCACACTTGGTGGCACACACCAGGCGGGAAGGAACGCGACATGAGCGAAACAACAGTGGGCACGGCATCCACCAATCAATCGAACGCGCTGCTCCCGCACCCCGCGCGCAGCAACCCGAAGGCGCGACGGCGCGGCCAACACGCCCTCACCGCGGTGATCGCCACCACGGTGGCACTCACGGTGGTGCTGTTTCTCAGCAGCGGCAGTGCGGCAACCGCAACAACACCCGGGGGGTGGCTGACCGTCACCGGGATGCTGTGCGGGCTCGTTGGGTCAACCCTGGTGTTGATGATGCTGCTGTTGGCGGCGCGAATACCGCTCATTGACCGCACCGTGGGGCACGACAGCGCCATGCGGTTGCATCGGCGCATTGGCAAACCCGCGCTCTACCTGCTCATCGGGCACGGCGTGTTCCTCACCCTCGGGTATGCCGCGCTCAGCAAGCAAGGCATTCTCGCCCAAACACTCACCCTTTTTGGCATGGAAGACGTGAACCTGGCCTACATTGCCCTGTGGTTGCTGTGCCTCGTGGTGATCACCTCGCTCGTTGCGGTGCGCCGGAAACTCAGTTACGAGGTGTGGCAAGGAATACACCTCGTCAGTTACGTGGCGGTTGCCATCGCAATCCCCCACCAGCTCAGCGCTGGGGCCGTGCTGGCCGATCATACGTGGCAGCAGGCGTATTGGATTGGTCTGGTTGCGCTGTCATTTGGCGCCATCGCGGTGTTTCGGTTTGCGCTGCCACTGCTGCGCAGCCTGCGCCACCGCATCACGGTGGTCGAGGTGAACCGCAGCACACCAGGGGCCTGCACCATCACGCTCACCGGTCGCAACCTGCACACGCTCGGTGCGCACGGCGGGCAGTTTGCCATGTGGCGGTTCTGGACCGGCGCCACCTGGTGGCATGCCCACCCGATCAGTTTCTCAGCTGCACCAACCCACAGCACGCTCCGGCTCACCATCCGAACGCTCGGTGCCGGAACCGCGCAATTCGCCGCGCTCGCACCGGGCACCAGGGTGACCTTCGCCGGCCCCTACGGCGTGTTCACCAACCGGCACCGCACACAACCGCACCTTGCGCTCATCGCCGCGGGGATTGGTGTCACACCGATCCGGGCGCTACTCGAACACGCCCCGCTCGCGCCCGGCGAAGCGACGGTGCTATTGCGCAGTGGCGACGAACAACAAACCTACCTGTGGGATGAGATGCGGCAGCTTGCCGCGACCACCAACAGCACCCTGCACACCATGACCGGGCACCGGGCATCGGGCGAAGCGAGCTGGCTCAGCCAGGACGCCCACGAGCGGGGTGTGACCCTGTTGAAACTGTTTCCCAACCTGACCAGTTCCGACCTGTACGTGTGCGGCCCCGCCGCCTGGACGGACAGCGTTATCGCGGCAGCCACCAGGGCGGGGCTCAGCGGCACGCAAATACACGCAGAACGGTTTGACTGGTGAACACCCGCGGCGTCACGCATACAGTTCGCGCCCGCGTAGGCGCCCGCACCCGCGCCCCCTGGCACAGGCACGCGTTGCCCGTTCAAACGTTACCCACTCAAACGTTACCCATTCAAGCATTGCATTCTGTGTGCGATCAGGCAGGATGGTAACCATGAACGTCCGAACGCTGCACACCATGGGCACCGTGCTGAACCTGCACAGCCCAACCCCGGTGAGTGACGCCGGGTTTGCTGCGCTGCGCGCCACCTTCACCGACATGGAGGACCGGTTCAGCCACTACCGTCCCGGCACCGAAGCGTCACTCGTTGCCACCGGTGCGCTCGCCCTGGATGACACCAGCGATGCGTTCCAAGACGTCTACGCCCAGGCTGTGGACTGGAGCGAACTGACGAAGCATCGTTTCGACCCGCACCGCCCAGACGGCGTTGTGGACTTAGACGGAATCGTGAAAGCGCTCTCCATCGCCGCCGCCGCGGAAGACCTCCGCGAACACGGCGCCGGTGACTGGCTGCTCGGCGTCGGCAACGACCTGCTGTGCAGCGGCAGCAACCAGGGGGCACCGTGGGAGGTTACCGTGGCCGACCCGATCGAACGCACCAGCCAATTGTGCACCGTGCACCTCGGCGAGTCACTGCCCGCAATTGCCACCTCCGGCACCGCCGAGCGCGGCAACCACATTTGGGGACTCACCGGAAACCCCGACGAATTCGCCCAAGTCACGGTGCTTGCCGCAGATATCGTCACCGCCGACGTGCTGGCGACCGCGATCTTTGCTGGCGGCGAAAATCTTCGCGATTTCGTCACCGACCGCTGGCCGGTCGGTGTACTCACCGTCACAGTCGAGGGTGAATTAGCGGCGAATCGGCGGTTCAGCAGCAACGCAACCCTGCGGCCGTCATGGGAACGTTCATAACGAACGCCTCGCGGAGTTTTGCGGCCGAAGTGGAACCGCACCCGCTCGGCTGATTGCACCGCTGGGTTCAGCCTCACCCGCCGCCCGGCACGGGGCTGCCGGCTTTCACGATAGTCTGAAACACATGGGCGCACACACAAAGGAGTTGGCGGTGGCAGAAGTGTTTGGCCGTCCCGTTGCGGAGATCCGCGGGCGGGTGGGTTGGCTGGGGCAGGTTATCAGGGTTGATCAGTTCGTTGAAGCCGACGGCCCAGAACGCGGCGCGCGGCGCATTCGCGCGGTGAACGGTAGCGGCCTGGAGGTGGAACTGCACCCGGATCGGGCGCTTGATCTTGGGCTGGTGCTGTGCGACGGCATCCCCATTTCATGGATGTCACCCACCGGAATGGCCGCGCCAGGCTTGGCAAGCAACCGGCGGGCGGAATGGTTGCGCACGTTCGGCGGCGGGTTGCTCGCCACGTGCGGGTTGGACACGTTTGGCCCACCAAACACGCATGCGGGTGGCGACTATGGGCTGCACGGTCGGGTGGGCAGCACCCCGGCTCGGCTCACCCGGTGCGAAGCGACCGAGCAGGGCATCGCGATTGAGGGCGTGGTGCGGCAGGCTGCCGTGTTTGGTGAACACCTGGTGTTGCATCGCCGCGTGTGGCTGCCGGCAGGCGAGCGCCGCGTGACAATTCACGACACGGTCACAAATGAGGGGTTCCGCCCGGAGCCGCACCTGGTGTTGTATCACGCGAACATTGGCTGGCCGCTGCTGGATGACGGGGCCGTGTTGCGGGTGCCGAACGCCCGCTGCACGCCGCGGGATGATGCGGCGGCGCGCGGGGTTGCGCAGTGGCACACGTTTCAAGGCCCACAGGCGGGTTTTGCGGAGCAGGTGTTCCGGCACGACCTGCCCGAGGCGGGCTCAGCGTCGGATGGTTTGGCGAGCGCAACGCTCAGCAACGCGGCGCTCGGGCTGAGCCTCACCGTGCACGTTGATCAACGCACCTTGCCGCACCTGTTTCAGTGGAAAATGCTGGGTCAGGGTGAGTACGTGTTGGGGTTGGAGCCGGCGAACTGTGCGAGTTTGTTTGGTCGCGCGGCGGCGATCGATTCGGGGGATGCCGTTGTGCTGCAGCCTGGCGAGTCGCGCGACTACCGCATTGCGTTTGCGTTCACGCGGTCGCCGTAACCGACCGCAGCGTGTTTTCTCGGCGGGCGCTTCTGGTGATGACACTGGTGCCCGGCGCTACAACACGTTGGCCAAGAATAAGCCCTGAATGGTTACGAACAATTCGCTTTACACGATCTCGAAAGTATCGTACTCTCATAGTCGAAGTTGACAGTTCGCATCGAATATCAAAGGAGATGAATTGGCTTTACGAATCAAATCAAAACTGCTGATTGACTTATAGCGGCCTCCCTTCTCATGCTGAAACTGTTGGAGAACTGGAGAATCACTCGTGCGTGTTGCTGACTGGCTTCGCAATAGCTCAATTCATGGCGTGCTGGCGTTTGCTTTTGTTGCGGAAATTCTGGTGACTTCGTTTAGTGGATATCTTGTTGCTCGCGATGAATTTGTGGAGTTTCCTCTGTCAGCGCCCGCAATGACAGACATAGTAGATGATTCCAATTCGAACCAGGCAGAACACATTCATGCTGCAGCGCTGAACAACGACGTGATTCTCGCTCTGAAAACATACGAAAATACTGCCAACGGAACCCAAGTAGTACTTCAAACGCAATCCACGAACCTCAAACAACTACCATTACAGCCTGGTGAAGTGTCTACTTTTGGGTATGGGTATCAGGTAAGAGCAGAAGCACTCGATGTCTCAAACGTGGGTGTCGGTCGTTGGGCAGTTTTTGGCGATCAGCAAGACATTCATACATTCACCCAAGAGGTTGAGAACCTCGGTTTCAGCCTCACAACAAAGTATCGGGGAATTGACTATAAGCTCGACTTGTACAGCCGCGAACCGCAACTCATTATCGCCGCAGCATCAGGTTTGTTCGCGGTTTTCGTGGCGGGGCTAGTCTCCGCTTCGAGATCAATGGCAATTCGCTCTGTGCGCGAATTATTGGGCTGGAGTCGCGTGCGCACAGTGACGAGCGAAACCTTAGAGCTCGGTTGCCTCGCGCTAATTCTCATCGGTGTTGCATCGCTCGCCTGGATTACCGTCGCTTCTTTTGCGTGGGGAATCGATAACGCTCTGCTGGGAGCGGGCAGCACCGTCATTGAATACATTGCTGCTGCGGGGATCGGGTCAGCAGTTGTGGCGGGCACCGCTCTGCTCTCGGTGACTGTCGCCATCCCAAAAATTCGCGAACAGTTAGCGGGCAGACGCCCCCAACGGCTGCTGAGCATTGCATCTGCCTGCGCTTTTCTCGTCATCGCGATTGCGGCAGTTCAGAGCGTGCTGACTGTTCAATCACACCAGATCATTGCCACCGCGACACAACAAAGCCGTGAGTTTTGGAAACAGTATCCTGAAGCTCACGCAATATCTATCGGCTGGAATTCTGAAGCCGCGCTGCAAGAACAATTTGCGAACACGAGCACATTTGTTGACGATGTCGGCGAGCGAGGAAACCGCGCAACACTCTCATATGTCGAAAACGGCTGTAGTTATAACCCTGGAATTGCTTGCATGACAGTTAACGCAAACTACCTCACCAAGGTAGACGTGCTGGATGTAAACGGGTCCAAACTTGCATTCGATCCCAACGAAAATCGGGTGTTGCTCGGCATACCCGCATCGCTGGAGACACGGGCAGAAGAGATTGCGCAAGCCACACGAGAATGGGTGAATTTTCAGCAAGAAATGCGCTGCGCAGAGTCATTGTGCAGCGCTCAAGACAATGCAATCGAGATTGAACGCACGATAATTCCAAGCGGAAAGCGCCTACCAGCATTCAATAGTAGCGTTTTGCAGTCTGGTGATCCACCGCTCGATTCTGTGTTGACCGTCGTTCCGAACGACTTGCTCTCTGGCGACTTCCTGCTCTCCGCGATATCTGATGGCAGTCTCGTGTTCTTTGCAGATGAGGCATCAATTCGTGAGGCTGCTCGAAAGAACGGCATCGAATACATCGTTTCGAGCTTTGACCGCCCATAATCGATGGATGCCAGACTTGCTGTCGAATAAACAGTGGCGTTAGCCACCCACATGATAG
>CAYTSH010000025.1:0-16728 GCA_964440395.1 uncultured Microbacteriaceae bacterium
ATGCTGTGCTGCGCTCACCACCTCGCTTGCGCTCGAAATAATGCCCGACTTGGTGGCGGCAATTTCCGCACGGGTGATCCCCAGCCGGTCCATGTGGTCCAGGTCGATCGGGGTAAACACGCACACCGCAGCGTCAACCACGTTCGTTGAATCCCACGCACCACCCATGCCCACCTCAACCACGGCAACCTCCACGGGCGCTTCCGCGAATGCGGCGTAGCCCAGCACGGTCAGTGCCTCGAAGAAGGTAAGGCGAGGCTCGCCGGCTAAGGTGAGTTCGGCATCCACCATGGAGATATATGGCTCGATATCCTGCCACACCAGGGCGATCTGCTCATCAGAAATGGGTTCGCCATCAATCTGGATTCGCTCTGTGAAACGGAGCAGGTGCGGGCTGGAAAACAGACCCGTGCGCAACCCGGCGTGCCGAAGCAGCGACTCGATCATTCGGCTCGTGCTCGTCTTCCCATTGGTGCCCGCAATCAGCACGACCGGGTAGCTGCGCTGCGGTTCACCAAGCAGATCAAGCACGCGCCGCACCGGATCCAGTCGCGGCTGCGGGTGCGCCTCGCCCAAGCGTTCACTCAGCATGCGAAAGATGCGCTCACCGGCACTCAGGTCGGCAGAATCTTCAAAACGAGAGACGGATGTCATGAAATTACTGCTCCTCCCCGGCCTCGGCCGGCGTGGTTGACTGGGCGCTCACTTGCACGCTAAGCGGTGAGCCCTCGCCAACCTGGAGTGTCTCGTCGGCCGATTCCGCCGGCAGTTGCTGCAGCTCGAGCTGCACTGCGAGCGTTTCAGCCGCGATGAGTTCGCGATGAGCCGACATCGCGTCCACACCAGCCCGATCCGATTGCAGCAGCAGGCTGATCCGGTCGCTCACGTCCAAACCGGCAGCTTTCCGGGCGTCCTGCACCGCCCGAATGACGTCACGTGCAAGACCTTCCGCGCGCAACTCGGCGGTGAGCGCCGTATCCAGCACGAGGCAACCGCCGCCTGGCAGCAGGGTGACGGCTCGCGTCTGCTCCCCCGCGGTTTCAGCAATGGCGAGGGTGAGGGAATATTCTTGCGGTTCGAGCGCGATACCGCCAGCGATCACGCCGGCTTCGGTCTGCTGCCAGTCGCCAGATTTTGCCGCCCGGATCGCGTGTTGCACTTGGCCACCAAGGCGAGGGCCGGCGATCTTGGCGTGCACCGTGAGCTGATGCTCAATTCCGAAGGATGCCGCGGTATCGGCCGCCTGCAGCACAAGTTCCACCCGCTTCACGTTGAGTTCTTCGGCAATGATCGTCGCGAACGGGCGCAGCGCCTCGGGGCCGACAAGCGTTGCGGACTGGGCACCAGTGGACTCCGGGGCGGATTCGGGCACGACCACGGTCAGTCGGGAGAGCGGCTGGCGCACACGGATTCCGTTGGCTTTGCGCAGCGAAAGTGCGCTGGAGGTCACCTGGCGAACGGCATCCATCACGGCAACCAGTTCGTCATCGGCGGGAAAATCTGCGGCGTTCGGCCAGTCTGTCAGGTGCACGCTGCGTTCGCCGGTCAGCCCGCGCCAAATGTGTTCAGAAATGAGCGGCAGGAACGGTGCGCTCAGGCGGCAGAGGGTTTCCAGCACGGTGTAGAGCGTGTTGAAGGCGTGCGCATTCTGTGGGTCTGTCGCGGTGCCCTGCCAGAACCGGTCTCGCGAGCGGCGAACATACCAGTTGGTGAGCACCTCGGCGAAGTCGCGAAGCTTTGCCGCTGCCACGGTGGCGTCGAACCGGTCCAGGTCGCCGGTAACCTCGGTCACCAGGGTGCCGAGTTTTGCCAGAATGTAGCGATCCAATTGATCGGGGGATGCCGTTGACCAGTTGGCTTCGTAGCCGTCGGCGTTTGCGTAGAGGCTGAGGAAGTACCAGGTGTTCCACAGCGGCAACAGCACCTGCCGCACGCCTTCGCGAATCGCCTGTTCGGTGACGATGAGGTTTCCGCCACGCAGCACGGGGCTTGCCATGAGGAACCAGCGCATGGCGTCTGATCCGTCACGGTCGAAGACCTCGTTCACGTCGGGATAGTTCCGCAGCGACTTCGACATTTTCTGACCGTCGCTGCCGAGCACGATGCCGTGACTGATGACGTTGCGGAACGCCGGTCGGTCAAACAGGGCGACCGAGAGGATGTGCAGCATGTAGAACCAGCCGCGGGTTTGCCCAATGTACTCAACGATGAAATCTGCCGGGGCGTGCGCATCGAACCAGTCGGCGTGCTGAAAGGGCACGTGGTTTTGCGCGAAGGGCATTGAGCCGGAGTCGAACCAGACGTCGAGGACGTCTTCGATGCGGCGCATGGTGGAGGCTCCGCTGGGATCGTCGGGGTTTGGCCGGGTGAGTTGGTCGATGTGCGGGCGGTGCAGGTCGTCCGGGCGCACGCCAAAGTCGCGTTCAATCTCATCGAGTGAGCCGTAAACATCCACGCGAGGATACTCCGGGTTGTCGCTCTTCCACACCGGAATCGGTGACCCCCAGTAGCGGTTTCGACTGATGGACCAGTCGCGCGCGCCGGCAAGCCACTTGCCAAACTGGCCGTCTTTCACGTTCTCTGGCACCCAGTTGATGTGCTGGTTGAGTTCGACGAGCCGGTCGCGGAACTCGGTGACGCGCACGAACCAGCTGGAGACGGCCTTGTACATGAGCGGTTGCCGGCAGCGCCAGCAGTGCGGGTAGGGGTGCTCGAAGCTGGCCTGGTGAAACAGGCGTCCTTGGACTTTGAGCTGTTGGATGATGGGTTTGTTGGCTTCGAAGGCGTGCAGCCCGGTGAGGGGCGGCACGGTGTTGGTGAATCGACCTCCCTCATCGACCGAGAGAATCACGGGAATGCCCGCGGCTTCGCAGGTCACCTGGTCGTCTTCACCGTAGGCGGGTGCCTGATGAACGATGCCGGTGCCGTCGCTGGCGGTCACATATTCTGCTACGAGTATTTGCCAGGCGTGCTGGGTGCCGTAGGTTTCCACGTCGGTGTAGTAGTCCCAGAGCGGCGCGTAGCGAACCCCGGCGAGCTCTGCGCCGAGGAGGTGGCGCGTCACCCCGGCCTGCGCTGACTGCGCGTCTGGGTAGCCGAGTTGTTTGGCGTATTTGCCGATGAGCTCGGTGGCGATGAGGTAGCGGGCTGATCGATCCGCGGTCTCCACAACGGCATAGTGGATGCCCGGCCCGACTGCCAGCGCAGCGTTCGTGGGCAGCGTCCAGGGTGTGGTGGTCCAGGCGAGCGCAGCAACCCCGGCGAGCCCGAGTTGTTCCGCCCGTTCGCCTTGGAGGGGGAAGATCGCCACGACGGATTGGTCTTGCCGTGACGCGTACACGTCGTCATCCATCCGCAGTTCGTGGTTGCTAAGCGGCGTCTGATCCTGCCAGCAGTAGGGCAGAACCCGATACCCTTCGTAGGCCAGCCCCTTGTCGTAGAGCTGTTTGAACGCCCACATCACCGATTCCATGTACCCAATGTCGAGGGTTTTGTAACCGTTTTCGAAGTCCACCCAGCGGGCTTGCCGCGTAACGTATTGTTCCCACTCTTTGGTGTAGGTGAGCACGGATTCCCGGGCGGCGGCGTTGAACTCCCCAATACCCATTGCCTCAATTTCGCTTTTCTCGGTAATGCCGAGTTGTTTCATCGCTTCAAGTTCCGCGGGCAGTCCGTGGGTGTCCCACCCGAACCGACGGTGCACTTGTTTGCCGCGCATGGTTTGGTACCGGGGGAACAGGTCTTTTGCGTACCCGGTGAGGAGGTGACCGTAATGGGGTAAGCCGTTTGCGAACGGTGGCCCGTCATAGAACACCCATTCTGGCGCACCTTCGCGCTGCCGAATGGATTCCTGGAAGGTGTCGTCGGCTTCCCAGAATGCCAACACGGCACGTTCGATGTCCGGAAACACCGGATTTGGGGTCACCCCGAATGCGGCGCCGGATTGTGCGGCTGCGGCGCTGCCGGGCGCGAGCGGATCAGAAGACTTGGGATATGGCATGGGGGCTCCTCGATTGCAGTGTGTGGGCGGTGCTTCGGCGTCAGTAACCGTCGGCGCTGCCGATGGTAGCGGCGTCACCGTCCCACTCGCCAAGGATTGCGGCGGATGCTGAGAGTCCCAACCGGGTGGCACCTGCCGCGATCATGGCGTTTGCCTGAGCCAAGGTGCGGATGCCGCCGGAGGCTTTCACGCCGAGCCTCCCGCCGACCGTTTCGGCCATGAGCCGCACGGCGTGCTCGCTTGCACCACCCGCCGGGTGAAAGCCGGTCGAGGTTTTGACGAAGTCTGCACCCGCCGATTGCGCCGCCAGGGCGCACCCCACGATTTGTTCGTCAGTCAGTGCGGCCGTCTCCAGGATGACTTTGAGCAGGGTGGGTGCGGGGATTGCTTCGCGAACCGCCCGAATGTCCCGCTCAACTGCGGCGTAATCACCGGTGACGGCGTGGCTGAGGTTGATCACCATGTCAACCTCGTCGGCCCCCCGCGCGACCGCCAACGCGGCCTCGGCGGCTTTCACTTCCGAAGCGTGTTGGCCGGAGGGGAATCCGCACACCGTCGCGATCTTGAGTGTTGCAGCGTGCTCGCTCACGGGCAGTTGCGCCGGGGAGACACAGATTGAATACACGCCAAGTTCAGCAGCCTCCACCGCAAGCGCGGCAACCTCGGCCGGCGTCGCCTCAGGCTTCAGTAGCGTGTGGTCAATATACGCTGCGAACTGGGCTTTTGTACGGTCGGTTGAGCTGGCTGCTGACACGAAACACTCTTTCTCTGCAAACTGACGGCGCGCGAAAACACGCGTGCTCCATCTTACCCGAGCGCTACCCCCAGCAGCGCTCCGCAGCCCAGGTCGTGGGCTCAGAATCCAACCCGTCGACCGGCTGATCGGTGACCAGCACGGCGCCCGTGTCGTGGAATCCGGATGGTTTCAGCCCGGTCTCAACGAAGTCAACCACGGCATCCACCCCTTCTTCCGCCATGATGCTGGGAAACTGCATCACGAGCGCGCCGAGCTCGCCATCTTTCACCCGCTGCACGCCGTCGCAACTTCCATCAATGGATGCCAGGAGCACCTCATCGCCGTAACCTAAGGCATCCAGCGCGGCGCGGGCACCGAGCGCTGCCGGTTCGTTCACCGTGTAAAACGCGTTGACTCCCATGTCTCGACGCAGGACGCGCTCGGCGATTGCTCGGGCATTGGATTCTTCGCCATTGGTCTGTTCCTCGGCAAGGATCGCCCGATTCGCGCCGGCACCAAAGCCGTCCAAGAATCCGCGGTGCCGAAACCTGTCCACGCTTCCTTCGGGGTTGCCGTCGAGCATCACCACGCGGGGCGGCGTGTCGCCCAGCATGCCGCGGATCCACCTGCCCTGGAGCTCGCCCGCCCTGCGGTTATCGGTGGCAAAGGTCGCGTCCACCGCCGTTGCGGGATCCGTCTCGGTGTCGAGAGCGATCACCACGATTCCGGCTGCGCGCGCTTTGGCAACCGCGTCAACGATGCCCTGGGAGGAATTCGGTGTGATGAGGATGCCGGCGACCCCAACATCCATCAAGCGTTCGATGGCATCAACCTGACCCGCGTTGTCGCCGTCGTATTCGCCCGAAAGCGCGATCAGTTTCGCCCCGTGCGTGGCGGCCTGCAGCTTGGCTGACATGCGTAAGTTTTGAAAGTAGGGGTTATTGTTGGTTTTTGTGATCAACCCGATGGTGATCGTGTTCGCCGAGTCGCTTGGCAGCGGTATGGGTGGATCAGCGCGCGAGTCATCGCCGACGCCGCATCCTGCCAGCAGAACTAGTGCGACCCCTGCCGCAATCACGCGAGAAACGCGCCGGACGCGAGACGCAACTCGATACCGCATCACAGGCTCCTCGAACTTTAGTACGGACGTATTATTCCAGTATAGGGACAGAACAACGGCTTAACTGAAAGTTAGCTAGGAATATGCTGTAACCCGTCGGCACGGAATGTGCCGGTCACTCCGTGGCGTCCAACGAACCAACATCGTCAAAACGCACCCGAAGCAACCCCGGCTGTTTGCCGCGCCGTTTCGGGATCGCCGCGCTGCGCCGATTGCGCATCGCCGCAGCAACCAGCGCCGCCCGAAGTTCAGCACTCACCCGTGCGCCAGCCCCATACGCAAAACGCACCACGCCGCGCACCTCGTCAACCCCCGGCAGCGGCGCCGGACCCAACACGTCCACACCAGGCACCGCACTCACCAGCGCCAACGCATCAGCCACCTCCGTTGCGGGACCGGTCACCGTGGCCACCCGAACCGCGGGTGGAAATCGTAACAGCTGCCGATCCCGCAACTCCTGCTCCGCAAACCGCGCATGCTGCCAATGCATCAATGCCGCCGGCGCAGGCCCCGTCACCCCGACAAGCAGGCAGGGCGCCCCGGGTGCCGCCAACGCAACCGCATTCGACCACTGGCGCAAAGCATCCTCACTCGCCCGCAACCGCTCACGCAGCAACACCCGCCCGGCGTCCAGCAAGACAACGGCAGCATACCCACCCGCGGCAAGCGGTTCCGCCCCCCGGGTTGCGATCACCAGCGCAGGCTGAGCATCAACCGATTGTCGAATCGTTTCGCCATCAGACACCAACACTTTCACCCCCGGAAAAGCCCGCTGCAACTCCTCCGCGGTTCGGGTCGCCCCCCGCGAGGCGTGCCGAAGCTGCGCACCCGCACACACCGCACACCGCCACCCGACCGCCGCCACAGCGCACCAGGAACACTGCGCAACCGCCTGAGCCGTCCGCTGCCGCAGCGGCCCAGCACACGCCGCGCAGCGCGCGGCAACGCGACACGACGCGCAACACAGGGTTGGCGAATACCCCGGCGCGGCAACCTGAATGAGCACCGGGCCGCGCCTCAACGCATCCCGCGCCACCTGCCACGCTGCACCCGGCAGCGCCCCAACCTCAGGGCGGTCGTCAGCAGAAAGCGTCAAGGCGCTCAACCGCACAGCCGGTCGAGCGAACTGGCCCACCCGCTCCTCCAGCCAGCCGATCGCAATCAGACGTTGCACCTCAACACTTCGCGCGTGCGAGGCAAACACCAGAGACGTGCCCTCCAGGTCAGCACGCAACAGTGCGGCATCCCGCGCATGCACCCCAGGACTCAACGGTTCCACATGCGACTCATCGCCGTCATCCCACAGCAGAATCGCACCAAGCGAATGCGCCGGCGCATACACGGCAGAACGATTGCCCACGATGATAGCCGGTGCCGGCTCCAACGCGCGCAAAAACGACCGAAAGCGAACCGCGGGACTCTGCCGGGCATCCACCCGAATCACCGAGTCAGCCAGCCCCAGCGCCGAACACGCGGACAACACCTGATCAAGATCGCGAAAGTCCGGCACCACCACAATGCTGCTCTTCCCCGCGGCAAGCACACCCGCCGCCGCCTCCGCGAACAACGCTGCCCAGTGCGACACCCACTCGCCCGTTGCCAACCGGACCGGTTCAGGAACCGCCTGCAGCCCGAACCGACACGGCTGCGCAGCAAGCGACTCCACCACGCCCGCAAACCGCTCACGCGCCCAGAGACCGCCCCACAGGGAACCCTGCTGCGGCAGCCGAGGCGCAGCCGGCTCGCCAACAGCTGCCAAGTACGACTTCTCCGCCCGCGCCTGGCGCGGCGGAATTGCCAACCGCAAAATATCCCCGGCGCTGCCAGCAGCCCGATCCGCAAGCGTCCGCGCCAACCGCCACACTGGCATTGTCAGATACGGCACCTCAGACACGCACTCGGTAATCTCATGCAACTCGCCAGAAAACTCCGCTGTATCGGCAATCTCCACCACAAAACCGGCAACATTCCTCGTCGCAGAACGAAACGGCACCCGAACCCGCTGGCCAACACGCAAACACGCCCGCAGCGACTCCGGAATGCGATACTCAAACAGGTGATCAAGTTGCGGCAGGGCGGAATCCAACAACACCCGCGCGATCGACCCCGAAGCCACCGCTTAACCGTTCAGCCGCGCCGCTGCCCGCAAATCGTCCACCCGGTCAAGACGCTCCCACGTGAACTCCGGAAGTTCCCGCCCGAAATGCCCGTAGGCTGCCGTCTTCGCATACCGCGGTTGCAGCAGATCAAGATCGCGAATAATTGCCAGCGGGCGGAAATCAAACACCTCCCGAATCGCCGACTCAATCACGCCGTCAGGCACAACCCCCGTGCCAAACGACTCCACATACAACCCCACCGGCTCAGCACGACCAATCGCATACGCCAACTGCAATTCCAGACGTTCCGCAAGTCCAGCCGCAACGGCATTCTTCGCAGCCCAGCGCAACGCATACGCGGCGGAACGATCCACCTTCGACGGATCTTTCCCGCTAAACGCTCCGCCACCGTGCCGGCTCGCGCCACCATAGGTATCGATGATAATTGTGCGGCCGGTGAGCCCGGCATCCCCCTGTGGACCACCAACCACAAACGGGCCAGCCGGGTTAATAAACACCTCCGGCGAATCCACGCGCAAGTCGCACTCCGCCAACACCGGATCAAGCACAAGGGCGCGCACATCCGCAGCCAGCTCCGCCTGGGAGACGTCAGCAGCGTGCTGGGTTGACAGCACAACCGCCTCAACCGAAACCGGTCGCAGACCCGCAAACCCAATCGCAACCTGCGTTTTGCCATCGGGGCGCAGATACGGCAACACCCCCGACTTGCGAACCTCGGCAAGTCGAAACGCCAGACGATGCGACAGCCAACTCGCGATCGGTTGAAAAGTTGGAGTTTCGTTCGTGGCAAAGCCAAACATGATGCCCTGATCGCCAGCACCCTGCAAGCTGAGCGCATCGAGTCGCGCACCGGTACGCTCCTCAAGCGAATGCGTGACACCCTGCGCAATATCAGGAGACTGCGCGCCAATCGACACCGAAACCCCGCACGAGCGACCATCGAAGCCCATCTCCGAAGAGGTATAGCCAATCCCGGTCACAACATCGCGCACAATCTGCGGAATCTCAACGTAGCCGCTCGTGGTCACCTCACCGGCGACATGCACCAAACCGGTCGTCACCATCGTTTCCACAGCAACCCGAGCGGAAGGATCCTGCGTCAGCAACGCATCCAAAATACTGTCGGAAATTTGATCGCACACCTTGTCCGGATGCCCCTCGGTGACGGACTCAGAACTAAACACCCTCAAAGCTGACACAACACTCCTTCACCTACGGTCACGACGACGAAGGCATCGACCATCAACAATGGCCGATGCCTTCCAAACTGGCAACACGAAACTAATTCGCGCAAAAACCTACAGCGCCGGTTCGCTCGAGCGCAGCGTCAGCTTGTGCGCCCCAATCTCATGCAAAGCAATGGACAACGGCTTATCTTCAACAGTCGAATCCACCAACGGCCCCACGTTGTCAAACAAACTACCCTCATGCAAATCTGAATAATAGTCGTTGATCTGACGCGCGCGCTTCGAAGCAAAAATCACCAAGGCATACTTCGACTCGACAGTCGCGAGCAGCTCATCAATTGGTGGATCAATAATTCCCTGTGAATGTGACATAGTTTCTTAAACTCCTAATTGGCTCTCATCAATTCTACGACGGATTTCGCCGCGCGTTCCACCGAGTCGTTCACAATCACGTAATCAAACTCGCCGCGAGCAGCCAACTCAACCCTCGCCGTCGCCAACCGACGCTCCTGCTCCTCCGCAGATTCGGTGCCACGACCAACCAGGCGGCGCACCAGCTCGTCCCAACTCGGCGGTTCCAAGAAAATGAGCCGGGCATCCGGAAGCGAAGCGCGCACCTGCCGTGCACCAGCCAAATCAATCTCAAGCAACACCAACCGGCCCTGCTCGTTCGCCCGCACAATCGGCGCCAACGGCGTGCCGTAGCGGTAGGCGTTGTGCACCGTCGCGTACTCCAACAGTTCATGCGCTGCGATCATACGATCAAACTCATCGTCGGAAACAAAAAAATAGTGCACCCCCTCCACCTCGCCCGGGCGCGGCGGTCTGGTCGTCGCAGAAACAGACAACGAAATATCAGCAAAATTCTCCCGAATAAACGCGGCAACCGTGCCCTTGCCCACAGCGGTTGGCCCAGCCAACACGGTCAACCCAATCCTGTGCTTTCGCTTCGGCTCACGCTGCTCCAAAAATGTCCGCAACCGCTCAACCTGATGGCGCCCCAAGCCGCCAAGCCGCTTCTGCGGGGCAATCCGAAGCTGCTGCAGGATCGCGTTCGCCTTCACCTCACCGATACCCGGCAGTGACAGCAAAAAATCGGTAATCCGAAGCGAGCCAGCCGCAACCTCACCCCCACACGCCCGATCCAGCAGCGTCAGCGGCGACAACTCGCCAGCCCGAACCGCACGCTTCAACGCCGCCCGCGCCTGCCGGGCAGCAACCGCAGCCCGGTTCGCGGCAACCCGATCAACCTGCGGCATGCGCGGTGAAGATTGCACGCCGGAAGACTCACTGTGCGACATCCGCACCCCCCTCAACTGGCCACTGCCGACGAACCTCGTCGGCTCGAACACGAATACCAGCAACGATACCCGAGGGCCCGCACGCAAGCACACTCCGCGACTCGCTCACCAGCGCGGCCAACCCCAGCCCGCCAAAGCGAAGCGCAGCACCGGAAAGAGCCGCGCCCTGCGCACCAAAACCAGGAGCCAACACGGGAATAGCCGGTGAACCGGCAACCGACACGTCAATCCCCATCTCCGCAAACGACACGGTAGCGCCCAACACCACACCAAACGAGCCCACCCCGGCTGTCGAACAACCCGGCACGTTCCGCTGCTGCACCTCAGCCAAGATGTGCGCAGCAACCGAGCGCGGCCCCACGGCAGCCTGCGGCTGGTCGGCGGGCACGGCATCCACCCCATGGAGCTGCGCCCGCTGCACCGGCCACGACTCCGGATTCGACGTCGCAGCCAACACAAACAACCCCTTACCGACACGTTCACACAGCGCAAACGGCTCGGCGAGCGAACCAACGCCCTGAAAAGCCGCAACCGTCAACGCATCCGCCTCAAGCGGGCTCCCCGGAGTCAGCCAGGCCTCCCCATACGCAGCAACGCTCGTGCCAACATCGCCACGCTTCGCATCGGCAATCACAAGCACGCCCGCCGCACGCGCCTCCGCAAGCACCCGTTCCAGCGCGGCAAAGCCGGCCGAACCGAAGCGCTCAAAAAACGCCACCTGCGGTTTCACCGCCGCCACCTGGCCCGCGGCAGCCGCAACAACGCGAAGACCAAACTCACGCGCCCCAGCCGCGGTGTCCGGCAAACCCCACTCGCCAAGCAGGTAGCCGTGCGGGTCAATTCCCACGCACAGCCGGCCCGTGTGCGTCATGGCGTGCCACAGGCGATCGCCAAACGACACGATCATGCACGCACCCACGCTTCCCGCTCAATCGCATACTCCTGCAGCGACGTAACGGAAAAACCGTCAGCGAGCGCCGCAAACGAAGCCACCGCGGCG
Source organism: uncultured Microbacteriaceae bacterium (assembly GCA_964440395.1). Taxonomy (GTDB): domain Bacteria; phylum Actinomycetota; class Actinomycetes; order Actinomycetales; family Microbacteriaceae; genus CAYTSH01. The sequence continues at coordinate 11,465 of CAYTSH010000025.1, forward strand.
GACACCTCCGCAAGCGTCGTGAACAGCGGAATGTCAGCCGCCACCGCGGCGGCACGAATCTCGTACCCATCCGCTCGTGCGGACCGCCCACTCGGCGTGTTAATCACCAACTGCACCGCACCCTGATTAATCAGATCAACCACCGACGGCTCGTCGCCAGCCTGGGAAAACTTCTTGACCGTGGTGGCACGAATGCCGTTCCGGGCCAACACAACCGCGGTTCCGGACGTTGCTAACAGCGTGAAGCCAAGTTCCTGCAACCGCAGTGCGGGCAACACCACGGCGCGCTTATCCCGATCCGCAACCGACACAAAGACGGCGCCGGTCGACGGCAATCCGCCGTAGGCTGCGGTCTGAGACTTTGCAAACGCCCGCGGGAAATCGCGATCAATGCCCATCACCTCACCCGTCGAACGCATCTCGGGGCCCAGCAACGAATCGACGATCAGCCCCGCACGGGTGCGGAACCGTTTGAACGGCAGCACCGCTTCTTTCACCGAAACCGGGGCGTCAAGCGGCGCCCGCGAACCGTCACGCTCAGGTAGCAGCCCCTCGGTAATCAGGTCGGCGATCGTGTGCCCCACCATAATGCGTGCCGCAGCTTTTGCCAGCGGAATACCCAACGCTTTCGACACAAACGGCACGGTCCGGCTCGCGCGCGGATTCGCCTCCAACACATACAGGATGCCCTGGCCAATAGCGAACTGCACGTTCAGCAAGCCGTGCACACCAATACCGCGCGCAATGGCCGCTGTCGCCTCGCGCACCTGGTTGATTTGATCGTGCCCGAGGGTGACGGGCGGCAGAGTGCAACTCGAATCGCCGGAGTGCACCCCGGCCTCCTCGATGTGTTCCATCACGCCGCCGATGTAGAGCTGCTCGCCGTCAAAGAGCGCATCCACGTCAATCTCAATCGCATCGTCCAGAAAATGATCCACCAGCAGCGGACTCGTGGCGCTGACAATGCCGTCGCCAGCGATGCGCTCAAAATATTCGGTGATCGACGGCACATCGTACAAAATTTCCATGCCGCGCCCACCGAGCACGTACGACGGCCGAACCAGCACCGGGAAACCAATCTCCTTGGCCACCCGGATCGCACCGGCAACATCCGTCGCCATGCCGTTACGTGGGCTCAGCAACCCTGCCTCGTCAAGGATCGTGGAGAACAGGCCGCGCTCTTCAGCCAGGTCGATGGCCTCCGGGGTGGTTCCCAAAATCGGGATGCCGGCCTCCTTGAGTCCCTTCGCAAGGCCAAGTGCGGTCTGGCCGCCGAGCTGCACAATCACCCCAATCAGCTGACCGCTGGCCTGTTCTGCATGCAGAATCTCCAGCACGTCTTCCAGCGTGAGCGGCTCGAAATACAGCCGATCAGACGTGTCGTAATCGGTCGACACCGTCTCGGGGTTGCAGTTGATCATGATTGTTTCAAAACCGGCGCCCGATAGTGCAAACGAGGCGTGCACGCAGGAATAGTCAAACTCGACGCCCTGACCAATCCGGTTCGGCCCCGAACCGAGAATAACCACCTTCTTGCCCTCGCTCGGGGTCACCTCAGACTCGCTGTCATAGCTGGAGTAGTGATAGGGGGTGAGTGCGGGGAACTCGCCGGCGCACGTGTCGACCGTTTTGAATACCGGCCGCAAGCCGAGGTGGTGCCGGATCGTCCGAATCTCGTGCTCTTTCAGCCCCCGCAGCTGCGCGATTTGCTCGTCGGAGAAGCCGTGCTGCTTGGCGTAGCGCAACACATCCCCACTGAGTTCTGCTGCTGCCCGCACCTCGGCAGCTACCTCATTAATCAGCACAATCTGATCGAGGAACCAGGGGTCGATCCCGGTTGCCTCATACAACTCCTCGACACTGGCACCGTGCAGGAGTGCCTGCTGCACCTGCACAATCCGGCCATCCGTCGGCGTTTTCGCAGCAGCAACCAGCTCAGCCGCCGTGTGCGGCTGCTCCCCCCAATGAAACGACGAACCGCGCTTTTCGAGCGAACGCAGTGCCTTCTGCAACGCCGTGGTGTAGTTGCGCCCGATCGCCATCACCTCACCCACCGATTTCATGGTGGTGGTCAACGTCGGATCCGCGGCGGGGAACTTCTCAAACGCGAATCGGGGAACCTTCACCACCACATAGTCGAGCGTGGGTTCGAAACTCGCCGGGGTGACCTTGGTGATGTCGTTCGGAATCTCATCAAGACGGTACCCAATCGCGAGCTTCGCCGCGATCTTGGCGATGGGGAAGCCGGTGGCCTTCGATGCCAGCGCGGATGAGCGCGAAACGCGCGGATTCATCTCGATCACAATCACCCGGCCGGTGACTGGATCAACGGCGAACTGCACGTTGCAGCCGCCAGTGTCCACGCCAACCGCCCGGATGATATCAATACCAATGTCGCGAAGCTTCTGAAACTCCCGATCCGTGAGCGTCAAGGCCGGCGCAACCGTGATCGAATCGCCGGTGTGCACCCCCACCGGGTCAACATTCTCAATTGAGCAAACCACCACCGTGTTGTCCGCAGTGTCGCGCATCAGCTCGAGTTCGTACTCCTTCCAACCGAGAATCGACTCCTCGAGCAGCACCTCGGTCGTGGGGCTGTAGTGCAAGCCGTCGCCCGCAATCCGAATCAGTTCCTCCGGGGTGTAAGCAAAACCAGAACCCAAACCGCCCATCGTGAACGAGGGCCGCACCACAAGCGGGTATCCCAGCTCTTCGGCGTACTCCAAACACTCCTCAATCGAATGCGCAATGAACGACCTCGCCACATCCGCACCGGAGGCCACCACGAGTTCCTTGAACAGCTGGCGATCCTCACCCTTTTTGATCGCCTCAACATTCGCCCCAATGAGCTCAACATTGTGTCGATCCAGGATGCCGCGCTCGTGCAACTCAATGGCAGCATTCAACGCGGTCTGACCACCCAGCGTGGGCAAAATCGCGTCCGGTCGCTCCTTCAGAATGATCTGCTCAATCACCTCAGGAGTGATCGGTTCAATATAGGTGGCATCGGCAAAGTCCGGGTCCGTCATAATCGTTGCGGGGTTCGAGTTCACCAAAATCACGCGCACCCCCTCCTCCCGCAGCACGCGGCAAGCCTGCGTGCCCGAGTAATCAAACTCGCAAGCCTGACCAATCACAATCGGGCCGGAGCCAACAACAAGAACTGACTGAATATCTGAACGTTTAGGCATGAACAACTCTCTCGGACTTAGCGGGTGGACGGAGCGGAAACGGAACGATCACGCAGCAGCGCGCAAAACCGTTCAAATAGATACACCGAGTCGTGCGGACCCGCGGCAGCCTCCGGGTGGTACTGCACTGAAAAAGCCGGAATGTCCAGACAACGCAAGCCCTCAACCACCTGATCATTCAAACTGTAATGGCTCACCTCAACCCGCCCGAAGCCCTCCGGGGAGTCAAACACCTCATCCAGCGGCGCAGCAACCGCGAAGCCGTGATTCTGCGACGTAATCTCAACCTTCTCGGACTGTTTATCCCACACCGGCTGATTAATACCCCTGTGCCCAAACGGCAGCTTATACGTCGACAAGCCCAACGCACGCCCCAGCAACTGGTTGCCGAAGCAGATACCGAAGTACGGCATCCCCTCTCGAAGAAACTCGCGCAACAGCGCAACGTGACCGTCCGAAGCCGCCGGATCGCCAGGGCCGTTCGAGTAAAACAACGCCACCGGGCGAACCGCACGAATATCATCAGCGGTGCTACCCGCGGGCAGCACATGCACTTCAAAACCATGCTCAGCCAAAAAAGCAACCGTGCGACGCTTCACCCCAAGGTCCAGCACCGCGATCGGACCGAGCGACTCCCCCTGAGCCGGCACCACATACGGCTCACGAGTGCTCACCACGTCAGAAAGATTCTGGCCGCTCATCTGCGCGCTCTGCAACACCAACGACAGCTGCTCGTCCTCGGGAAGCACGGCATCCGTTCCAGAAAAAATACCCGCCCGCATTGAGCCGACCGCCCGAATCCTGCGCGTAATCGCGCGCGTATCGATCCCCTGAATACCCACAATGCCATCCGCAACCAAGTCATCGTCCAACGAACGCTCAGCACGAAAATTCGACACTCGGCGCGCAGGATCACGCACCACGAACCCACTCACCCAAATCTGACGAGACTCCATATCCTCGTCGTTCATGCCCGTGTTGCCGATATGCGGGGCCGTCATCAAAACAATCTGGCCGGCATACGACGGGTCGGTGAGCGTCTCCTGGTAGCCGGTCATGCCCGTGGCAAAAACCAGCTCACCGAACGTGCGGCCACGAGCACCATACGCCCTGCCCTCAAAACGGCTACCGTCCTCAAGGACAAGAACAGCGGCGTGTGTTGGATCGGTGTGGGACACCTAAACCTCCTGATAGTTATGCTGTGAGTGAGAAAGATCGAAATCGGTGATGAGCGAACGAATCGACGCGCAAAGCCCCGGCAACAGTGCCGGCGAAACCTGCCCGAACGCCGACTCAACCACCAGCGTCCCAGAACTGTCCTGGCAATCATCCAGGCGCCAACGGATGAGCAGCATGCGATTCTTCTGGCTGACCCGGTCAATGGTGAACCGCCCCAGCTCACACGAAACCAACCGGTGCGCCGGCACAACAACGGGCGGCTCACCGGGCACCTGCCAGTGCACCCCCCGCTCCGCCACCACCAGTTCGCAACGCCCGCGAAAACTCAACCCTGCCGTCACAACCCGCTCAAGCGGGGCACCCGCATGCGTCGATGCGAGATACAACGCACCGGCAGACACGCGAATCGCGCCAAGATCACGCACCACGGGGAGGGCGACGTGCGCGGTGCGCCGCCCCCGCGCCCGCCAACCCAACAGCATCAGCCCGCTCGCCAGTACCGGAAACGCGAGCACAACCGCCGCAGCCAACCCGGGCGTCATGCGGGGCTACCGTTGCGCGCAGCCCGAGCGTGCTCCGCGGCCTGCGCTGCAGGAATCACGCTCCCCGCACGCATTGTCCAGTATCCGCGATACAGCGTGGCATGCACATCGCCGACCAACGCCACATCATCAAACGGCGTGTTGACACTCCGACCCGCAAGATCAGCCACCGAAAAATTCCGCCGAACCGATGGATCCACCAGCGCAATATTCGCCTGCGCACCGACCGCAATGCGACCCTGTCCGGTGAGGCCACCGATTGCAGCGGGTTTCTCAGAAAGCACCCGGGCAACATCCGACCAACTCAGCAGCCCCGTCTCCACCAGCGCAGTCTGCACCACGCTCAACGCAG
>CAYTSH010000026.1:0-16649 GCA_964440395.1 uncultured Microbacteriaceae bacterium
GTTTGGGTTTACATATATTGTAATTTACACACCCCCTACGGGTGGGGGGCCGCTGGTGTGGGTGCCGCCGCCGGTGACTTTGCTTGACCCGCCCGCTGTGGATCCGTTTGTGCTGTACATTGCGGGGATTGTGTTTGGGGTGGTGTTTATGGTGTCGGCGACAACGTTTGGCACGGCAATGGCGCAGAGTGTGGTTGAGGAGAAGCAGACAAGGGTGGTGGAAATGCTGCTGTCCAGCATTCCCGTGAATGCACTGCTCACCGGGAAAATAGCCGGAAATTCGTTGTTGGCTTTCGCTCAGGTTGGTATTCTTGCCTCGCTCGGCATTCTGGGGTTGAGCATCACCGGCCAGGCGGACATGCTTGACGTTTTTGGCGTTTCGATGGCCTGGTTTGTGCCGTTTTTCACGGTTGGGTTTGTGCTGTTGGCTGCACTGTATTCGGCTGGTGCCGCGCTCGTTTCGCGCATGGAAGATATTGGGTCGGCAACCGCCCCGATCATGATGCTCATCATGCTTCCGTATGTTGCGGTCATCGCGTTCAACGACAACAACCTCGTCATGACAATCATGTCGTATGTGCCGTTTAGCGCGGCCGTGGGGATGCCCGTGCGACTCGTCGCGGGCACCGCCGAATGGTGGGAGCCGATGCTGTCAATGCTTGGGGTGATTCTGACCACGGTGTTCGTGACCCGGTTGGCTGCCCGGATTTACGCTGGCTCGCTGCTGCACACCGGCGGCAAGTTGAGCGCGCGTGAGGCGCTCAAGCGGGCGTGAGAAGCTCAGGCGGGGGTGCCGGGCACAAGCGGGGGTGCCGGGCACAAGCGGGGGTGCCGGGCACAAACGGGGGTGCCGGGCACAAACGGGGGTGCCGGGCACAAACGGGGGTGCCGGGCACAAACGGGGTAGCGGCGGCGAGCCGGGTAGCTGCGACGCATCCCCGCCGTTCGCACACCGGCGATCGCCGACCGATCTGGATCAGCAAGTGTGCTGCGTTGCGCGGCGGCGCATCAGGAGCGCGCCGGCGAGTAACGCGGCGACGGCGCCCGCCGCCGGGGCAGCAGAACCGGCGGCGCCGGTGCGGCTGAGTACCGGTCGCGGCCCTGCCGTCGCGGTGGCGGAAGGTGACGTGGTGGTGGGCGCGGGTGTTGGAGCGGTGGTGGGTGTTGGCGTTTGCGTTGGTGTTGGCGAAGTGGTGGGCGTTGTGGTGGGTGTGGGCGCGGTGGGGCTCGGTTGCGGGTTCTGCGTGAGCGTGAAGTCCTGATCCACAATCGTTTCACCAGCCGCGGTGACCGTTGCGGTGAGTTCAGTCGGCACCGGCAGTGAGTACCCCGACGGCGGCGTGACGCTGATGGTGTACGTTCCCGGTGCGAGATTCTCCGCCGCGTAGATGCCGTCCGCGTCGGTGATGACCGTCACGGTGCCGCCCGGCCCGGTGACGGCGACACTCGCCGAAGGGACGGGAGCCGAGCCGCTGGTGACGGTGCCGGCGATTGTGCCAGGCACGGCATCCTTAACTAATTGAAAATCAACGTTTGGCGTATTTGCCGTGACCGTCGGGGTGGCACTCGACGCGCCCGAGACGGTGAACCCGGCGGGGGCCTGCGGGGTGACCGTGTACGTGCCGGGCGGGACCAGCGCAAACGCGTACGTGCCGCTCGGGGCGGTGGTGGTGGTGAACGTGTCGGTGCCGTTTGTGGCGGTGACCACCACAGCGCCCACCGGGCTGCCCGCCGCGGTGATTGTGCCGCTGATGGTGGGGTTGGGGGTGAACTGGAACGCCACATCGGCAATCGGGGTTTCACTGCCCGCCGGCACCGTCACCTGCACCGGCGGGGTGTTCGCGGTGAACCCGGTCGGGGTGGCCGGGACAACGTCGTGCGTGCCCGGCGTGACCACATCAAACCGGTACACGCCATCCGGGCCGGTAACGGTGGTGAGGCCAAGATCTGGGATGCTGACGCTCACCCCAACCATGGGGGTGCCGGTGAGCGCGTTCGTGATCGGGCCGCTCACCGCAACCGGAATAATGTCACGCAGCGTGAAATCAGCCACCCCGTCAGTGGATGAAAGATCAACCTGCTTCGTGGGGGAATCCACACTGACCGTTCCGGGCGGGGGCACCACACTCACCTGGAACCCACCGGTAGCGAAATAGCCGGTGAACGCGAAGCTGCCGTCAACCGCCGTCGTGGTGGTTGCCACGGTTTGACCGGCACCGTCCAACAGGTTCACCACCTGACCGGCAACGGGACCCGTGCTCTGGTGGGTGACCGTTCCGGTCACATCGCGGCTCTGATTCACAAACCAGGTTTGGTAGACCGGAAAACCAGCGCGACGAGTGAACGTGAACGTGAGCGTGCTGACCCGTTTGTTCGGCTCAAACCAGGCGGAAGACCCCTGCGTGTCCAACGCGGCGGCGTTGCCGGTGAGTGTCCGCGTCGCCGGATCCCACGTGGGCACGTCGGTGGCGTCACCCGTGCACGACGGTTTGCCAACCACGCCCGGGGCACAGTAATTGAAGCCACCCTGAAAACCCAAGTCGGCGGCGGTGAGCTCCGCGCCGGTCACATCGGTTGCGGTCACCTGCACCTGGTCGGCGTCAATATCGCCCAACACAAACGCCCAATTGTTGCCCGGGGTGGGCACCGCAAAATGGTAGGTGGTGCTCGACGAGCCGGTCGCCGTGTCAACCCGGGGGCGCAAATTGAGGTACGGCTGATTCTTACTGCTGCCGTACTTCGCCCCAACCGGGGTGCCCTCACTCAGCCAGGTGGAAGCGCCACTGATCACCCCCACCGAGCCGGAGCGGCTGGTGCTCGAAACGGTGGCGGTAAACGCAGGCTGCCCCGCCAACGTCACCGAAGATTCGTAGGCGCCGCTTGAACCGGTGAGTGGCGCCCAACTCGCCCAGTTGCCGACAGCAACCGCGCCGCTCTCCCCCGCGGGAACACTCACCCCAACCGCAACCACCGCTGCGAGAGTGAACAAGGACAACGCTGTTTTGAGAGCTTTCGGCACCATACCCCCAGCCTACCGAGAGTTCACAGCAAACGGCAAGGTTTGGGGGTGGGGTGTATGGCGGGGTGTGGCGTGGGCGGTTGGCGGGATTGGCGGGGTACGGCGGGGACGCAGGGGCGTAGGGGTGCAGGGGCGGCAAGCTCGGTGGGTGCGCGAGGGACGATTTGGATTCCAGCGAGTAGCACCTTCTCCGATCAGCCGGCGAACTGCGAAAAGAGCGGGTTACTGATGTAGACAGCAAATTCATTAGTATTGATGAATGCTTTCTCCTAACGAGGGGAGAGGCAAATTACAATCAGGAGTGGCACCTATTGAAGACTCTGGCAAAGCCTGAAAACAAGATGGTTCGCGCTGCCTGGGCCAAGTCTCGAAACGATGGCGGTAAACCGTTTCCGCTGTACGCACACCTCGAAGATACGGCTGCCGTCGCTGATCACCTCTTCGTTCGTTGGCTCTCAAAATCTCAACGGGATCTCCTCGCACTCTCCTTCGGAGACGAAGAAACCTCAAGACGTATAGCTGTCTGGCTTGCCGCAAGTCATGACGTTGGAAAAGCTACAGCTGCGTTTGCGATGAAGGCTCCAGAAGGTCGGCGCCAGATGGAAGCAGTCGGTTTCCACTTCCCCGAGCCTGACCCTCCATACGCGGATCAACGCGCTTATCTTCATGGTCTTGCCGGCGAACTTGCTATCAGACGACATTTCGACGCAAAGACAGAGAAGCGGAGTGCTGTAGCCGGCTTGAGGCTCGCTGAAATTGTTGGCGGCCATCACGGCGCATTCACAGCGACCGTCAACCGAGTTCCCACTGTGTACCAGGAAGGACTCGGTGAGCCCTCCCATTGGGCAGAAGTTCGGCGAGAATTCCTTCGACGGGCTGATCAGATCGCAGAAATCAGCGATACCGACTGGAAGATAATTCTTCAGACACGGGTTCCTGAAACGGTACAAGCAATCCTCAACGGCTTCCTCATCGTCTGCGACTGGATCGCTTCGAACGAAGGGATGTTTCCTTACGAAGTTGGAGATTCCTCATCGCACAGAGCTGAACAGGGGCTTCGGAAACTCGCATTGAGCGACAGCTGGCAACCCAGCGCGTCAATTGAGCTGAGTGATTACTTCAGAGATCGCTTTCGCGTAATGAACCCAAGACCAAGTCAGCGTGATAGCCACGCACTCGCCTCAACGCTCAGCGAGCCTTCCCTCATCCTGATCGAAGCACCAACGGGTGAAGGAAAAACCGAGACAGCGTTTGCTTGCGCGGAAACGCTGGCCGAAAAATTTGGTATGAACGGTGTCGCATTATTGCTACCAACACGGGCAACGGCAGATGCGATGTTTGGCCGAACATTGAGTTGGTTAGACTCCAGGGATTCCAACTCTGGTGCACCTTCCAGATCGAACGCAAACCTTCCTTCGCTCACCCTTGCGCATTCAAAAGCTGAATTTGATGACCGCTTCCAGCGTCTCGCTAACGCAAACAATGCCACGATGATCTTTGATGGCGAACAAACACCTGAGCATTCAGTCACAGCAAATCAGTGGTTTCGAGGCAGGAAACAGCGAGTACTGTCAGACTTCGTGGTGGGAACAATTGATCAGATGCTCTTTATGTCCTTGAAAGCAAAACATCTGACGCTCAGACACCTCGGTTTCGGCAGCAAGGTAGTGATCATCGATGAGGTTCACGCAGCAGACACGTTTATGCGGACGTATCTCTTGCGAGCCTTGCAATGGCTTGGCGCCTACCAGGTGCCGGTCATTGCGCTTTCAGCCACCCTTCCAGAATCTCATAGGTTTGAACTTTTGTCTGCATACCGAGAGGGCGCTCGCCAGACGGTGGACAGGGCAAAGATTATCGCGGAGCCGGAACCCGATGCAGCATTGGCAGCGATCGCTAATACTAATGGATATCCGGTCATCACGGCCGCCGGAGCTCGATTTGAGTCGCAACGAGTTTCTGCACCATCAGGCCGCCGCAACACTTTCGAGCTCTCAGAAGCCTCGGATGACGACCTGATTGACGAAATCAGCCGGGCTGCTGCATCTGGAGGCTGTATCGCTGTAGTGCTGAACACTGTCAACCGAGCACAACGTGTATTCGCTGAGCTCCAAAGGAGGCACGGGGAATGTGTTGAGCTTTATCACTCCCGTTTCACCACCTCATCGCGGGCTCGTCGAGAGCGACACCTTGTGGATCGCCTGGGTCCAGGGCGCTCTCAGCGCCCGAAATCCCTTATTGTAGTTGCCACACAGGTGATTGAGTCATCGATTGATGTCGATTTCGATGTGATGTTCACTGACATTGCACCGATGGATTCACTCATTCAACGTGTTGGGCGAGTTCATCGCCACGACAGACCGCCAGAAGAACGACCGGCATCATTACAAACGCCGAGAGTAGTTCTCACTGGCGGCCTGGGATTACTAGAAGGTGAGAATTGTCCGGAATTTGACAAGGGTGTCGTCAGAGTTTACGGAGAAGCGCTACTTATCCGCACTGTTGCTGCCTTGAGGCAGCTCGCCACCAAGCACTTGCGGTCTCCTGACCAGATCATAAATAGGCAGCCCACTGTGATCACCGTTCCGGACGATGTGCCATCGCTTATCGCGCAGACCTACAGTAGCGCGCCCTTTATTCCTTCGCAGTGGCAGGAACATCACGCTCGTGCCGAACAGGTGATGCGCGAGGAGCAATTGGATCAGCGCCAACGCTCAAACCAATTCGTAGTGCGGCAACCCGGAGTAGGTGAAATATCCGAATGGAGCAGTCGCGCTCAGAGCGAAGCAAGCGAGGAACACTGCAATGCTGCACAAGTTCGTGACGCTGAGCTCTCGATTGAAGTGGTGCTGGTGCAACGAGTCGTTGATCAAATCTGTTCGCTTCCTAGTTTGGGAGAGAACTTTGGTGGCTTAGCTGTAGACCTCACCGCAGGGATCAGCGATGAACTCGCGAAAGCTGTAGCTACCTGCAGCGTTTCACTTCCGGCTTGGATGACTCGTGGAACACAGCTCGAATCCGTGATTAGTTCACTCGAACGCAACGGCATCGAATCCTGGCAAAACTCTCCGTGGCTCCGGGGAGCCTTGCCAATGGTTCTCGATGCTAGTTTCAGCTGTACAATCAATAACATTCGGGTTCAGTACAGTGAAGAGCTGGGCCTTGTCGTCGAGCGGGAGGATTCGCCATGAGCGTCGCTGAACACCAGAGTACCGAATATTCTGCACGATTCAATCTGATCGATGAGCCCTGGCTTCATGTTGTCGAAAAAAATGGCAGTCAACGTGAGGTTTCCCTGCGAGAAGCTTTATGCTCCGCACACGAGTTCTGCGATGTCGTTGCTGAATTGCCAACAATGCGTTTCGCAATTCTGAGAATTATGTTTGCAATAATGTACCGTGTCTTTGATCGTGTTGCTGTCGAAGATCCAGAAGCTGACTGGGCTAAGTTATGGGAGTCTCCGCAGCTGCCCAGTGAAGAGTTAGAAAAGTATTTCGCAAATTGGTACCATCGGTTTGATCTCCTCGATCAAGCCAATCCGTTCTTACAAACACCAAATCTTCGCACCGTAAATAATGAGTGGAAACCAGTTTCACTCATCGTGGCAGATGTTGAGCCCGAAGGCGGACTGTTCTCTATGCGCAGCGAATTAGACTCCCTGTCGTTTGCTGAGGCAGCTCGATGGCTGATCCACGCCAATGCTTACGACTATTCCGGCATTAAGTCTGCTGCTGTTGGTGATAACCGCACAAAAGGAGGTAAAGGCTATCCGATGGGGCTCGGTTTCGCCGGATGGCTTGGTGGCATCACTCTTCGCGGCGACAATCTTCGCGAGACACTTGTTCTCAACCTGATTCGGAATCGGGCGGCAGAACACCCACGGGACATTCCTATCTGGGAGCATGCGACACTCGGCCCAGCAGCTCGCAGCATAGAAGAGATCGGTACGGTTGGATCTCTGGCTCTGCTCACTTGGCCGCAACGTCGCTTTCGTCTTCGTGCTGAGCATGGCAAAGTGACTGGCGTGCTCGTGACAAACGGTGACCCGATAGACTACACGCTGCAATCAAACACGGAGCTGTACACGAGCTGGCGCTTTAGTGAGCCCCAGAGCCAGAAAGCAAAGATGGTGCGGTACATGCCACAAGAGCTTCACGCAACCAGCGCAATCTGGCAAGGAATCTCAACACTATTGCCAACGCCACAAAGCGCAGCGGCATCCAACAAAATCCAGGAAAGATGGAAAATCACTAAAATAGCAGAACCAGCTGCTGTCGTATCCTGGCTTGGCTCACTCACAAACCGAGGATATGTAGACAGCGACCGAATCATTGAAATCGTTGCAGTGGGTATGGAATACGGCGCAAACCAATCCAGCTACGCTGCCGTGGTTTCGGATCAGCTGGTTCTGGCATCAGCACTCGCCAATCTTTCAAACAATGGGCAGCTTTCGGTAGCACATGACGCTGTTGCGAAAGCTCACGGAGCCGTTCGCGCACTTGCGGATTTTGTAACTGATCTCAATCGAGCAGCAGGCGACGCACCAGGTAGAACAACCGATGTGACGGAAGATGCGTATGCCTCGCTCGATGCAGCATTCAGGAAATGGCTGCTACTTCTAAAGCCAGGGATCGATCCACACGAGCTTCTCTTGGACTGGATTGAGACCGTGAGGACAGACATCACGCTGCGGATGGAACAGCGTGCAAATGATGCACCGGCAGCCGCTTGGGCTGGACGTGTGGGTAGCTCTGGACTTAGTGGCACACGCGTCTACTCGTTGGCAAACGCCATAAAGGATTTTGATGCTGAGATCCTGAATGTTCTTGGCAGACCAGCTCGTCGAAAATAATCAATGAATTAGCATCAAAAGACAAGATTATCGCGCCAATTCAATGACAATAAGGAGACCAAGCAAACGTGAGTATTTCCACTGAGACAGCAGAGGTAGCCGCACCGACATCAAAAAGCGGGCAAGGAACGTGGCAATCAGTCAAATCGTTCACTGAACATCGATTGAGAATTCTCCAAGCTGGCTACCTGGATGGCGCCTCCTCTGCAAAAGCAGAACTCGCTCGGCTTCGCAACGCTGACCCAACGATTGATGCTCGAATCATAGAGATTTGGATTTCAACGTTCTCAGATGCACCTGCGACGCTCATAGGTCGTGGCGACGAGCCCACTCCAGCCGAGCGCGCTGTTGCTACTGCACTGCACCTGTATGCAATCCACCAGCAGTCAAGGGGAGAAGCGCAGCATGTGAGCGGAGTGAGTGTCGGCACTGCAGTTCAGCGACTTATCCGCACTGACACCCCCGACAACCGAGAACGGCCAGTCATGCGGCATTACCATACCCTCATTGCCGCAACCGCTCATGGTGAGATTGTTCAACACCTGCGAAGCATAGTGCAGCAATTTCGAGCGGAGGGAATCCCTCTAGATTACTCAAAATTAGCTGCAGACTTGTACATGCTCTCATTCCCGGATAGACGCACGAGGGTGAGGCTGTCATGGTCACGTGATTTGATTCGCCCATCGCAGCAAGTGATGACGACTGATCCTGTTGACAGCTCCCTCGATTCATAAATAACTCCCTGACACCGTCTACACTTCTGATCAATCTACAAAGGAGCTACGCAAGATGACACCAACAACGAACACCTTCATTGACATCCACATCCTACAAACCGTTCCGCCATCGTGCATCAACCGGGATGATACAGGCACTCCAAAATCTGCAGTTTATGGGGGCGTGACCAGAGCCCGTGTCTCAAGCCAGGCTTGGAAGCGAGCAACCAGAGTCGAATTCAACAAACACCTCGATGCATCAGAGATTGGCGAACGCACTATTCATGCGGTCGAAAGGATCGCACACAGAATGGCTGAGATTGACGAATCGATCTCTGACGATCGCGCAGTAGAAGTGGCAACCGAAGTACTTGGCGCAACAGGCATCAAAGTCAAGGTTGAAAAGAAAAAAGGAAGCGACCAAGAAACCCGCCACACAGGCTATCTCGTCTTTTTATCACGGTCGCAAATTAATGCACTTGCTGATATTGGGGTTACGGTAGCCAACGGTGCAACACTCGACAAAAAAGCTGTTAAACTTGCTTTTTCCAATCAAAACTCAATTGATGTCGCGTTGTTCGGACGTATGGTCGCAGAAGCGCATGACCATAATGTCGATGCAGCCTGTCAGGTCAGCCATGCGATTTCAGTTCACGGAGCTGCAACCGAGTTTGATTTTTTCACCGCCGTCGACGACAATGCTCGCACAGATAATGCAGGGGCGGGGATGATCGGAACCGTTGGATTTCTGTCTGCAACGTTGTATCGCTACGCAACTATTGACGCGCAACGGCTGACTGAAAATCTCGGCTCTGCTGCTGCCGCAACTAAAGCTATTGAAGCTTTTTTGCACGCATTTGTGACTAGCATGCCAACAGGCAAGCAAAATACATTTGCGAATCGCACACGACCTGGTTTTGTGTTGATTGAAGTCCGCGAAGATCAACCAGTGAACCTAGCGGGAGCTTTCGAGACTCCCGTAGCAGCAGACGGCGGTATTCTACCGATTGCTGCCGAGCGATTGGTGAACCTGGCCGTTTCTGAAGACGCAGCCTTCGGCACAGCACCACTTGCCAGCGGCGTGTTGGTTACAGATCCAACCATCAGCACCGGCATAAAAGCGCTCGAGGGACGCGCCAAGGTGTTACCACTTCAAGATATAGTTTCGCTGGTAACGGCTACATTGACTCCACGTCTGGCTCAGTGAGCATGAGCAGCCTCCTTCTTGAATTATCTGGCCCACTCCAGTCCTGGGGCAATGACAGCAGGTTTACACGGCGTGAAACGAAAACAATGCCCAGTAAAAGCGGTGTCATCGGCCTGCTTGCAGCGGCGATGGGAAGACGCCGTACCGATCCGATCGAAGATCTGGTGAAGCTGCGGTTTGGTGTGCGCCAGGAACAACAGGGCGTACTGCTTCGAGATTTCCAAACCGAAATGGACCGCCGTCAGAAATCAAAACCACTTACACATCGGTATTACCTTGCAGACGCCAAATATCTCGCAGTCATTGAGGCTGATCGTTCGTTGCTCGAAGGGCTCGCTGAGGCCATTAAATCACCGGTATTCCCACTCTACCTGGGTCGCCGAGCGTGCCCACCGGTTGGGCGCATTGTGCGCGGAATCGAAGACTCACCAATGCGCGACGTACTCGAGTCAACACCCTGGCGAGCCTCGGATTGGTATCGCGAAAGACAGGGCTCGATAGTGCAACTCTTATGGTCTCGTGACGCTGAACCTCACGAAATCGCAGATGAAACTTTGCGTGATTTGCCGATGAGCTTTGACTCACGGCATCGGCAGTACGGACTGCGCGGCGTGATTCACGGCTGGACGACAGTCTCGAATCCCAACGCCCGCTTCCCCCAAGCAGCGAATAGTGATCGCGACCAATCATCAGCGAATCTCCCAGCAACTCAGCAAATCCCTGATCACGATCCCATGGCAACCCTCGGAGGCGAGTTTTAGTGTTTCTAACACGCATGTTCCTGAACCCTCGACGTAGACAGGCAATTCGATTCCAGCACGACCCCCAAGCTGTGCACGCGGCCGTCGAGTCCGCTTTTGCGCCGCGGCACGCCACGCAGCAATCACGTACGCTCTGGCGACTGGAACGCCGTGAAGATACCCTCACATTGCTGCTACTGAGCGAAGGCATCCCTTCACTTGAACATATTCAGGAACAAGCAGGTTGGGCAAACGAGATGAGCTGGGAGTCACGGCCGTATGACACTTTTCTATCTCGGCTACAAATCGGGCAGCAATATAGTTTCCGTCTCACTGCAAACCCCACATACACTGTCACTGACCACAACGGCGTTAAACGAAAGGTAGGTCATGTTACTTCTGCCCAACAGGCGAAGTGGTTGGTCGATCGTGCGGAAAATCTTGGGGTCCGATTCCTCAGTTCTGATCACGAACAACAAACAATCATTGCTAATACTCGTGATGACGACAGCAGCGCAATACTCGTAAGCCAACGAGAGATTCTTCGTTTTCGCAGAAGCAATCAGCAGGTAACGCTTTCACGGGCGCAGTTTGACGGTTATGCAGAGGTGGTTGACGTCGCAAAACTTCGGTCCGCACTCATGCAGGGTGTTGGCCGCGGAAAGGCATACGGCTGCGGACTATTGACACTGGCACCGGCTAGCCGCAGTTAGGTTGCGTGGTGAAAGTTCCAGGAGCAGCCCCCTCAAACCCCTCAAATCTCTCGCGAGTTGACGATCGCATCACGTTCCTCTACCTTGAGCACGCCGTCATCTCTCGTGACGCCAACGCACTCACCGCAACAACTGAAGAGGGAATCATTCATATCCCAAGCGCGGGGCTTCTTGTCCTTCTGCTCGGCCCTGGAACGAATGTGACTCATCAGGCCATAACCGTGCTCGGCGACAGCGGCGCAGCGATTGTTTGGATCGGGGAACAGGGCGTGCGATACTACGCCGGAGGCCGCCCCTTAGCGCGTTCAACCAGGTTGCTTGAAAAACAAGCTAGTATCGTCTCGAACTCAAAGCGCCGCATAGCAGTAGCTCGAACCATGTACCAAATGAGATTTCATGATGAGGACGTGTCAGAGTTAGGTATGCAACAACTCCGCGGACGCGAAGGGGCTCGAGTACGCCGAATATACCAGGAATTGTCCAAAACAACCGGCGTGCAGTGGAAGCGACGCGACTATGATGTTGAAGACTTCGAGTCTAGCGATCTGATAAACCAAGCATTATCTGCTGCGAACGCTTGCTTGTACGGCGTCGTGCATGCCGCGGTGGTCGCGCTTGGCTGCTCTGCCGGCCTAGGCATAATACACACAGGACATGACCGAAGCTTTGTGTATGACGTTGCAGATCTCTACAAAGCGGAAACATCAATACCGATCGCTTTCGAGTGCGTAGCGCTTGTAACTGGTGCTGCGCAAGAGGTATCCAGCTCGGAACTTGGAAGCATTATCCGGCGACGGATGCGGGACACTTTCTTACAGACCCGCATTGTGGAAAAAATCGTTACCGATGTGAAAAGTTTGCTGAATGAAGACCCTCTCTACGATTCAGATGCAGCGGCAAACATAGACGAAGTAAGGCTCTGGGACGCACATGGATCGTTGGCTGCCGGCCAAAACTACGAAGCGAGTACGTAATGGTGATCCTAGTGTTGACTGCATGCCCCCAGGGGCTTCGCGGCCATCTGACACGTTGGCTATTCGAGGTGAGCGCTGGTGTTTTCATCGGCAAGCTCAATCCGAAGCTTCGCAAACATGTGTGGAACCTCGTCGAAGAAGCCCAAAGTGGTAAAGCGCTAATTGCTTACAGCGATAGAAAAACAGAACAGGGATTTCGAGTCGAAGTGATCGGTCATGACTGGAAACCCGTGGATATTGAAGGTGTAACGCTTATGATGAGGCCTGCAGCGCCTGGGCGAACTTCATTAAAAAAGGGCTGGTCTAACGCCTCAAAATGGAATAGAGCCAGATAGTAAAACTATGATTCGGTCAGAAGACCCCCTCTTGCACTCAACTACACGGCTACCGCAGCAAGAAATTCTAGGTAAGCACAGCATCCAGTGTAACCAAGACAATGGAAATTCCTTACGATCACTGAAAGGCAACATCCTGAAATCATCAACCCATCAAAATCGGAACAAGTTTGAGATATAATGGCTGATCAGAGAGTGTGCTCCCCGCGCAGGCGGGGATGATCCCGTCTGGAAGTCACCTGCGGTACCACCGGGACCGTGCTCCCCGCGCAGGCGGGGATGATCCCGACATCGACCAGAGAGGCGGCGAAAGCCATGGGTGCTCCCCGCGCAGGCGGGGATGATCCGACATCGGTGAGGGTTTGTCTTGGCGGGAAGCGGTGCTCCCCGCGCAGGCGGGGATGATCCCCTGGCGCAGGTCGCCACCTCAACCCAGATCGGGTGCTTCCCGCGCAGGCGGGGATGATCCGGTGAGTGCGCCGGCGTTGGCTGCCGCTGCGACGTGCTCCCCGCGCAGGCGGGGATGATCCCAGTTTGGTGGACGATAAGGCTTCCGCGCGGGAGTGCTCCCCGCGCAGGCGGGGATGATCCCCATGCCTGTAACACCTCGCACCCAGCTTGGGAGTGCTCCCCGCGCAGGCGGGGATGATCCCCTGAGTGGAGCGATGCCCTCACTCAGCTGCTCGTGCTCCCCGCGCAGGCGGGGATGATCCCGTGTTCAACTTGACGGTTGAGGCTCCCCCGGGGTGCTCCCCGCGCAGGCGGGGATGATCCCTCGCCAAGCTCGTCGCCGGTGAGGGTGAGCGGGTGCTCCCCGCGCAGGCGGGGATGATCCCGCCGGCTGTGACCGATGCCGCAGCTTCTCATCGTGCTCCCCGCGCAGGCGGGGATGATCCGTTCGTGGTTGCTCGTGATGGCGGTTTGGTGGCGTGCTCCCCGCGCAGGCGGGGATGATCCCGAAGTCGCAGACTCCGCCACAAACAGCGTGGAGTGCTCCCCGCGCAGGCGGGGATGATCCGTTGTCGTCGACAGCGATCGAGATCAGCAGGTTGTGCTCCCCGCGCAGGCGGGGATGATCCCGAAATCCAGCGCAGGACACCCGCGCGTCTGCAGTGCTCCCCGCGCAGGCGGGGATGATCCCACCGACCCGTCATCGACACGCGTGAGCGTCACGTGCTCCCCGCGCAGGCGGGGATGATCCCTTGACGCTCACGACGAGCTTCCTCACGGTCGGGTGCTCCCCGCGCAGGCGGGGATGATCCCCGTGCGAGAGTGGCGAGCCTTGGTGTGCAAAGGTGCTCCCCGCGCAGGCGGGGATGATCCCGTTTTCAAAGCGCCCTGGTTCTCGAACAGAAAGTGCTCCCCGCGCAGGCGGGGATGATCCCGTTATCAATGGCCGCGGCTTTCAGATCAGCGGGTGCTCCCCGCGCAGGCGGGGATGATCCCTCGCAAAAATCCACAACGCCCACACCAGCCGCGTGCTCCCCGCGCAGGCGGGGATGATCCCCCCGCTTTGATTCCGAAGCAGCTTTGTCAACGTGCTCCCCGCGCAGGCGGGGATGATCCCCATGCTCGACATTCAAGGCCGCCTTGAAGCCGGTGCTCCCCGCGCAGGCGGGGATGATCCCGGGAGGGATCCGTGCGTTCCGTTGTGGATGATGTGCTCCCCGCGCAGGCGGGGATGATCCGTCTATGCCCTGGTCAACAAGGTATTGATATGCTGTGCTCCCCGCGCAGGCGGGGATGATCCTGGTCGCCCTCCACGCTCAGATCAATGCGCGCAGTGCTCCCCGCGCAGGCGGGGATGATCCGTTAAAAGAGACCCAGGCGATGGGGCGGCCTGCGTGCTCCCCGCGCAGGCGGGGATGATCCCTACTACGGTTCCGGCGGTGGCACAATCTCCACGTGCTCCCCGCGCAGGCGGGGATGATCCCCTCGGTGCCAGGGTGACGAGAGGCGACCGGCAGTGCTCCCCGCGCAGGCGGGGATGATCCCGCCGTGGTCGGACATGTGGGAAGAGGTCATCGGTGCTCCCCGCGCAGGCGGGGATGATCCCGGTCTTCGTGCGAGTCTCGGCTTGCCCGAGGAGTGCTCCCCGCGCAGGCGGGGATGATCCGGCACCGCCTAGCACGTAGCCACCTGCCTGGGTGTGCTCCCCGCGCAGGCAGGGCGTGGTCCTTCGCTTGACCCGTTTGAGGTGAACGTTCCGAACGTCTTCCCCGCACAGACGAGGGTAAATCCTTCCGGGCGATGGTTTGCGCGCAGAGGGGATGCTGCCCGAAACTTACGAAATCTTGCGGAGTGGTCATCTTTGTCGTTGCCATGGTCACTACTGTTGGAATCACCCAACCCCATTGCAAGCATGCTGAAATCACAGCAGCGTGACTTTGCCGAGGTGGAGGCACGCGGTGCGAGGGAGAACGAGTGCCGCTTCGGGCGCTCCCCGCGCCCGAAGCCCGCGCGGCGGGGGCGAAGAGCGCCCGCCGCGCCCACGCGGGGCTGCCCCGAGGCGGGGCGGCGGGGCGCTGTAGACTGGCCACGTGATGAATGACGCAACCACCAAGCCCAGCCGGGGGTTTGCCTCGGATAACTACTCCGGCATCCACCCAGAGGTTATGGAAGCCATCGCCGCCGTAAACGACGGGCACCAGGCAGCCTACGGGGGCGACGACATCACCGCGCAACTCCAACGCACCATGCGGCGACACTTCGGTGAAAACACCGAAACATTCCCCGTGTTCAACGGAACCGGGGCAAACGTGCTCGCGTTGCAAAGCATCCTGCCGCGATGGGGAGCCGTCATCTGCGCCACCAGCGCCCACATCAACCGCGACGAAGGCGGAGCGCCCGAACGAGTCGGTGGGCTGAAACTCCTCGCCGTCAACACCCCCGACGGCAAACTCACCCCACAACTCATCGACCAAGAAGCGTGGGGATGGGGCGACGAACACCGCGCACAACCACTCGCCGTCTCCATCACCCAAACCACCGAACTCGGCACCGCCTACACCCCAGACGAAATCGCCGCCATCACCCAACACGCCCACCGCCACGGCATGCGCGTGCACCTCGACGGTGCCCGCATCTCCAACGCAGCAGCCAGCCTCGGCACCAGCCTGCGCGAAATCACCACCGACGTGGGCATCGACATAGTCAGCCTCGGCGGCACCAAAAACGGCGCCATGCTCGGCGAAGCCGTCATCGTACTCACCCCCGGCGTCGCCGACGGCCTCCACTACCTCCGCAAACTCAACATGCAACTCGCCTCCAAAATGCGTTACATCTCCGCGCAACTCAACGCCCTCTACAGCGGAGACCTGTGGCACCGCAACGCCAGCCACTCCAACGCCATGGCACACAAACTCCGCACCGACCTCGAAACACTCCACGCCGCCGGCAAAACCCCCGGACTCAGCTTCAGCACCCCCACCGAATCAAACGGGGTATTCGCGAAACTCCCCCACGGCGTCGCCAGCAAACTGCGCGCCCGCGGCTTCCACTTCTACGACTGGGATGCTGCGGTCGGCGAAGTCCGATGGATGTGCACCTACGACACCACCCCGCAAGACATCGACACCTTCGTGCACGCAATAGTCGAAGAACTCACCAACACACCATAATGCTCGGGGCATTCACCGGACTAGGAATCGTGCTGAGCATCATCAGCATCGGCTACCTAGTCGGACGCAGCAAACTCGTCACCCACGACCAGTTACGCCCCACCACACTCCTCACCTTCTACATCACCTCACCCGCCCTGCTCTTCACCGTGCTCGCCCAAGCACACGTCACCCAACTCCTCTCCCCCACACTCGCCGTCAGCACCATCACCGCACTCAGCATCGCCGCACTCTACACACTCATCAGCATCACCAAACACCGCAAACCCGCAGCAGAAACCGCCATCGGCGCAGCCAGCTCCTCATACATCAACGGCAACAACATAGGATTACCCATCGCCATCTACATGCTCGGCGACGGCAGCTACATCGCCGGCATCCTCCTCCTCCAACTCCTCATCCTCGCACCAGCCACCCTCACCGTGCTCGACCTCACCACCGGCAGCCCAATCAACCTGCGGCGCATCCTCATC
>CAYTSH010000027.1:0-16358 GCA_964440395.1 uncultured Microbacteriaceae bacterium
ACACCCCACACCAAACATTCGCGCTCACCCAACAACCCGCACGCAGAAACAACGCAAGCAACTCTTCCGGGTGAGCACAAACGCACACTTTCTCACCCCACACCGAACATTCGCGCTCACCCAACAACCCCCAAGTGGAACAACGCAAGAAACTCCCACGGGTGAGCACAAACGCACACCCACACACCCCACACCGAACTTTCGCGCTCACCCAACAACCCACACGAGCTGATACGGCGTACTGCAACTCCCTCTCGATGAGGCGAATACCACCACCGAGCGAAATGCACCCCGAAAACCAGCACCCCAAAACTGTGGCTTTAGGTGCACCCTGGAGCCCAGGATCCACATTGATTCCGCCGCCTGCTTAGAGAATCCGGTGCCACCGTGCTTACAGAATCCGGGCGGAAGCCACTCCCCTATTTATTCCATTCGGACACCACGGCCAAAACACGACAGCCTATACTTCACCAAAGATGAGTTTGGCTGCGATCAGAAACAGGGTGAGCGCAATGACACCGTCAAGCACGCGCCACGCCTGCGGCCGGGCGAAGACGGGTCGCAAATAGCGGGCACCGTAGCCGAGGAGCGCAAACCACAACACGCTCGCAAGCATCGCCCCACCAGCGAAGTACCAGCGGGCGGTCTCGCCGTGCGTATTCGCAATTGAGCCGAGAAGCAGCACCGTGTCGAGATACACGTGAGGGTTGAGCCAGGTCAGTGCAGCCACAGTGAGCAGCACCCGAAACAGCCCACGAGTTGACTCGCGGCGAACACCGTCTTGCCCCGCCACACCGGAAGCACCCGCACCACCAGTACCACCAGCACCGACATCACCGCCACGAGCACCGACATCACCACCACCAGCACCGACATCACCGGCACCTTCGTCCACGGCGTTTCCTCCGCGCACCGCGCGGCGCGCCGCGAACAGTCCGTACGCAACAAGGAACGCTGCCCCTCCCCATCGGGCCACAACGAGCACGGCAGGGTATGCCTCAATGAGCACGCCAAGGCCGGCAACACCTGCCCCAATGAGCAGCGCGTCGGACAGCGCGCAGAACGCAACGACGGCGAACACGTGCGTGCCGAGGATGCCTTGTCGGAGCACGAACGCGTTTTGCGCGCCGATTGCCACAATGAGCGACAGCCCGAAAAACACACCCGACAGCACCGATGCCAACACCACGCTCACCCAGCTCCTTTATTCAAGCCCCCAGTCTAACGCCACGGGACACACGGGATACACGGGGTTCATGGGGTTCACAGGATCCACGGGTTCACAGCCCCCAGAGCACCCAAGGTGTTCACGGGTTTTTCGCAGTCAGCATTCTGCTCATCCCCAGCCAGGCATCCCATACTTGAAACATGTAACCGCCGCCCCCACGGCGCTGGATGACCCCCATCATCCGTTACACGGGTGGTTGAACACCCCAAGCCCCGCGCGACTTCCCCTAACGTCGCGCGGGGCTTCTTCGTTTGCCGCTATTCGGCGCGCGCAGCCTGCTTCCGGCGCGCCAGCACCGCGACACAGCCGGCGAGCAGCAGCAGCATGGCGAGGCCGGTTGGGGCGGGTGCGCCGCCCGTTTTCGACAACGATTCCATCGCTTTGGTGGATGCCGTGGCAGTCGGGCTGGGAGCCCCCGTTGGTGCCGGGTCAACCGGGCTCACATCGGGGCTCGGTTGCCCCGTGGGTGAAGCTGTCGGCGTGTTGGTGGGCGTCGGTGTCGGTGTCGGCGTTGGCTCGATCGGATCAACGGTGGGTTCGGTCACTTTGATGAGCGCTTCGGCTGTCACACTGACTGACTGCACGAGATCGCCTCGTGGATCCAGCGCGAACGCCACGGCGGCATCGGTGATGCTGGTGAGCAGCATGTCGTCGTGCGCCACCACATAGTCCGCGACGCAGCTGGTGCTTGCGCCGGGTGCGAGTGATGCTTCGACTGCTGCACAGTCCACGTCGAGCGGTCCGTCGGTGCCGGTGAACAGTTCAGAGACGGGCTCGGGCTCGGTGAGGGTGACGTTGCCCGTGTTGGTCATTTCGAACGTGAACTGCACGGTGTCGCCTTCCACGACGTTCTTGTTTGGAGTAGCCACGTGGGCGAGCGTCAGCTCTGGACGCTGCGTGACGGGCACACTCACTTGTTCTGCCTGCTGCGTGATGGTTACGTCGGTGCCCAACTCGACCGCGCTGGCGGTGACGTCGAGGAGCAACGGTTCACCGGCATCCAGGTCATTGAGGCTGACCACAAACGTGACGGTGCAGGTCGTTGCCGCGCCCGGGGTAAGCGCCAGCGCTGGCTGTGCACACGTGGCGGTTGGTGCGGTGTCGCTGCCGGTGAAGGATTCGACCGCGAGCGCGATGGTGTTCGCGCTTGCCGCGCCAACGTTGGTCACGGTGTAGTCAACGCTCACCGTTTTGCCCGCCTCGGTTGCTTCCGCGTTCGACGCAACCGGAGCAACCTGGAGGGCGGCAACTGCGGTTGAGACGATTTCGTCCAGCTCGGGTTCGGAGTAGGTGAGCGCGCGGGCAAGTTCTGAACCGTAGGCCCGGGTTTCTTGCACGATGGTTCGCGCATCAATGTCGGCTTGTGTCACCGTGTAGGTCGCGGTGCACACCGCCTCGGCTTTCGGGGCGAGGCTTGCCGCACCAGCGTCACACGTCACCGCGGGGGCGGTGCCACTGCCGGTGAAGCGCAGCTGTTCCACCCCGATATTGCGCAGGGTTTTGGTGCCCGTGTTGGTGATGCTGTAGGTGAAGGTGAGTTGCTGCTTCGCCGCGGACATTTGGTTGCTGGAAACACTGCTCACGAAGGAGAGGGCAGCGGTGGAACCCACGGCAACCGTCACGCTCGTTTCTGGCGACTGCACTGCGGCCAGCGCCGGGTTGGTTCCGACGGCGCGAACCCGCTGCACGAGACTCGCAGAGTCTGCGTCGGCCTGGGTGCTCACGTAGGTTGCGGTGCAGGTGGCGGTTTGGCCCGGGGCGAGCAGGCTTGCGCTGCCGCAGTCGAGTGCGCTTGGAGTCGCCGAGCCGGTGAAGGACACCTGCTGCAGCGCGATGCTGCTGACCGTGACGTTCCCGGTGTTCTCCACGACATAGGTGAACGTGATTGGCTCGTCTGCGCCGGACACGACGGTGGGGTTTGCCGAGCCGGTTACCCGCAGGCTGGCTGCGACCGCGGCACGAACGTCAAGTTGAGCGGTTTTGGCGCTCACCTCGGTTGCGTCCGGGGCGATTGCGACGGCGTTGATGGCAAACTTCACGTTGCCACGGTCCAGGTCGGCCTGCGTCACCGGGTAGGTGAGTGTGCAGGTCACTTTTGCACCGGAGGCAACCGGCCCGGTGGGGCAGGAAATGCTGAGGTTTGCCGGGTCACCGATCATTCCTTCAGCCGGGGCGAGGTTGAGCCCGCTGAGGGTTGCGTTTCCGGTGTTCTGGATCGTTGCCGTGTATTTGAGCACGTCGCCGGGTGCGGCGTAGCTGTTTGTCGTGGTCGCGAGGGTTGCGCTGAGCGAAGCGCTAACCGCGGCGGGAACGGTCACCCGCCCCACGCCGGTCACGTTGCCTTCGAGCGCGGATGCTTTCGAATACAGGTCGTTCACGAGCGAACCGCCGTAGAGCACGCCCTGCGGGATAACGCGAACCACCGCGCTGGAGTATGCGCCGCTGGGCAGGTCTGCCTGCACAAATCGAATGACGGTGGCGTTGGGGTTCGGCGTGCTGCTCCAGTTGAACGCGCCGGTGTCGCCCGAAGCGTCGGTTGCGAGGGCGCTGAGCGCGAGCGTGGGGTTCATGGTGCTGTATTCCACGGTCACGCCCGCAGAAGCGTCAATGGTGTCGATGCTCAAGCTGCCGAACAGCGTGCTGCCACGCGGGTCGTTGGGGAACGGCAGCACGTCGACCACGCTGGTTCGCCCGGCGGAGAAGTTCATGCGGTTTGCCCAGCTGACCGTGTAGTCGAACGGGCGGTTGCTGAGTGCCGCTGCGGTTGAGGCGGTTTTCATGACGGTGAACTCTGCGGGTGAGTTCAGCAGAATCGTGTCCGTGCTGGTGCGCACTGCGGCACGGGTCGGGTCGGATTCTGAGGCGATTGTGGTGACGATTTTGGCCGTTGTTGGCGCTGGTGTGCGTGAACTCAACACCACCTGAAAGTTCAGGGCGGCTGGTTGCACATTTTCTGGCAGGTCGCCGAGCGCAAACGTGAGGAGCTGTCCGGCACCGTCGTCAGCCGTGCAGGCGACACCGTCCGGGCCGAGGTCGGCCGGGATTACGCTGGGTGCCATCGGGGCGCTGCCCACGAGGTACGAAACGCACGGGTTCGGCAACTGCACCTGGAGTTGCGTGTTTTTCGCCACACCGCCCGGAGTACTGGTCACGGTTGGCTGCACGGTGATTTGGTGCGTGGTTCCGGGTGAACCGGTGGCGGCATCCCAATCTGTGGATGCCCGCACGAGTGCGTCCGCAGCGATCAGTCGGTTGCCACCAATGCTGTTTGTGTGTACGTTTTCGTTGTAGTAGGAGGGGACCAGGCCAACTTCTTGCGCCCAGGCGGAGCCGTAGAGCGGAACGCTGGTTCCGACTGGGATGGCTGCGGCGGTGCGCTTCATGCCAAATTGGAGCCGGATGACGGTACCGATCCCGCCGCCTGGCAGAGGCGTGGTGCGGGTGACACGGATTGCGGTGACCTGTGATTCGCCACCGGCGGCTGCAACCGAGCTGAACCAGCTTGGGTCGCCGTTGCCGGCGATGCCGCAGGGGCCGTTGCGGCGTTCGTCGTTGTTGGCGTATGGAGTTGTGCCGTATTCGATGATGTATCCGGTGGTGAGGTTGGGTTTGACGCTCGCGTCGATTGTGACCAGCGCAGGATCCCATTTCACGCACGAGGTGGCGTCGTGGAAGTCCACCCCGCTCACGTTGGGGTTTGCCACGATCCACGAGGCACCAAAGGTCTGTCCTGGCAGGCCGGGACCGTCGCCGGAGCTCAACCCACTAGCTCCCGGGAAGAGGGCGGTGCTGGTGGTGTCTTTGGAGATTTCAAGTGAAAGCACGTTGAATTTTTGCAGTTTTGTGTCGACAACGGTGTTCACGCAGTTGGCCGCGATGGATTCATTTGGGAAAGCGGTGACACAGCTCGTGTCGTTCGGGTCTTGTCCCGGCGCGTAACCGTCGCCATAGTTTGAGCCACCGTCGATGCCCACCGGGTCAAATGATTCGAGGCGCGTGGTTGCTTTGTTCTCAATGCCGGGGCCGAACTGGGTGTCGGATACCCACCACACCACTCGACCAACGCCAAAGTACGCTTTGCCCTGCGCCACGGGGGCGAGGAGCTTGTTCAGCGTGGGGTACACGTCGAGCGTGGAATCCGCGCCGGTAACGGTCACCGTAATCGGGGTTCCGGGGCCACCGGGTTGCGAGCAGGTCCAGGTTCCTGATTCTTTAATCTGGTTTGTGGTTTTCTCGGTCCCGCCGGTTGGCAGCGGTTCGCTCTCCGAGTATGCCATCGCACGACAGTCTGAGATGACCGCCGTGGTCATGGTCGCTGGTGGGGTGACGGTGAACGTGAGTGGGGATTGGATCGCTTGACGCCCGCGGATGCCGTTGGTTGCGTCGATCGGAGCGTACAGTTCCACGTCTTGGTAGAACGCCCAGCCCTGGGTTGCCGCAAACGCGCCCGGTCCGGCTTTCTGAATGGGCAAGCCAGCTTGCACCATGCTGACATCCATTGCCGTGGCCGCGGTGACGGTCGTTGAAACTTGGTTTGAGGTGACCGTGTCTGCGCTCACCGAGGTTTGCAGAAGGGTTCCGTTTGCCGCCGTACCGGACACGACCGCGCTCACAGTGTAGGAGCCGGAACCAACCAGCCGATTTGGCAGCGTGCAGGTGAGGGTGTGCCGATCTGCCGAGATTGCTGCCGCGCCACCAACGCAGGCTGCCGCCGAGGCGTCAGTCCACAACCCGTTGGGCAGTTCTTGGGTAAACGTCACGTCGCCCGGGGTGGCTACGCTGTAGTCCCAGCGATACGACATCGTATCGTGGGTGCGCACCAAGCCGTTGCTGGGTCCACTGTCGCGGCCAGCAGCGTTGGCATCGCCATCGAATGGGGCGCTCCCATCGCTCACCACAACGAGTGAGAGTGAACCGACCGCACCGGTAGCGGCGGTGGCGGATTGGGCAACCCCGAGTCCGACCACGCCGGCGATGAGCGCCGGAATGAGCGCAAACGCGCTGCGGCGTTGCCAACGCCGGGCAGGGGTAAGTACGGCGGGGGGAGTGTATGCCATGACGTTCTTTCTCTTACAAACTGTGCCGGATCCAGCGCGATGCCCGTCTCTGAAGACACCGACTGGTATTGCGCTAACCTCTCCTCCACCTCACGCTCTAACGCAGAGGTCACCTTTCTGAACCGCCGTGCGTTCTGGACCCGAGCGGAACGGCTCAGACCCATTGACAGCAGAACGAAACCTATAACACTTGACTTGGGGGAAGGAAAAGGCTACCCCACACATAGTACGTTGCGATTACACTCGAAAGCTGAGAATAAGCTGAGTGTTAACGCGAGGAATCATCCACAGATTCTTCATGAATTTTGCATAACAATTGCATGTTAAGCGCGAAAAAGTTGAAAGCAACCTGATAGTACCCGCCGAGGCACTCAGAGCGATCCGAGCCCCCCGGCCCAGCGCTCGCCAAACCCGGCAAGGTGCAGCGTGCGGGATTCCGGCTGATCATCGTGCCAAAACTCGCCCGTGCCTCGCAGAATCTCAAGCTCCAGCCACGACTCAGTCAACCCGTCAACCATGCCAGCACCCCACTCCACCACCACCACGGAATGCTGCACATCAAGATCAAGATCATCGAGTTCCATTGCGCTGGAGAGCCGGTAGGCGTCCACGTGCACCAGGCTGGGGCCACCAACCAGTGACGGGTGCGTCCGGGCCAGCACGAACGTGGGGCTCGTCACCGGGCCACGCACCTGCAACCCCTCACCAATGCCGCGGGTGAGGGTTGTTTTTCCCGCACCGAGCGCGCCGGTGAGCACCAGCAGGTCGCCGGCGCGCAGACGCTCACCCAGGCGAACACCAATCTGATGCATCCGTTCCGGGGTTTCCACGCGCAACGTCAAAGCAAATGCGGGCTGTTCAGTCATGCGGTGCCGTCCGTTTCCGCATCCACATAGGTGTGCTGCACTCGCTGGCCAATCCTCGTCAACAGCTCATAACTGATGGTGTCCGCGGCGGCGGCAAGCGCCTCAATCGGCGGCTCGCCACGCGCAGGATCGCCAAACAGCACCACCGGATCCCCGGGCTGCACGGTCGCGTCACCCACATCAACCACAAACTGATCCATCGCCACCCGCCCCACCACGGGAAACAGCTGTTGGCGAATCTGCACCACGGCGGTGTTTGACGCGTGCCTCGGCACGCCGTCCGCATAGCCGAGCCCGACCAGCGCGAGCTTCGTCTCCGCACTCGTGTAATGGGTGTAGTCGTAAGACACCCCCGATCCGGGTGCCGCCCGGTGCACCGCCAGCACGTCGCTTTCCAAGCGCATCACCGGGCTGAGTCCCAGGTCGGCAGCGGTAACCCCGGCCAGCGGTGAAAGGCCGTACAGGGTGAGCCCGAGCCGCACCGCGTTGACACGCAGCCCGGCCTCCGCCGCAACCCCCAAATCCGCATCCGGTGCCAGCCCGGCCCCCGGCCCGGCCCCCAGCCCAAACCCCAAATCCGCATCCGATCCCTGGCCGGTCAGCGCCGCAGCGGACGCCGCAAGGTGCACCAACTCCGGGCGCAACCCGGCTGCACGGGCAGCCGCGAGCCCGGCACCGAACCGAGTGGTGGCGGCGGCGTCATCGGCGGGCGACGTATTTGCCAGGTGCGAAAACACCCCGCGAATCCGCAACACCCCGGCGCGCTCCAGCTGAGCTGCCCGGGCAAACACGTCCCCCCACGCGTAGGGCGGCACGCCGTTCCGGTTGAGACCCGTGTCGAGCTTCACCTGCACCATGGCGGTGAACGCGCCCCCGGCATCCCCCATCGAAGCTAACGCCCGGCACGATTCCGCCACCGCCTCCAGCTGCGCGAGCGACGAACTGCCCACATCCACCCGGTGCTTAATCGCCCACGCCCAGTCGGCATGATCACCGTGCAACCAGGCCAGGATCGGCGCGCGCACCCCCGCGGCGCGCAACTCTGCCGCCTCCTGCAAATCCGCGACACACAACCACTGCACGCCGGCCGCAGTCGCCGCCCGGGCGCACGCAACCGCCCCGTGCCCGTATGCGTTCGATTTCAGCACGGCCATCAGGGTCACCCCCGGCAGGCGCGATTGCAGCGTCGCGGCGTTTCGCCGCAGGGCGGCCAGGTCAACAATGGCGCGGCGAAAACCGACCCTGGGCCAGTCCTCGATCACGATTGCTCCCGCTCCAACACCACAAACGCCGTGGCAATGCCGCCATCGTGCGTCAATGACAGGTGGATGCCCGACGCGCCCACCAGCGCCAGCACCGCTTCCAGCGCCCCGCCGCGCTGCACTTCGGGGCGGGCGTTGCGGCTTGGTGGCACAACCATGTCGTGCCAGCTGAGCCCGTGGTCGCCGCCGAGGGCTTTCACGAGCGCTTCTTTCGCGGCGAACCGCGCCGCGAGGGATTGCACGGGTTGTGCGCGCTCCACCGGGGCGAAGAGCCGGTCGCCAAGCGCCGGGGCGCGGTCGAGCGCGCGGCGAAACCGCGCAATCTCGACGGTGTCTACCCCGATGCCTACAATCACGATCCGCCTACTCCACCGTCACCGATTTGGCCAAGTTGCGGGGCTGATCCACGTCGAGTCCCTTGGCGGTGGAAAGTTCCAGCGCAAACAGTTGCAACGGCACCACCGCAAGCAGCGGGTGCATGTAGGGGGCGGCGATTGGCAGGCCAATCACCTCGTCGGCCAGCGGCAACACCGCCGCGTCGCCTTTCTCGGCGATGGCGATGATGCGCGCGCCCCGAGCCCGAATTTCTTGCATGTTGGAAACAATTTTTGCGTGCAACACCGCCTCGGTGCGCGGGCTTGGCACGATCACAAACACGGGCTGGCCGGGTTCGATGAGCGCAATTGGGCCGTGTTTCAACTCGCCGGCGGCGAAACCTTCGGCGTGAATGTAGGAGATTTCTTTCAGTTTCAACGCACCCTCAAGCGCGATCGGGTAGCCGACGTGGCGCCCCAGGAACAACACCGAGCGGGTGTCGGCCATCCACCGGGCCAGGGTGCGAACCTGGTCGGTAACCGTCAACACTTCGGCGAGCTGACCCGGCAGCCCCGCCAACTGTTCGGTGAGTTCCACGCGCTGCTCCTCCGAAACGCTGCCGCGCACGGTGGCCAGGTGCAAGCCAAACAGGTAGAGGGCGACAATCTGCGCCACAAACGCTTTCGTCGAAGCAACCGCAACTTCCGGCCCCGCATGGGTGTAAATGACGCCGTCAGATTCCCGCGGAATGGTTGCGCTTTGCGAGTTGCACACCGACAGGGTGTGCACCCCCTGGCTGCGGGCGTATTTCACCGCCATGAGCGTGTCCATCGTTTCGCCCGACTGGCTCACCGAAATGAGCAGCGTGCTCTGGGTGAGCACCGGGTTGCTGTAGCGAAACTCGTGGCTCAGCTCCACCGAGACCGGCACCCGGCTCCACGCTTCGATGGCGTACCTGGCGACGGTTGCCGCGTAGGCTGCGGTGCCGCACGCCACAATGACGATGCGGTCAATTACCCGCAACGCGGCCTCGCTCACACTGGAGAGTTCCGGAATGGTGACCCGGGCATCCACCAAGCGACCGCGCAGTGTGTTGCCGATCGCTTCCGGCTGTTCCGCAATTTCTTTCGCCATGAACGAAGGCCAGCCGCCTTTCTCCGCGGCGGCAGCGTCCCAAGCAACGCTGAACTCCACCAGCGGCACCGGCTCACCCGCAAAACTGCTGAGGCGCACCTCGTTCGGGGTGATGACGGCGATCGTGTCTTCGTCAACCGAAACCGCGCGGTTGGTGTGGGCAATAAACGCGGCCACGTCAGAACCGAGGAAGTGTTCACCCTCGCCGAGCCCAATGACGAGCGGCGAGTTGTGCCGCGCAGCCACCACCACGCCGGGTTCGTTGCGGTGCACCGCAAGCAGCGTGAATGTGCCCTGCAACCGGGTAACTACGCGCCGAAACGCCGCCTCCAGGTCGCCCACCTCCGCATAGACTCGCCCCAACTCCAGCGCCACCGCGTCGGTGTCGGTATCGCTCGTGAAGGTGGCACCCGCTGCGAGCAGGTCCGCTTTGAGCTCAGCGTAGTTTTCAATAATTCCATTGTGGATGACCGCCAAACCACCAGCGTCACCCACGTGTGGGTGGGCGTTGGCGTCCGTCGGTCCCCCGTGGGTTGCCCACCGGGTGTGCCCAATGCCGGTGCCCGCTTCGGGCAGCGGGGCGTCCGCCAGGCTGTCGGCGAGCACCGACAGTTTGCCGGCGCGTTTGCGCGTCACCAACCCGTCCGTTTCGCTCACCACCGCGATACCAGCTGAGTCGTACCCGCGGTATTCGAGCCGCTGCAAGCCCTGCAACAACACAGCCACAGCGTCCCGCGCGCCGGTATATCCTACGATTCCACACATGGGTTCAAGTTTAGTGGCAGGATTGTTGACGATGAGCCAGCCACAACGAGCCTGCGGGTCCGACTTCGCCAACCCGTACACAGAGATTGATCGCACCCAGTGGGCTGCGCTTGCGCCGAACACTCCCCTGCCGCTCGGCGAACGCGAAATTGCGGGGTTGCGTGGTCTTGGCGAGCCGCTGGATGTGCAGGAGGTCACCGAGGTCTATCACCCGCTGAGCCACTATTTGAGCATGATTGCGGCGGGCACCCAGCAACTGATGGCCAGGTCGCAAGCGTTCCTCGGGCATCCCGAAGCGACTTCACCGTTTGTGATTGGCATTGCCGGTTCGGTCGCGGTGGGCAAGTCGACCATCGCCCGGTTGCTGCAAGCCCTGCTGAGCCGGTGGGAGGACACGCCGCGGGTTGATTTGGTGACGACCGACGCGTTTCTGTACACCAACACCGAGCTGGAGCGCCGCGGCATCGCACACCGCAAGGGGTTTCCTGAGTCTTACGACCGCCGGTCCTTGTTGCGGTTTGTGCGTCAGGTGAAGGGCGGCGCGCCGGAGCTGCGCGTGCCCATCTATTCGCACCTCATTTACGATATTCTGCCGGGCGAGTTTGTGACGGTGCGGCAACCGGATGTGCTGATTGTTGAGGGGCTGAACGTGTTGCAGCCGGCTTCGGCGCAGCACCCGCTCGCCGTGAGCGACCTGTTTGATGTGTCAATTTATGTGGATGCCCGCACGCGCGATATTGCCAAATGGTACGAGGATCGTTTTATTGCGTTGCAACACGGCGCATTCACCGACCCGGATTCGTATTTTCGCAGGTTCGCGAATCTCAGTGAACCGGCGGCGCGGATGCTCGCCGGTGAGTATTGGAAGGGCATCAACGAACCCAACCTGCTGGAAAACATTCGCCCCACCCGTTCCCGCGCTTCACTCATCCTCCGCAAGGGTGCGGATCACACGGTGCAGAAGGTGCTGGTGCGCAAGGTGTAGTGCGCCGGTGCGTACTAGCGCCCGCGCGCACCAGCCTGTGAGAACCCGCCGGCGCGTACCAGCCGGCGCGTACTAGCGCCCGCGCGCACCCGCCTGCGCGGTGACACTGTCGGGGAGCACGCGGCTGAGCCCAACCAGAGCCTTGTAGCGCAGGCTCGGCACGGAAACGGATCGTCCGCGGCGCGCGTCGCGCAGCCCTTCGCGCACCACCTGCGCCGGTTCGAGCCACATCCACGCGGGAATGGTGCCGGTATCCACCGCCATGCGCTCATGAAACTCGGTGTGCACAAAACCCGGGCACACCGCGGTCACCCGCACCCCCCGCGAGCGGTAGGCCAGGTTCGCCCAGCGGCTGAACTGAATCACCCACGCTTTGCAGGCGCCGTAGCTGCCGCGCGGAATAAACCCAGCCACGGAGGCCACGTTGATGATCTGCCCGCCGCCACGCGCAATCATGCCCGGTAGCGCCGCGTGGGTGAGGCGCATTGGTGCCGCCACGAGCAGTTGCAGGTGTTGCGCTTCGCGCGCATACTCGTTCTGTTCGAACTCGGCGGGCAGGCCGAATCCGGCGTTGTTCACCAACACCCCAACGGGATGCTCGGCCTGCGCGAGTCGCGCCGCCACACCTTCCAGCTGTTGTGGGTCGGTCAAATCGGCGGCAAGCACCTCAACGTTCACCCCGGTGGCGCGCAGCTCTGCAGCCCGCTCCGCGAGTCGTTCCGCGTTGCGGGCAACGAGCACCAGATCGTAGCCGTCGGCGGCAAGTTGACGGGCAAACTCCGCCCCCAACCCGGCGGTGGCGCCGGTGATGAGCGCGCGCGGCGCGGCGGCGCTCATATTGCAATTCTTTCGCGAACCACGTTGGCAATGTCCTCGGCAAGCGACTCTGCCAGGTGCTGCTCGCGCGCCTCAACCATGACCCGCACAATGGGTTCGGTGCCCGACGGGCGCAACAGCACCCGCCCGGTGTCCCCCAACACCATTTCGGCTTGCCGCACCGCCTGCGCAATCACCTCGTCTGAGGCGCATTTGGTGCGATCCACGCCGCTCACATTCAGCAGCACCTGCGGGTACACCGTCATCATGCGCGCAAGTTCCTGCAACGTTTTCTCGGAACGCACCATTTCCGCAACCAGCTGCAACCCGGTCAAAATGCCATCGCCGGTCGTGGCGTGCTCGGTCATAATGACATGCCCGGATTGTTCCCCACCAAGCGAAAAGTTGCCCTCGTTCAGCGCCTCAAGCACGTACCGGTCGCCAACGGCGGTCTCAATCAGGTGGATGCCGTGGTCGCGCATTGCGATGCGCAAGCCCAGGTTGCTCATCACCGTCGCAACGAGCGTGTGCTCCTTCAACAGGCCACGCTCAGACATTGAAACGGCAAGAATCGCCATGATTTGGTCGCCATCCACCACGCTGCCGCTGTGATCAACCGCCAGGCAGCGATCCGCGTCACCATCATGTGCGATACCAAGATCCGCACCCACTTCACGCACCTTCGCAGCGATGCGGTCGAGATGCGTTGAACCCACCCCGTCGTTAATGTTGTAACCGTCCGGTTCATTCCCGATAACGGTCACCGTTGCGCCGGCCTCACGAAACACGTCCGGCGAAACGCCCGCCGCGGCGCCATGCGCGCAGTCGAGCACCACGTGAATCCCATCGAGACGCACCGGCAACGTGCCCAACAGGTGCAACAGGTAACGATCCTCAGCGTCCGTAAACAACTCAATGCGGCCAACCTCGCGCCCCGTGGGGCTCAACTTTGGCTGCTGGAGCGCCGCCTCAATGCGGTCCTCAACCTCATCGGGCAGTTTCGTACCACCGCGGGCAAAAAACTTGATGCCATTATCTGGCGCGGGGTTGTGCGACGCTGACACCATCACCCCGAAATCTGCACCAATCGCACCCACCAGGAAGGCGGCGGCTGGCGTTGGGATGACCCCGGCATCCCACACATCGACACCCGAACTGGCAAGACCTGCACAGACCGCGGCGGCAATGAACTCTCCAGAAACCCTCGGGTCTCTGGCTACAACGGCGACTGGGCGCCGGGAATCCTCACGTGCAGAACGACCCAGCACCCGGGCTGCTGCTTGAGCAAGCCCGAGTGCCAGGTCGGCTGTGATATCAATCCCGGCGAGCCCACGAACACCATCCGTGCCAAACAGGCGTGGCATGATGATTCCTGAACCCGTCGCTGATTAACGCTTCGAGTACTGTGGCGCCTTGCGGGCCTTCTTAAGACCAGCCTTCTTGCGCTCTTTCACGCGGGCGTCGCGGCTCAAGAAGCCAGCCTTCTTCAACGCTGGGCGGTTGTGCTCAGCATCAATCTCGTTCAGCGCGCGGGCAATGCCGAGACGCAGAGCGCCCGCCTGCCCCGACGGGCCGCCGCCCGAAATGCGTGCGATCACGTCGTAGCTGCCGGCAAGGCTCAGCAGCGTAAACGGGTCGTTGATGAGCTGCTGGTGCAGCTTGTTCGGGAAATACTCTTCAAGGGTGCGACCGTTGACGATGTACTTGCCCGTGCCCGGAACGAGGCGCACGCGGGCAATAGCCTGCTTGCGACGGCCAACGGCCGCACCGGGAACGCTCAGCACTGGGCGGGAAGCCGCAGGTGCTGCGTTTGCTGGGGTTTCGGTAGTGAAGCTCTCTGGTGCTTCAATTTGGTCTGCAATAGTTGCCACGGTTGTGAAAATCCTTTAGCTGTTGGTGATTGATTCGGCTTCGCGGCTACTGCGCGACCTGATTGAACGAGAATGCCTTCGGCTGCTGAGCAGCGTGAGGGTGCTCCGCACCCGCATACACCTTCAGCTTGCGGAACTGGTCAGCGCCAAGCGAGTTCTTCGGCAGCATGCCGCGGATCGCCTTCTCAACGGCACGCTCCGGGTTCTTTGCCAACAGTTCGGTGTACGACACCGAGCTGAGACCACCCGGGTAACCCGAGTGACGGTAGGCGCGCTTGTTTTGCGCTTTGTTGCCGGTCAATACAACCTTGGCTGCGTTCACAATGATGACAAAGTCACCCATGTCCATGTGCGGCGCGAAGGTGGCTTTGTGCTTGCCGCGCAGCAGGGCTGCGGCGTGGGTAGCCAAACGGCCAAGCACGACGTCTTCAGCGTCAATAACGATCCACTCAGGCTGTTGATCTGAGGGCTTTGGTGAGAATGTGCGAGTCACTCCTGTGCTGCTTTCTGTATCGAGGTGAGGTGTTCGTGAATCCCGCTCCTCTTGCGTGTTGTCATGCGCTTCTGCGCAGCAACCCGGCCGTCGGAGGGCTCATCTTCGGGCATGGCACGCCAAAGCGTTCCACACCAAAGGTCAACACTAGCACAAAAATGCGGCCGCGCCGAGTTACGCGTCGGAACCGGCACCGGCTGGCACCGGCGCAGCGTCGGGTGAGCCGGCAACGGCATCCACATCTTCAATCGAGGGGCGCCTCGGCAGGAACCCTGCGGCAATGCTCGACGCCACCAAGGTTGCCGCCATCACCAACATTGTGGGCTGATACGCTGCGCGGAACGCCGTCGCCGTTGCGGTCGCAGCAGCATCCGGCGAGGTGATCGATGCGGCGAGCGCAGCAATCTCGGTGTCGAAGTTGCCGAAGAAAACGGTACCAATCACCGCCACACCAATAGCCGAAGAAAGCTGATTCACCGTATTAAACATGCCCGAAGCGTTCCCGGCGAACCGCACCGGCACCTCCGACAGCACAAACAGCCCCACCGCCGAAACGACCAAACCAAACCCTGCGCCCGAAACGATCAGGCCGGGAAGCAGATCAACCCACGTGGTGTCAACGCCGTGCTGATGATCCGCCCACACCAGCAAAAGAAACCCTGTCGCGAGCACCAGCGGCGCAATCTGCAACACGGCGCGCCCAATCAGTTTCACCAGCACAGCCGCGGAGAGACCCGCGAACACCGGCACCGTGAGCGAGAACGGAATCATGGCGAGGCCGGCATTCAGAATGCTCATGCCCAACCCCAGCTGCAGGAAGAGCGTCTGGATGAGGAAGAAGCCACTGACCGGCACGAAGAACAACGCGATCATGAGCAAACCCATCGCGAATGAGCGCACCCGGAACAGCGACAAGTTAATGAGCGGTTCGCGACTGTCGCGCTCCTTGCGCGCCTGAACGATGAGGAACACCACAAACAGCACCGTGCCGAACCCCATGGAGACAAACGTCCACAGCGGCCAATCCTCTTCGCGCCCCATCGTGAGCGGGTAAAGAATGGCAATCAGCGCCAAGCCCAGGGTGAGCACCCCCACCACGTCAAGGCGGTGCCGTTCCGGTGCGCGCGAATCGGGCACCAGCCGAATGGCGGTGATGATTGCAATCAGACCCACGGGCAGGTTCACCAAGAAAATGCTGCGCCATTCCCAACCAAACAGGTTAGCGTCGGTAAGCAGCGCACCAAGAATAGGGCCGGAAACCGCCGCAATGCCGGCCAGCGCGGAGAACCCCGCAACCGCCCCGGCGCGCTCCGCAGGTTTATACATCACCTGAATGCTTGCCAACACCTGCGGAATCATGGCCGCCGAAGCGAACCCCTGCAACGCGCGAGAAACGATCAGCATTTCCGGGTTCACCGCAAGACCACACATGGCTGAGAACAGGGTGAAGCCGATGAGGCCCGCGACAAAAAGTTTTTTGCGCCCATACAGGTCGCCCAGTCGGGCACCCGTGATGAGGGCGATGGCGAACGCGAGCGTGTAGGAGGCGACCATCCACTGCAGCTC